>JAPLLU010000132.1 GCA_026387385.1 Candidatus Omnitrophota bacterium
AATAGTGCTTCTTCTAAAAGGCGCCATTGCCGCGGAAGAAAAGGTAGGCCTGAAAATGAACGTTAAAAAAGCCGACCTTAAGAAAGTAATTGCCGTTCTACCGGCGCTAAAAAAGCCTACCATTTCAGGACTTTCCGAGGAAGGCTGGGTTGCCGTTGAGACAATTATTGATGAACGGGTTGTGCGGATATTAATTCCTGAATTGAAAAGGGCAGGCGCAAGCGGAATCATCGAATATCCGTTGAATAAAGTAATATATTAAAAGCGCAAAGCTTAAAGCGAAAAGCTAAAAACAAAAGAGGATTTAGGATTTGGGATTTCTAAAGCGACTGAAAGGAGCAAAGGGATGCCTTGCGGCAGAAAGAGAAAAAAGAGAAAGATAAAGACGCACAAAAGAAAGAAGATGCGCCGTCGTCTCCGCCATTTAAAGAAGAGGGCCTGGGGTTAATAAGCCGTAACTAAGCAGTTTAATTATAATGGCTTCTAAGTTTAATATATATAGGCAGGGCTGGTTTTTTTGTCTAGTAGCATACCTGCTCGTTAATATAAACACAAAAGCAATTGCCTTAGATAAGCAGACGTCTTCTGCGTTCAGCCACTACATAATGGCTGTGATGTATGACCGGATTGGCGATGTGGATAGGGCCATCCAGGAATACAAGAAGGCCATAAAATCAGATAAAAAGAGTTCGGTTATTCATTTAAATCTAGCCTCTGCCTATATAAAAAATAATGAGTTTGATAAGGCAATTGAGGAACTGAATGTTGTTATAAAGCTCACTCCGGAGGCAGTAGAGCCGCATGCGATATTGGCCCTTCTATACTCTTCCCAGAATAAATCAGACCTGGCAATGTCAGAGTATGAAATTGCGCTTAAAAATGCTACTAACCTCGAGCCGAAGAATGTAGATACATATAAAAGCCTGGGTGCGGTATACTTTCAGCAAAAAAAATTCAAAGAGGCAGAGAATGCCTATCGCCTGATTCTGGATTTATCCCCTAATGATGCCCAGGCACATTTTTTTTTAGGTAACATTTATGATGAGTTAAAAAATAGGCAAGAGGCAGAGAAAGAATTAAAGAAAGCGCTGGAATTGAAACCCGATTATCACGAGGCGCTGAATTACTTAGGTTATTTATATGTTGAAGAAAATAAGGAATTGGATAAGGCCGAAGCAATGATAAAAGAGGCCCTCCAGTTACAGCCAGATAACGGCGCTTATGTGGACAGCCTGGGCTGGCTTTATTTTAAGCAGGGCAATGTCCAAGAGGCAATAAAAGAATTAGAGAGGGCAAGTTTTTTATTAACAGACCCTGTTATTTACGACCACTTAGGCGAGGCATATTTTAAAGCAGGCGATTCAGAAAAAGCAAAAAAAAATTGGCAGGAATCTTTGAGATTAGACCCCGGCCAAGATAATGTCAAAGAGAAACTAAAGGAATTAAAGCCTAAGGATGGGGGCGCATAGTGAGTGATGCAAAAATAAATGAATTAGAGCAGAAAGCCAAACAGATTCGCCGTCTCATTATTCAGATGCTCGCTAAGGCAGGCTCTGGCCATCCAGGAGGAAGCCTTTCCTCCGCAGACCTGATTACTGTCTTATTTTTTAAAGTGTTAAAACATAACCCTAAGGAGCCGGCCTGGCCGCTTCGGGACAGATTCCATATGTCCAAAGGCCATTGTTGTCCTCTCTGGTATGCGGTGCTGGCTGAATCAGGTTATTTTCCGAAAGAAAAGCTATTTACATTAAGAGAGTTTGGGTCTATATTGCAAGGTCACCCTGATAGGCGCACTCCGGGCGTAGATGTAGCCTCAGGTTCTTTGGGGCAGGGGCTCTCAGTTGCTTTTGGGATGAGCTTGGGTGCAAAAATTGACAAAAAGGACTACCGTGTATATGTACTCCTGGGTGACGGCGAGACTCAGGAGGGCAATATCTGGGAAGCAGCCATGGCAGTAAGCCACTATAAATGCGACAATCTTTGTGCAATATTGGATTATAATGGTTTTCAGATCGACGGTAAAATAAAGGATATTATGAATTTGGAACCTATAGCCGCTAAATGGCAGGCATTTGGCTGGCATACTATAGAGATAGACGGCCACAGGATAAAAGAAATTCTATCTGCCTATCAGGAGGCAGAAAGGATAAAAGGAAAACCCAGCATAATCATTGCGCGTACCATAAAAGGCAAGGGCGTTTCTTTCATGGAGAATGTTGTTGATTTTCACGGCCGTGCACCTACAAAGGAAGAAGCGGAAATAGCGTTAAAAGAATTAGAATGAAGCCCACCCGGGCTATAAGCCTCCGGGGGGTTCCATGGCCCTAAAGGCTGGATACTTGAAGCGGCCCAATCGCCATCCAGAGTTCTAAAGGACGAGGTTTTCTAGGCTGCTCAAGTATAAAATGGAATAGAAGATTATGAGCGAAATGTTGTATCAGCGCGATATTTACGGGCAGACTCTAGTGGAGCTGGGCAAGGTCAACAAAGACATAGTGGTCTTTGATGCGGATTTATCCAGTTCTACGCGTACTGGTCTGTTTGCCAAAGAGTTTCCTGATAGGTTTTTCAATTTCGGAGTGGCTGAACAGAATATGATGGCTACTGCTTCCGGCCTGGCCAGTTGCGGTAAAATAGTATTTGTTTCTACCTTTGCCATTTTTGCTTCGGGCAGGGCCTGGGATCAGGTAAGGAACAGCATTTGTTATAATAATTTTAATGTTAAGATAGTTGCTTCGCATGCAGGGCTGTCCGTAGGGCCTGATGGCGCAAGTCACCAGGCCTTAGAGGACATCGCACTTATGCGCGTAATTCCGAATATTAATATAATCGTCCCTTGTGATGCTCCGCAGACGCGTGATGCGGTTTTAACCGCAGCCTGCACTAATGGCCCGTTTTACATACGGTTAGGAAGGCCCAAGGTTCCTACTATAGAAAATAAGGGTGAATTTAAACTGGGCAAGGCCCAAGTATTAAGCGAAGGCAATGACGTAGCCATTATTGCCTGCGGGATTATGGTTTCCGAAAGCCTCATTGCTGCGAAAAACCTTGCTGATAAAGGCATAAAGGCAGGAGTGATTAACCTACACACCATCAGGCCGATAGATAAGGACGCGGTGTTAAAGGCAGCGCGCACAAGCCGGGGCATAATTGTTTGTGAAGAGCATACGGTTATAGGGGGCCTGGCATCTTGCGTAGAAGAGATAGTGGCTGAAAATCACCCTACTAGAGTCATGTGTCTGGGTATAAAGAACAGATTCGGTCAATCGGGAGAACCGGCTGATCTTTTAAGGGAGTATAATCTTAAGAGTCAAGATATAGAAAAGGCAGCTTTAAGTATCGTTTCTTAAGGTGCTTAAGTACGGATAACCCTTGTTCCTTGCTACCTAATCCTTGCGTGAAGAAGCTAATCCTTAATTCCTATGCTAAGTTAAATTTATATCTTTTGGTTTTAAACAAGCGCGGGGATAATTACCATAATATAAAGACCGTCTTTGAAAGAATAGACCTTTCAGATAAGATAATCCTGACACCCAGGCAGGATAATAAAATAAAGATTATCTCAAGCGCTAGGAATATCCCCAAAGATAGCTCTAACCTCGCCTACCGAAGCGCCAAATTATTACAAAATAGATTCAATATTAACCGCGGGGCAGATATTAAAATAATAAAACATATTCCGGTCGGCGGCGGATTGGGCGGTGGTTCAAGTAATGCTGCCTCTGTTTTGGTAGGACTGAATAAACTTTGGGGTTTGAATCTCGATAGAGATAAGCTCGCTGGCTTAGCCAAAAAAATTGGCTGCGATGTGCCTTTTTTTATTTATAACGCCCCATTTGCCTTAGGGGTTGCTCGCGGAGATAGAATAAGGATATTGAATTTTCTTGATAAGGTGCGCCTCTGGCATATTTTAGCTGTGCCTAAGACGGAGGTTTCCACTGAGCTTATTTACAATAAATGGGATATTGCTATGAAGTCTTTTAAGGGAACTTTAAGAAAATTATTCGGCCGAGAGAGCTCCGGGATATTAAAAAAAGCGGGATTGACAAGACCAAGCTGTGATGTTAAAATACTAACTTCAGTATTAAGAAAGAAAGACCTTTTCCTGGTATCTAAAGCCTTATTTAATAGTTTACAGGAAGTTACTGCTAAATTGTATCCCGAAGTAGCCCGGATTAAAGAAAAACTAGGGATTTTAGGCGTAAAAGCAATCTTAATGTCCGGAAGCGGTCCGGCAATTTTTGGTATAGCTCATTCAAGAAAGGAGGCAGTATCTTTATGTAGGCAGCTTAGAGAGGAGAATAAGTCTTGGCGAGTTTTTACAACCAGTACAATTTAATGCGGGCCAAGATCTTAATACACAACATGCGGACACTTTGAATTGTCCTTGCAGCAAGGAGGTAGAGTTCATGGAGATAACTGAGGTTAGAATATTCTTGAAGGATTCGCCGGATAAGAAATTAAAGGCATATGCAACCGTTACTTTTGACAACGCCTTTGTGGTCAGAAACATAAAAGTAATAGAGGGTACTAGCGGCTTATTTATCGCTATGCCTTCAAGGAAGATAAAGCAACCCTGCCCTAAGTGCGGTTTTAAGAATGAATCGCGCAGTAAATACTGCAATCAATGCGGTTCACAATTACCCATGATCTCTCGTCCAGTAGGTCAAGATGCCTCAAATAGCGCGCAGTCGGAACATAAAGATATTGCCCATCCTATAACGCAGTCTTTTAGAGAATATCTGCAGAAGAGGGTTTTAGAGGCGTATGAACAGGAATCAGGAAAGGGCAGTAGTCATTCTAGTATCTCGGGCATTTAACAAAACTTAATTTTGCCCGGTAGTGTAATGGTAGCACATCAGAATTTGGGTCTGACTGTCAAGGTTCGAATCCTTGCCGGGCAATAATTTTATGGTTCTCCCGCCACGTAAAACATGGCGGGATTAATTCGGCCAGATAACTTACGTTCGCTTGCGCTTCGTAAGTTATGGCCTCATTAGGAGCCCTCACCGGGCAATGAGTTATAAAGATAATTAATCATATATGAAGAAGAATATAGCCTGTATAATTCTAGCAGCAGGGAAGGGCAAGCGGATGAAATCAAATCTCCCTAAGGTCATGCATCCGGTCTGTTCAAGGCCAATGTTAGGCTATGTCTTGGATCTGGTTAAGGGCTTAGGAATAAATAAAAACATTTTTGTCTTAGGCTTTAAGCACGAACAGGTTGAGAAGATACTTTATGTAGGAGCAAAAGTTATTATACAGAAAAGACTTATGGGAACAGGCGATGCGGTGAAAATAGCATTACCGCTGTTAAAGAATTTTAAGGGATCGATATTAGTGCTTTATGGTGATATCCCGCTTTTAAAGAAAGATACCGTAAAGAAATTAATTGAATATCACATAAAAAACAATTTGGATGCTACGATATTGACCGCTAAAATTGATAAACCTGCAGGTTACGGCAGGGTCTTAAGAGATAAATATTCAAGCATATGCGGCATCGTAGAAGAGAAAGACGCGAATGACTTCCAAAAAGATATCAGAGAGATTAACACCGGGATTATTTGTTTTCGCAAGGATAGATTATCTGAGGCCTTAAGATACGTAAGGCTCAATAATCGCAAAAAAGAGTATTATCTTACAGATGCAATAGGCATCCTTTATAAAAAAGGCTATCTTATAGACGGAGTGGTTATTCCTGATATAAATGAGGCGCTGGGCATCAATTCGCGCTCGGATTTAGCCAAAGCCAATTCGATTATGCAGTTAAGGATCAATGAAGAATTAATGGCAAGCGGCGTTACCATAGTTGACCCTGCCTCTACTTTTATAAGTTACGGCACAAAGATAGGGAAGGATTCAATAATTTATCCATTTACAGTTATTGAAATGGGTGTTACAATTGGAAAACGTTGTTCGCTAGGCCCCTTTGTACATTTAAGGCAAGATACTCACCTCCAAGAGGATGTAGAAGTGGGTAATTTCTTAGAGATTGTGCGCTCAAGGCTCTCTTCTAAAACAAAGGCAAAACATTTTTCTTATATTGGCGATGCCCGCATCGGCCGGCAGGTCAATATCGGCGCAGGGACTGTTACCGCAAACTTTGACGGAAAGAAAAAGAATATTACGGTGATAAAGGATAAAGCCTTTATCGGTTCAGACACAATATTAGTGGCACCGGTAGAAATCGGCGAGTCTGCCAAAACTGGCGCAGGATCTGTGGTAGTTAGAAACAGAAACGTTCCTGACGGGAGAGTGGTAGTAGGTGTCCCGGCCAGGCTATTAAAAAAATAAAATTAGAGTACAGAAACCTGAGTACAGAGGACAGAAAAACTTTCCTGCAATCTGTGCTCCGTTATCTGCAATCTTCCGAACAAAGTGAGGACAAATGGATAAATTAGCGGTGTTTTGTGGCAACGCGCATCCTAAATTAGCTAAGGATATCTGCAAATACCTTAAGGCTAAATTATCAGATGCAACGGTGGACAGGTTCAGTGAAGGCGAGATAATGGTTAAGCTTAATGAGAATGTGCGCGGTAAAGATGTATTTGTAGTTCAACCCACCTGTCCTCCTTCTAATGACAATCTGATGGAGCTTTTAATTTTAATAGATGCCCTAAAGAGGTCTTCCAGTCAGCGTATCACTGCCGTGGTCCCTTATTTTGGTTATGCGAGGCAAGACAGAAAAGATCAACCCCGCGTGCCTATTACCGCTAAATTAGTGGCTAATCTTTTGACTACTGCGGGGGCAAACAGGATCCTGACTATTGATTTACACGCCGGTCAAATACAGGGTTTTTTTGATATCCCGGTGGACCATCTTTTTGCTGTCGGAATTTTTATAGACTATCTTTTAAAAATAAAGCTTGAAGATATAGTAGTGGTTTCTCCGGATGTGGGCGGTATAAAGATGGCCAGGGCTTATGCCAAGAGACTCTCTGCGGGCCTGGCAATAATAGATAAAAGACGCGACTCTCCGGATAAAACAGAAGTAATGCATATTTTAGGTGAGGTAGAGGGCAAGAATGCCATAATTGTCGATGACCTGATTGCCACCGGAAGCTCTTTGATTGAAGCGGTCGAGGCAGTAAAGAAAGCAAAGTGTAAGAGTATTCGGGCTGCGATTACGCACGGGGTCTTGTCCGGTCCGGCCATAGAGCGGCTGGATAAATGTAAAGATCTGAAAGAACTGATAATTTCAGATACTATTCCCTTAGAAGACATTAAGAGCCACCCCCGGCTTAAGGTGTTATCGGTGGCAGATCTTTTAGGCGAGGCCATAAAGAGGATTCATCACGAAGAATCAGTAAGTTCGTTGTTTGATTAAGAAAATATACTCTTTAAGGGAGATAGCAGCTTTAGGATTAACAAATAAATAACAATACGTTTAGACGAGCGGAGTAAAGAAGATGGAAGAGATATTTTTGGATGTTCAGTTAAGAGAGGAAGTAGGAAGAGGCAAGGTTAAGGATTTAAGAGACAAAGGGTTTATACCGGCGGTAATCTACGGGTTAGAAAAGGATTCCCAAGCGGTAAAGATAGCCCATAGGCAGTTAATCAGGCTGGTACACCAGCACCGGATAGAGAACGTTATAATCAATTTAAGGATTCAGGACGATAAGAAACAAAAGGCAAAATCCTGCCTGATTAAAGAGATTCAATATGATCCGGTTCATAGCGATATTTTGCATGTAGATTTTAACGAAATTTCTTTAACCAAAGTCATTAAAGTAAATGTGCCTGTGGTAGCTAAAGGCGAACCCGCCGGAGTAAAACAGGAAGGCGGTTCTTTAGAACATAATCTTTGGGAGCTTGAGGTAGAGTGTCTGCCTACCGAAATACCAAAGGATTTTGAAGTGGATGTGAGCCTTTTAAAGATCGGAGATGCGATTCACGTAAAGGATATAACTTTTCCTCCCAATATAAAAGTTCTAACTAGCCTTGAGGCAATTGTTTTATCTGTGGCCGAGCCGATAAAAGAAGAAGTAGCTGTTGCGCCTGTAGAGGGCGAAGAGAAACAGGAGCCGGAGGTAATTAAGGAAAAGAAAGAAGTACCTGCCGAAGAAGGTGAAGAGGAAGAGGAAAAGGAAAAGGAAAAGAAGTGAGAGGAAGCTCAGGGTGAAGTTAATCGTAGGGCTAGGAAACCCGGGGAGGATTTACATAGGCTCAAGGCACAACATCGGTTTTTCAGTAGTAAAGAGCTTGAGTGAGAGTTACGGTATTTTAATTAGAAAAGATAAGCCAGCTTTTTCATTAAGCGGTAAGGGTAAAATCGAAGGCCAAAATATTATCTTGAGTGTGCCCCTTACTTTTATGAATTTATCGGGCATAGCTGTAAGCGCCCTGATAAGAAAATACAAAATAGAATTAGATAATCTGCT
>JAPLLU010000098.1 GCA_026387385.1 Candidatus Omnitrophota bacterium
TATAAGTTATGTCGAGTAGCTGATGAATAGCTTTCTCCATAACTTATGTCCTTACTTACCAAACATAGCCGATAACTTCACCGCCCAAGCCCTGTTCTCTTGCCTGTGCATCCGTCACAATCCCCTTAGAAGTAGAAATAATCGCAAGGCCTCTACCCCTTAAAACCGAAGGAATCTTATCCCGTTTTAAATATACGCGTAACCCCGGCTTTGAGATCCTTCTTATATTTCTTATCGCCGGTTTTCCTGCTATATACTTCAGGTAAATCTTTAACAAATTCTGCCTTTGGCTTTCAATGAGCTTAAAGTTGTCAATATAGTTCTCTTGCTTCAAAATCTCCAGAATAGACTTTACGGTTTTTGAAGCAGGCACATCCACATTATCCTTCTTAGCCATGCCTGCATTACGTATCATTGTAAAAATATCAGCTATCAAATCGGTCCTAGACATTTATCCTACTTTCTCCTTCTGACTACATAGTTATGCTGGGAGCTAGTCTTTTAAGTTCCTATACTACCAGCTTGCTTTCTTAATCCCAGGAATTAAACCCTGCCAAGATAACTCCCTGAAACAGATACGACAAAGCTCAAACCTTCTTAAGTAACCGCCTGACCTACCGCAAATGGCGCAACGGTTATGTTTGCGTGTAGAAAACTTAGGCGTTCTTTTCCATCTGTTTATTTGCGATTTTTTAGCCATAATTATGTCTTCGTTTGAAAAGGCATACCGAAGAGCCTCAATAACTCCCTTGAATGTTCTTTAGACTTCGAATTCTTTATAACAAAAGTTATATCCATGCCCTGCGGCCTGGATATTCTGTCAAAGTCTATTTCCGGGAATATGCTCTGTTCAGCGATGCCTAGTGTGTAATTACCTGCCTGGTCAAAAGAATCCAAAGGAACTCCTCTAAAATCACGGGTACGCGGTAAAGCGACGTTTATTAACCTATCTATGAATTCATACATTATTTTTCGCCTAAGGGTCACTTTACATCCTACGGGGCTTCCTTGTCTGATTTTGAAATTTGCAATCGCTTTCTTTGCCCGCCTTAAAATTGGCCTCTGGCCTGTAATCGAACCAAGTTCATCTATCGCCTTCTCCAAAATCTTGATATCTTGAAGGCCTTCGCTAACACCCATATTCACCACAACTTTTTCTATCCTGGGGACTGCAAATTTATTCGGCAAATTAAATTTCTCCATCATCTGCCCGGTAATCTCATTTCTATATTTTTCTAATAATCTGGGGACCATTTCTGCTTTTTCCTCTTTTTAAAGCGCTTCTTTACAAGCCCTGCATAATCTTGATTTTGTGCCGTCCTTTAAAACTGTAAACCCTACCCGCACGGGACGATTACAATGCTTACAAAAAATCATCAGGTTTGAACTTTTAATCGGCGCCTCAATAGATACTATACCCCCCTGCTGGTCTTGCTGAGTTTTACGTTTATGTTTTTTAACCAAGTTTATACCTTCGACGATAACGCGCTGCTCTTTAAACAATACTTTTAGAACCTTGCCTTTCTTGCCTTTGTCCTTGCCTTTGATCGCCTGAACCGTATCACCCTTTTTAATTTTATACATTTAATGAGCACGCGACTTACGGAGTGAAACGACGTAAGTCGCTCTTCTGTGATTCGCTATCCTGTTTGTGCGAATTAACCCCGCACCAATTTTTGATAAAACACTTGATATAAAATCTACAGTAATTATCGCCTTCACCACTAAATTTCACCAACTACCCCTTGCACAAAAATTGGTGCGGGGTAAGTTCGGACACACCCCGCCCTCTGGCGGGGTGTCCTCACTTAAATGACCTCCGGGGCCAAAGATACAATCTTGGTAAAATTCTTCTCTCTGAGCTCACGAGCTACCGGACCAAAAACACGCGTACCTTTCGGGTTCAATTGCGGGTCTATAAATACGATGGCGTTACGGTCAAATCTCAATAAGGAGCCGTCCTCGCGCCTTATCGCCTCTTTTGTCCTGACTATTACTGCCTTGGCGACTTCTCCTTTTTTAACAACGGCGTCCATCGAAGATTCTTTTACATTCACGGTAACAATATCCCCCACCTGGGCATATTTGCAGTTTTTTTTTCCCAATACTCCAATAAGCCTTGCGCGCTTTGCGCCTGTATTATCTGCTACATCTAAGATTGATTTCATTTGAAGCACTGTATTTACTCCTTAAGGATGCTATGAGGTGTTACTGCTTTTTGGGTAATCTCAATAAGCCTAAAACGTTTATCTTTAGATAATGGCCTGGTTTCTTGTATCCTGACCACATCCCCTGTCTTAGTAGTGTTTTTTTCATCATGAACTTTAAATTTATTGTATTTTTTAACGATGCGGCCATATTTAGGATGTTTACTCATGCGTGTTACCCTGACAATAATAGTCTTCTGCATCTTATCGCTTATAACTACGCCTGTGAATTCTTTCCTCTTTCCCATTTATTTACTCTTTCTTTTCCTGTACCCCGTTAGAAATTTTCTTGTTTTGCGTTGGCGCTTCGGTATTTATAACGGGGCGTAAAATAGTCTGTATTCGCGCAATATCTCTTTTTATAGAAGAAAACATATGCGGTTTTTCCACACGGCCACTGTAACGCTGCATATTCAGCTTAAAGAACTCTTCTTTAAAAGTTTTCTCTTTTTGCAATAATTCTTCCCTGGAAAGATTACGCAATTCCATTATTTTCATCTTACTTATGAATCCTCGTGATAAACTTTGTTTTAACAGGCAATTTGTATGCTGCTAATCTAAAACACTGCCGAGCGAATTCTTCGGGCACGCCTCCGAGTTCAAATAAAACAGCTCCTCTTTTTACCAAGCATTCCCAATGATCCAGATCTCCCTTGCCTTTACCCATACGCACTTCGGCGGGCTTCTTGGTTACCGACCTATTGGTAAAAATCCTTATCCACATCTTGCCGCCCCGATGCAATTGACGCGCTAAGATAACGCGTACTGATTCTATCTGGGAATTTTTTATCCGTCCGTTTTCTAGAGACTTTAAACCAAACTCGCCAAATGCTAATTCCGAACCCGTATTAGCTACTCCGCGGTTTGTTCCGCGTTGCAATTTACGGTATTTTACCCTCTTTGGCATCATTAGCATTTAAATTTTGCTCCCTTATCTAAACAACTGCCTCTTGTTTTGCATCCTTTGCTTCTGGTTTCCGAGAATGGCCTACTTTTGCCAGCACCTCTCCTTTATAAATCCAAACCTTAATGCCAATCACCCCGTATGTAGTCAAACTCTCTGCAAGGGCATAATCTATGTCTGCGCGAAAGGTAGAAAGCGGAATCTTTCCTTGCTTATAAGTTTCAGTCCGCGACATCTCAGCGCCCCCTAACCTGCCTGAACAGCTGATTTTTATTCCTTTTGCCCCTGCACTCATAGATTGTTCTATGGCGCGTTTTATTGCCCTGCGAAAACCAATCCTTTTTTCTAATTGCAGCGCCACATTTTCCGCTACAAGCTGGGCATCCCACATAGGTTCTTTTATTTCCTCAATATCAATGGATACTTCGTTTTTAACTATGTTATTTATTTCTTCTCTTAAGTGCTCAATATCGGAGCCGTGACGCCCGATTATTATGCCGGGCCTTGCCGTCAGTATACGTATCTTAACGCGTTCGGCTAATCTCTCGATAATAATCTTAGAAATAGCCGCGTGTTTGAATTTTCCCTTTATATATTTTCTAATCCGATAGTCTTCGTTAATAAAACGAGGATAGTCTTTTGGCCTGGCAAACCACACACTTTGCCAGGTTCTCAAGATCCCTATCCTTAATATGAACGGATTTACCTTGTGCCCCATTACCTTCCTCGCTTTCGCCTCATGCAGTTTCGATTAAGCCTTCAAATCTAACTCTATTTTTATATGAGATGTCCGTTTCTTTATAGGCACTGCCCTTCCGAAGGCCGCTGCCTTAAATCTTTTCCATGAAGGACCGCCGTCACAAATTATTTTAGATATGTATAATTGAGGCGAATTAAAACCTTTTACTTTGGCATTGGCGACTGCCTGCTTTAATAATTTTATTAAATATTCCTTTGGCCGTTTATTCAAATTAATGAGTATAGCCTCAGCTTCTAAAACATCTCTATGACGTATTAGGTCTATTACCTGCCTTACCTTTGTAGGTGTAAGCCTTAAGAATTTTCCTTCTGCTTTTGCTATCATATTTTTAGTAGGCTGTAGTTAGCATATAGGCATTAGGGATGACCTGACCCCTAACTACTACATGCTACCTACTAGCGCTATGTTTTCTCCGCAGCCTTCTTGGCCTTAACGCCGCCGTGTTTTCTAAATATTCGGCTAGGAGCAAATTCCCCTAATTTATGGCCTACCATATTTTCAGTTATAAAAACCGGGACGTGTTTTCTGCCGTCATGTACCGCGAACGTCAAGCCTACAAAATCAGGTATTATTGTTGAAGCCCTCGACCAGGTCTTGATTGCCTGACGCACTCCCAAGCGCCTTACGCTCTCAGCCTTTTTCAATAACTTTTCTTCGACAAACGGACCC
>JAPLLU010000140.1 GCA_026387385.1 Candidatus Omnitrophota bacterium
TAGCTATTGGTAGTATCGACCCTATCAGTGGCGAAGCTTACGCATTAAGCACCCCGCCTGGGAAGTACGGCCGCAAGGTTGAAACTCAAAGGAATAGACGGGAACTCGCACAAGCGGTGGAACATGAGGTTTAATTCGACAACAAACGAAGAACCTTACCAGGGCTTGAAATGTTAGGGAAATCTCGGCGAAAGTCGAGACCTCCGCAAGGACCCTAGCACAGGTGCTGCATGGTTGCCGTCAGCTCGTGGCGCGAGTTGTTCCCTTCAGTGGGTAAACGAGCGCAACCCTCGTCCTGTGTTATATGTGTCACAGGAGACCGCCCCGCACTCAGTACAGGAATTTTAAATAAATTCACTGTTCGTGTCCTGAGTGCGGGGAGGAAGGTGAGGATGACGTCAAATCAGCATGGCCCTTTGATGCCCTGGGCCACACTCATGTTACAATGGATAGGACAACGCGTTGCTAAACCGTAAGGCGGAGCTAATCGCATCAAACCTATCCCTAGTTCGGATTGAGGGCTGCAACTCGCCCTCATGAAGCCGGAATCGCTAGTAATCGCGGGTCAGCTATACCGCGGTGAATACGTTCTCGAGTTCTGTACTCACCGCCTGTCAAGTCAAGGAAGCCGAGAATAGCCGAAGGTCCGTTTTTTCGGAATTAAGCTAGGCTCGGTGACAGGGGCTAAGTCATAACAAGGCACTCCTAGCGGAAGCTGGGGGTGAAACTTTTATTTATAGAATCTTATCTGCTCAAATTTAGATTTCTAAATTTGAATAGATAAAGGTCGATCTCGTTTTTAACGAGAAGGTGTTGGTCTTTAAGCCTTAAATGAAGACTTTCCATCTTTAAGATGGAATTAATCTTGGAGTAACTAGGAAGAATTGAACAAAAAACTCCCAATACAGGGAGTTTTTTGTTATAATATGCTTGACTTGTTATACCCAGTTGATATAATAAAATATCAAAATCTTTATGAATGATAAGCCAACAATTTTATTAGTTGAAGACGATCCGTTTTTATCCAGCATTCTTCAACTAAAATTAGATAAAGAAAATTTTAAAACCATTCGCGCGGCTGATGGCGAAGAAGCTTTAAATTTATTAACTGAACAGGGCATAAAACCCGATGTTATTTTATTGGATTTAATTTTACCCAAGAAAAATGGCTTTGAAGTTTTAGAAACCATCCGTCAAGATCCAACTTTAGAAAAATTACCGGTGATTATTATCTCTAATTTAGGTCAACCCTCGGATATTGAAAGAGGTAAATCTTTGGGCGTGATTGATTATTTTGTTAAAGCTAGGCTTTCAGTTGATGAATTGGTGAACAAAATAAAAGAAGAAATAGTAAAAAAAGCTTGACACTAATAATTTATTTGTGATATTATTAAAATAATTATAAAAAGGTCGAATAATTAAAAATTAAAACAATGAAAAAAGGCTTTACTTTACTTGAACTTTTAATCGTTATTGTTATTTTGGCGATTTTGTAAACCACCATGATACTTGTTATTAACCCAGCTGAGTTAATGAAAAGAGCAAGAGATAGTCAGAGATTATCAGATCTTTCTACTGTACAAACCGCAATCGGATATTATTTAACCAATATTAGTTCTCCTTCAATAGGAGGTAGTACCACTAGTTATACTCACTACGCCACAGTGACCAAGTGTGATGGAGCAGGAGTATCTGTAGGTACCACTTCTCAAGCAGTAGATGAAACTGGCTGGATTCCTATTAATTTTGCTACCTTGACAAGTGGTTCTCCTATTCCTAGTTTACCCATTGATCCAACTAATACTAACGGATATCATTATTGGTATTTGTGCGATTCTATCGATTATACTTTTGAACTGTTAGCTCATTTAGAAAGCACTCAATATGCCAGTAAATATCTTACAGATGGAGGCAAGTTGGATGATATGTATGAAGTGGGGACTAAAATGATAGCTGCCACAAGTACCGGCTGTACTTAATATATTGATTTAATATTTATATTTCGAATCACCGCAAATCAAAAAATAAATTTTCCCGCAACTTATAGGTTGCGGGTTTTTTATTGTGTTTGATACTTTTTTAATATATAATATCAATAACTAAATTAAAATTTTTATTATTTTTTTAATTATTTTTGCTTTCTTCCTTTCGGTTATAAATTATTTTACTTGGAAGAATGATGATGTTTCTCAACATTTATTACCACCTTTTACTTCGATTACTTATGTTCTGCATTATTCCTGGCAGCATTATTTCTTTAAACCAATACTAACCATTATTTTTGCCTTACTAATTTTTAAAATAATAACTTTATTAAACAAAAAATTCAATAATACTTTTTTCTATGACGAAGAGCCCTATTTAGCCGCTTTAGGCATTTTAGCCACCAGTTGGCCCAATTGTTTAGTTTATCTAATTTTAGTTTTATTTTTAGGTGTTTTATTCCATTTTATCAACTATTTTTTAAACGGGTTTGCTCGCTTGTTGAGCAGGAGCTATCGGAGTTCTGCCGAGCTTGGTTCCGCCGTTAAGGCGGATCGGCAGAACGAGATGCAGCGGCTCCGAGCCGCTGGAGCGAGGAGACCGCGGTTCTGCGAAATAAGCGAGCAAACCCGTCTACCCCTTCTTTATTTCTGGCTTCCTTGCGCTTTACTGGTTTTGCTTTTGAATGGTATAATAAGTAAGTATCTGATAATAAACCAATTTATTATTTAGCGCACAGGTATTATGAATCTTCCTCTTGACGCTTTAAAATCTTTAATTTTAGGAACTGGCCTTTTAAGCGAGAAAGATTTTGATAATGCTGTCAAAGAAGCTCAAAGAACAGAAAAAGATGTTGTTGATACTTTGGTTTCTCGCAATTATATCACCAGGGATTATTACGCGGAAATGTTGGCGCAGTATTTTAAAGTTCCCCGGGTCAAACTGGTTGGCGAAAAAATACCTCAAGAAATTTTAAATTTAATTCCCGAAGAAATAGCTCGCACGCGTAATGCGATTGTTTTTAATAAAACCGATAAGACGATTAATGTTGCCATGTTAGATCCGGTAAATTTAGAAACTTTAGAGTTTTTGGAAAAATATACTGGTTATTTTATTAAACCTTACTTAACTTTAGAAGAAGATTTACAATCTATTTTTGCTCAGTATGGCCAGGTAGTGTCTTCTGATTTTCAAAAGACGATTCAGGAAAGCATTCAAGCTTCTTTAAAATTAAAAGGAGTGGAAGCGGAAAAAGCCGCCACGGAATTTCCCATTGTTTCTTTAACTGATAATTTAATTTCTTATGCTGCTTCCTTGCGGAGCACTGATATTCATATTGAGCCTTTAGCTGACGAAGTTCTCATTCGTTTTCGGATTGATGGCGTCTTGCGGGAAATCATCAGATTAGCCAAAGAAATCCATCCGGCGATTGTGGCTCGCATTAAAATTTTATCTAATTTGCAAATTGATGAGCATAACAAACCTCAAGATGGGCGTATGAAGTATAAATACACTGATACTATTTTTGATATTCGTATTGCTATTATGCCCACCATGTATGGAGAAAAAGTAGAAATGCGTCTTTTAACTAGTTCTACCAAGCCAATGAGTTTTCAGGAATTAGGCATGTTGGAAGAGACGATAAAAATAGTTGAGAACAATATTACTAAAACCAATGGGATGATTTTGATTACTGGGCCAACTGGATGCGGTAAAACTACTACTTTGTACGCCATGTTAAACAAATTAAATCGATCAGAAGTTAATATTGTTACTATTGAAGATCCTATTGAATACGAGTTAAAATATGTCAATCAAACCCAAGTTAATCCTAAAGCTGGTATTGAGTTTAGCACTGGTTTACGCGCCTTTTTGCGTCAAGATCCGAACATCATTATGGTTGGTGAAATTCGAGATAAAGAAACTGCAGAAATTGCTGTTCATGCCGCTTTAACCGGTCATTTGGTCCTTTCTACTTTGCATACCAATGATTCGCCAACTGCCATTCCTCGTTTAATAGATATGG
>JAPLLU010000129.1 GCA_026387385.1 Candidatus Omnitrophota bacterium
CGCTCCGCTCTCTGGTTTTAATAATCCCATAATGTGCTTCAGTAAAACACTCTTACCGCAACCCGAGCGGCCGATAATCACGCAGGTTGTGCCTCTTTCTATCTTAAGACTAAGATTATCGAGGACCTTACGGCCTGCAAAGTTCTTACTTACTTGTAAAATATCTATCATAGGGCTCATCACTTTTATACGTTAAGGAATGATAAAATAAAACAGGGCAGTAAAGAAGCAATCCGCAGTGATGATTAAAATAAAAGTAGCAACTACGGAACGGGTAGTTGCCTTGCCTACGCCTTCTGCTCCGCCTTCTACATTAAAACCCTCATAACAACTAACCCAGGCAATGATCATGCCAAAGAAGACTGTCTTTGTTAAACCGGTAAACACATCCTTATATAACAAGGCGTCAAATGTAATATTTAGATACATACTCGAACTTATACCCAATTTATATACACAGACAAGATAACCGCCGAATATACCGAGTATATCTGCATAGAGAGTCAAAAGAGGCAAGGTTAAACTTAAAGCCAGAAAACGGGGTACTACCAGATATTTTATAGGGTTGGTGGACAACGTCTCTAATGCATCAATCTGTTCGGTGACCTGCATTGAACCGATCTCGGCAGTTATGGCTGCGCCCACCCTGCCGGCTACCACTAATGAAGTAATAACCGGGCCTAATTCTCTTACTAAAGAAAGCGCGACAATACTGGCGATATACAGCTCAGAACCGAGCCGCTGCATAAGATATGCGGTCTGAAAAGCCATAATTACACCTATAAACAAAGAAATCAATGAGACTATAGCTAAGCTATCCACTCCTGCCTTTTTTGCCTGCTCAAAGATACGTTCTTTTCTGAAGGGCGGGATAAATGTCCAATAGATTGATTCAAAAGCGAGCCTGCTTAAGCCCCCCATAAAATAGAGGAATGTCAATATCTTGTTACCTAAAGTTATAAAAAAGTTTTCCATAGTTATTCAAAGATTAGTTCTTCGTTCTTACGTAACACCTTCACCACAGAGCCTTCCTTAAATCTCTTAGAGATTATTTCCGAAGCCAGGAGATCTTCCAGGAACCTCTGTATTGTTCTCTTAAGAGGCCTTGCCCCGAATATGGGATCAAAGCCTTTCTCAATAAGAAAATCTTTTGCCTCTTGATTGACTTCTAAAGTAATATTCTGTTCTTTCAACCTTTCCACTACATAACCTATCTCAATATCAATTATGCGGACTAAATCATCTTTGAGTAAGGGTCTAAAAACAATAATATCATCTATACGGTTTAGGAACTCCGGCTTAAAGGTGCGCTTGACTTCTTCAAGTAATTTTTCCTTCATTTCCTGGTAAGTAGTTTCTTCTTTTTGGCTCTTAAATCCTAATGAGCCTGTCTTACGGATTAATTCCGCGCCCACATTAGAAGTCATAATCACAACCGTATTTCTGAAGTCTACTTTTCTGCCAAAACTATCAGTAAGACGCCCCTCCTCGAAAACCTGCAGAAGCAGGTTAAATACATCGGGATGGGCTTTTTCAATTTCATCCAATAGTATTACAGAGTAGGGCCTGCGCCTTACCCTTTCAGTAAGTTGCCCGCCCTCCTCATAACCCACATAACCAGGAGGAGCACCGATAAGACGAGAAACATTAAATTTTTCCATATACTCTGACATATCTAATTGTAAAAGCGCATCTTCATCGCCGAACATGACCTCTGCCAGGGCCCGAGCCAAAAGACTCTTACCGACACCAGTAGGCCCCAAGAATACAAAAGAACCGATGGGTCTCTTAGGATCCTTTATACCTGCACGTGAACGCCTAATAGCATGTGCAATGGCATTGATAGCTTCATCTTGTCCTACCACGCGCTGGTGTAACTCCTCCTCAATTTTTAATAACTTCTCACTTTCTTTTTCTTCCAGTCTAAATATAGGGATACCTGTCCACTGAGAAACAATATTGGCGATGTCCTCTTCGGAAACCTCAGGGCGCAACCTGTCTTTGGCCTGCGACCACTCTCTGTTTAACTGTTCTAATTCCTGACGCGCCTGCCTTTCCTGGTCTCTTAATGTTGCTGCTTTCTCAAAATCCTGACTTTTAATATATACCTCTTTTTCTTTTCTTATTGATTCCACTTTCCCTTCCAATTGTTTAATCTCTGGCGGCACAACTAAAACATTTAATCTTGCACGGGAGCCTGCCTCGTCCATTATATCAATTGCCTTATCGGGGAGGAAACGTCCTGATATATAACGATCGGAAAACTTTGCTGCTGCTTCTAATGCTTCATCCTGAAAAGTAACTCGGTGATGTGCCTCATATCTATCGCGCAGACCCTTTAATATCTCAATAGTCTGTCCTACCGAAGGGGGCTCGACAATTATGGTCTGGAACCTGCGTTCTAATGCCGCATCTTTCTCGATATATTTTCTATACTCATCCATGGTAGTTGCGCCGATACACTGCATCTCGCCCCTGGAGAGGGAGGGCTTTAGAATATTTGAGGCGTCAATCGCGCCTTCTGCCGCACCTGCTCCTACCAACATATGTAACTCGTCGATAAAAATAATGACGTCTTGAGAACGCTTTATCTCTTCAATGACTGCCTTAATTCTTTCCTCAAACTGGCCGCGGTATTTTGTCCCAGCAACCATCAATGCCAAATCCAAAACAACGATGCGTTTATTTCTTAATACTTCAGGAACATTACCTGCTACGATGGCCTGGGCAAGGCCTTCCACTATTGCAGTCTTTCCTACCCCTGCCTCACCTATCAGAACAGGATTATTCTTGGTGCGTCTGCTCAATATCTGAATGACCCTGTCTATTTCATTGCG
The DNA here is from genome assembly GCA_026387385.1 of Candidatus Omnitrophota bacterium. GTDB lineage: Bacteria > Omnitrophota > Gorgyraeia > Gygaellales > Profunditerraquicolaceae > JAPLLU01. Next base: position 2,838 of record JAPLLU010000129.1, read on the forward strand.
CCTATTTATTACGGGATCGAGTTTGTTTTCTTTTGCCAGGCTAGCAAGGTCTCTACCAAAGGCGTCTAATGCCGGAGTCTTAGCTTTACTAGGCGCTGAACCAAAACCAGGCAATGCCGAACCCAAAAGTTCCATTACCTCATTTCTTACAGTGTTCAGGTCTAAACCTAAATTCAATAATACCTGAGAGGCAACTCCTTCGCCTTCACGTATGAGTCCTAATAAGAGATGTTCGGTACCGATATAATTGTGCCCTAAGGAACGCGCCTCTTCTGCTGCTAACTCAAGAGCCTTCTTTGAACGGGGAGTAAAAGGTATATCGCCTATAATCTGTGTGGCCGGGCCAGGCTGCACTAACTTCTCAATCTCCAAACGGATATTCTCTAAAGAGACGCCCATCTTCTGTAATACATTGGCAGCTACGCCTTCGCCTTCCCGGATAAGGCCTAAAAGTATGTGTTCCGTACCGATGTAATCGTGATTAAAACGCCTTGCTTCTTCCTTTGCCAAAATAATTACCTTCCTAGCTCTTTCGGTAAACCTATTGAACATTTGACCTCCTCAACTGTTATATCTTTAATCTGCTCCTGATAATCTCTGCCCGCTTTACATCCCTTTCCTGAACAGAGAGTTTCTTATTCTCTAATTTTTGCAGGTGTGCCGGCTGCGTAATAATAAATAGCTCGTTAATCCTGCGGTGATCAAGCTCTTTGATTATCCCTAAATCATAGCCCATCCTTACCATAGATAATAATTCTGTAGTTTCCTGACTGGATATTATATGTGCGCTTTTAAGAATACCGAAAGCCCGGTTAATCCTATCCTCCAATAATGACCTATTGCGAGAGAGCATCACTTCCCTGGCCTGCCCTTCCTGTTCGATAATCTGTCTAATCAGGCCATTAAGATTTTCGATGATATTATCTTCGCTAAGCCCGAGAGACACCTGATTTGAAACCTGGAAGAAATTACCTGTTGCCTGGGTGCCTTCTCCGTACAGACCGCGGGTAGTAAAACTTAATTTAGAAATAGCGGCTAAGACGCGGTCAATCTGGCGCGTCATTACCAATGCCGGCAGATGCAACATTACCGAACCGCGCATGGCGGTACCGGTATTAGTAGGGCAGGCGGTAAGGTATCCTAAATCCGCTGAGAATGCGAAGGGCAACTCTTTAGCAAGCAAATCGTCTATTTTATTGATAATACTCCAGGCCTCAAAAAGGTTAAAACCTGACTGCATTACCTGCATCCTGATATGATCTTCCTCATTTATCATGATTGAGATTACCTCTTCTTCATCAACCGCTACTGCTTTACTATCCGCCTTCTGGGCATGCTCATGAGACATCAGATGCCTTTCCACCAAAAATTGTTTATCTACGCTATCTAAATCCTCCAATCTAAAAACAGTAGTCTTTTTTAGATAATCAACGCCTGCGATAGCTCCTTCGACTTTCTTTAGCACTTCCTCGCTCTGCTTCTTGTTTGCCCAATTAGGGAAAGGAAGTTTATCCAGGTTTCTGGCCAGGCGTATACGGCTGGAAATAACAATATTTGAATTAGGCCCTTCGCCTTTGAGCCATTCGCTGGTATGATTCAGTATATCGTTAAGCTTCATCTTTTTTTACCTCATCATCATTCTGCGAATGTTTATTCTCTAGCTCTTTTATCTGGTCTCTGATCTTAGCAGCCTCTTCAAAGGCCTCAGTCTCAATTGCCTTCTTAAGGTTATTACGCAAAGTTGTCAAATCTATCTTTTTCCTTAAGATTTTAGTACCCCTAACCGGAGATGTCCCAAGATGCTGGCCTGAACCATGAATCTTTTTTAAAAGCGGAACCAGGTATTTTTTAAAGGCGCTATAGCATTCACCGCAACCTAGCCTGCCTATTTTTTTAAACTCATTATAAGTAAGCCCGCAATTTTCGCATTTGAGGGATACTGTTTCTAATTTCTTAGCTGGTTTTTCGAAATCTGCTAAACCTGCCAAAAGGTCACTTAAGCCAAACTGAGACTCCATCTGTGTGCTCTTTTGACGGGCGCATTCTTCGCAAAGATGAAGTTCATTCATCTGCTCATCAATTATTTCCGTTAAATGCACAGTAGCTGTATTCTTGCCGCAAACATCGCACAACACTTTAATGACCTCCTAAAATAGTCCACGGTCCACAGCCTACTGTCCACAGCAAGCTGTGATATAAACTCTCTGTGGACTGTCGACTGTTGTCTGTAGACTTTCTAATACTTAACTCCCTCTTTCTTAGTAAGCTCTTTAAATTCTTTCATCAGCTTCAATGTAAGTTTGCCGGGTTTGCCAGTGCCGATAATTCTGCCGTCAACCTTTACCACGGGTACGATCTCCGCAGCAGTACCAGTTAAAAAACATTCATCAGAAATAAATAATTCGTGGCGGGTAAGCACATGTTCATGCACTGAAATTTTATTCTTTCTCGCTATCTCTAGAACTGAATCGCGCGTAATACCCCTTAGGGTTCCCATACATTGCGGCGGAGTATACAGGTGGTTGTTTTTTACAATAAATATATTATCCCCTGTACATTCTGCGACATAGCCGAGTGAATCCAGCATGATTGCCTCATCGCATCCTGCATTTATAGCCTCAATCTTAGCCAGAATATTATTTAAGTAATTTAAGGATTTTATCTGCGGATTAAGCGCCTCAGGAAGATTTCTTATTGTTGGCACGGTAACAATCTCTAATCCGTTTTTGTAGAATTTCTCCGGATATAAGGCTATCTTATCGGTAATTATTATAACTGAAGCGTGCCCATTGCATTTACGGGGATCTAAACCTAAATCCCCTTCACCCCGGGTAACCACAAGACGGATATAAGCATCTTTTAGATTATTTTCCTTTAAAGTACCTGTAACTGCCTTAATCAATTGCTCTTTACTTAAAGGAATATCCAGCATTATGGTATGAGCTGATTCAAATAGCCTGTCGATGTGTTCTTTGAGCTTAAAAACCAGGCGATTATAAGAACGTATTCCTTCAAAAACCCCGTCACCGTATAAAAGCCCATGGTCAAACACAGAGACCTTGGCGTCTTTTTTCTCATAAAATTTACCGTTGATATAAACTTTCATTTTACCTCCTTAATTCATTAGTATCCCGTCTTTCAAATGATATGTTTGATCCGCTATCTTTGCTAATTCAGTATTATGGGTCACTAAAATTACGGTCATCTTATTTTGTGCATTTATCTCTCTAATCAAAGAGATTATCTCATTGCCTGTTTTGGAATCCAGGTTTCCGGTAGGCTCATCGCATAAAAGCAGGCTTGGGCTATTTATCAATGCGCGCACAATTGCCACTCTCTGCTGCTCTCCTCCGGAGATTTGATTAGGAAAATGCGTAATTCTTTCGCCTAAGCCCGCTTCTTGCAAAAGGCTTAGTGCCTTTTCTGTTGACTCTCTACTCTCGACTCTTGACTGTCGACTAATCAACGCAGGCATCAGCACATTCTCTAAAACCGTGAATTCTGATAAAAGATGATAAAACTGAAATACAAAACCAATATTTTTATTTCTTATCTTACAAAGCGCAGGGTCGCTTAAACTATATATATTTTCTCCTTCAAATACCACCTTACCTTGCGTAGGCTTATCTAATCCTCCCAGAATATGTAATAGTGTCGACTTGCCGGCTCCTGAAGGCCCGACAATAGCTATTAGCTTACCCTTTTCAATGCTTAAATCCACTCCTTTTAATACCCTAAGCTGCTTATTGCCGTTATAGTAAACTTTATGTAAATTTTTGGCCTCTAACATTGAATACAAAAGTAAACTGAAAGGGTCGACAGTCGACAGTCCATAGTCGATAGTTTTAAATCATAGACCATTGACCGTAGACTATAGACCCACCCTTTTATCAAACTTATTCGTACCTCAGCGCTTCAACCGGCCTTAATTTCGCAGCCTTACTGGCCGGATATATAGTCGATATCAAAGTAATGACCATTGCAGCAAGGATAATCAGAGCTATATCAGGCCAAAACTCTATTGATACGGGTAACCTATCTATGTAATAAATATCCTGAGGCAATTTTATAAATTGATACTTTTTTAGCAGAGCGCACAGCAGGAAACCGCCTAATGTACCTAAAAGGATACCTAAAGAACCGATTATCAGCCCTTCATAAGTAAATATTTTTCTTATAGCCCGGGAACTCATGCCAATGGCTTTAAGTATACCAACATCCTTCGTCTTTTCTACCACCATAACTACGAGCGTACTTATAATATTAAATGAAGCCACCAGTATTATTAACGTCAGTATTATAAACATGGTGAGCTTTTCTAACTTTAAGGCGGCAAAAAAATTCTGATTTGCTTCTGTCCAGGTTTTCAGGCTATATTCAAGGCCCAAAACAGACTCCAGTTTATTTTTTACCTCATCAGCCAAATAAAGGTCGTCCAATTTAATGGCTATAGCGCTGATCTGATTATTTAACCCTAGTATCTCCTGAGCTGTTTTTAAATTTGTAAAGGCAAGATTCAGGTCATACTCGTACATCCCGGAATTAAAGATGCCCGTAACTTTCAGGATGCGCTCTTTAGCATCGCCAAAAGGCGAATAGACAACAAGGTCGGAATTTAAGCCTAGACCTAAATGCAAAGCCAATTCTTTTCCGATTATTACGCTGTCTTTGTCTAAACTATTAATGGTTCCTGCAATCAGGTATTTTTTTATATTCGTAACTTTTGTTTCTGTGCTAGGGTCTATTCCTCGTAAACCTACTCCAAAAAACTTATTGCCCTGCCTTACTAATGTCTGGCCCTGAACATAGGGACTAAAGCCTTTTATATGCGAATTATAAGTTATTTTTCCTATTATGTTATTATATTCATTAGTATCTATGGCCTTGTAACTGGTTATGGTAATGTGCGAATAATTGCCTACTATCTTATCGCGTAAATCCTTATCAAAACCGGTCATTACTGCAATAACTACTATAAGCGCCATTACGCCTATCGCTACTCCGAAAATAGAGATAATGCTGATAAGAGAGATGAGCTTCTCTTTTCTCTTCGTGATAAGGTAACGCCAGCTTATAAATAATTCTGTTTTCACCCCGCTCTTCCTTCCTATCTGTAATACCCCATCCTTCCTATATGCCGCGCTAGGAAGGGCGGGGTTCATACTATGATTCCGGCCTCAATAAAGGGAACAAAATCACATCCCGTATTGACGGCTGGTCGGTAAATAACATTACCAGCCTGTCTATGCCTATACCTAAGCCCCCTGCAGGAGGCATACCGTGCTCTAAAGCCAGGATGTAATCATCGTCAACGCTTTTTTTCTCGTCGCTATCTAATTCCTTAATCTCTTCCTGAAAACGCCTCTTTTGTTCTACGGGGTCATTTAATTCTGAATAGGCATTGCCTATCTCTAAACCAGCCATATACAACTCAAATCTTTCCGAGACTTGCGGTTCCTCTTTTTTGGTCTTGGCCAAAGGGCATAAATTTGTAAAATAATCAGTGATAAATGTCGGTGCCTGGCTCATATCCTGCTCTAATAGGTCTTCAATTATCTTGGCAACCTGCGAGCGGGTGAGCCGTTTGTTATCTAAGGTATAACCTTTCTCTTTTAGTTTCTTCAACATAACTTGAGTCTCATCGGAAGGTAAAATACCAAACTTTTCTTTTACTATTTCGGAAAAAGAGCGCCTGGCCCAAGGAGACGCAAGGTCCACGGTCTTACCCTGATAAACAAATTCCAGCTTACCAAGTACGTTTTTGGCTACAGAGATTATCAAATCCCGGCATAACTGCATCATATACTCATAATCAGCATAGGCCGAGTAAAGTTCCAGCATGGTGAATTCAGGATTGTGTTTTTTAGATACGCCTTCATTGCGGAAGCTGCGATTTATTTCATAGACCTTATCAAACCCGCCTACCAAAAGCCGTTTAAGATACAACTCCGGAGCAATCCTAAAGTACAAATCTAAATCATACTCATTATGATGCGTCTTAAAAGGCCTGCCTGCTGCTCCTCCTGGAACAGAATGAATCATCGGTGTTTCTACTTCTAAAAAACCCTTATCGTCCAGAAAAGTCCTTATTGCCTTGATAATCTGTGCGCGTAACAAAAATACCTTTTTTATTTCATCATTGGCGATTAAGTCTAGGTAACGCTGCCGGTAGCGCAATTCTATGTCTTTTAAACCATGCCATTTTTCAGGAAGCGGCCTTAAGGCCTTTGCCAAAATAACAAATTCCTCTACTTTTACAGATATTTCTCCTGTGTGCGTCTTAAAAAGTTCGCCTTTAACATTTATAAAATCAGCAATATCTATATCTTCTAAAACACTAAATCTATCCTGGCCTATGATATCTAATTTAAGATAAAGCTGTATCCTCCCTGTAGAATCTTTCAAATCCAGAAACACTACTTTACCGTGTGAACGCTTAGCCATAATACGGCCGGCAAGGCTCACTTTTCGGCCTTCCTGAAAATTACTCACTACCTCGCCAATATCAATACGTAAGGCAAGGATACGGTCGTATACAGGAACACCCTTTGCCTTAAGAGAGCCTAATTTGGCCTGTCTTTGTTCAATAATCTCGTTTATTTCCATAGATTTAAAATTATATAGCATAACTGATGTTATGTCAATTAAAGAAAGGGAGAAATGCCTTAAGATATTGCTGCTTTAACTAAGGGCAGGATGTGCTGCGTATATAAAGAATTACTAAAATAGATAAGCTTTATTTTATTATAGCTCGCTTTGATTTAAGAGAAAAAAAACTACTCCAGAAGAAATTACAATTTTATCTTTCTTGTTATGAGATTAAATCTAAGCCGTAACTCGCATAATGAATTCTAGGATGTAAGAAAAAAACCCGCCACAAAAAGATGGTGGTTTTTTCTTTGTCTTATTATTTTTTATTCAGTAAATATTTTGAACTAAACTTTGTATTCGGAAAGTTTTTTTATGCGCTTAAGCATATTGGGGTGAGTGCTCAATACCTCAAGCAGTTTATCTCCGAAATTTAAACGCATCTTTTTGTTCCTTAATAGTTCTAGTTCAGACGCATCAATCGTGCCGCTTTTATCCAGGTCAAGCTGTCTTAATTCTCTGATCTCAGTCATGGCCTGGGAGGGATCGTTAAGAAAGAAGGCCTTTAACCCCTCAACCTCTTTTAAAGATTCCTTGTCCATGCGTGCGGAACCATAAACCAGTTTATATAAACTGGAGGCAAGACTAGAAGGACTGTTACCCAAAAGCACAGAACCCTTATCGGCAAAGTATTCCCTGATACGTGAGGCATACAATACCAATAAATTAGTGATAAAATAAAAAATAAAGGCAACCAATCCTACAAGCGCTGCATTACCGCCTCTATCATCGCGCCTGCGGCCATAAAACAAAAATTGCCAGGCAATTCGATACATAATCATCGGGATAACGGAAAGAAGCGTAATGGTCAGGACATCACGGTTTTTTAAATGACTGAGCTCATGGCCCAATACTGCCTTTAGCTCATCTTCATTCAATAACTTCAAAATACCTTCTGTAACACATACCCTGCCATCTCTAATGGTTCTACCATAGGCAAAGGCATTAGGAAGCGGAATCTGCGCAATTCCTATTTTTGGCACAGGGATTTGGGCCCTCATGGCCAGACTTTCGACCATCTGATACAAACGGGGGTATTCCTGCCTAGTGGCAGGCCTTATATGCATAGTCCATTCTACCAGCTTCGGCCCTATCATATACTGGATAAACATCATGGCTAAAGAGAGAAAAAGATAAAAATAGAAATTAGTTATTCCTGCAGCATAGCTTAACCAAGATACCAATGCATAGACTATGCCAAACAAAACCACTAGTAACAGCCACATCCTTAATTTTAAAGACCACATTTATATCATCCTCCTTTTATTCATTTTATTACTTCAGCCTTAATTATATATTTTAGGACCGGATTGTCAATATTATCAGTCTGAACATATACATATTGCTGTATTTGTCCTGAATAGCCTTTTGTATTAAACTGAACCTCTATTGAAGTTGTCTCGCCAGGTAAAAGACTCCTCTTTTCTGCCTTAGAACCAGTACAGCCACAAGAGGTATTTAAATCTTTTATGGTTAAGAGGTTTTGAGATTCGTTTTTTAAGATAAAATTATGTTTCAATACTTCCCCTTCCTTCACCTGACCAAAGTCATAAGAATAAATATCTCCTGCCTCTTGCCTATTATCAACGTCCAGCCTCTTATCTGTTTCGTTATTATAAACTGCGGTTCCCTGCGAATAACACCCTGTTTGCGCAAAAGTTAATAATAAAAACGCAGAGAGTAAGGTTATTCTAAACATTATGCCCTCCAGATTAAAAAGATGCCTAAGCCAAAGAACACAGCCGCCATCAGTATCTTGATAGTTAAAAGGTGCTTTTTTAAAATTTCGGAAAACTGCTCAGAGGTTGTGCCTGATAAAGCAAAGAAGAATATCAGTAATAACGGAGTGATGAACATAAAATTATAGAGCAACAAATATCCTAAGGCCTGCATCTTAAGATGAGTGGTTTTTAAAACAAAGGTTATCGTAGGAAGATAGGTCTGCCCTGTACAAATTGCCTCCAGAATAGAAACTAAGAAACCAGTGATTAGCGCGCTTAAAATTAACCTGATAAGGGGCCTTTTTGTATTTGCCCCTTCAGCGCTCTTGTTAACTCTGTAATGTAACCCGATTACCTTATGGATCTGATTTTTTACTCCCTGAGGCAGCTGCAAGGCTAATCCTTCTGTCTTTCTTGTCCTTTTAAATTTAAAGAAATCATAAAGAGCAAAAATCCCCAACATAATACTAAATACCCCGATTGAAAAATTTATTATTTTTGCAACAAGCCAAAATTTGTTCAAGCGATAAAGAAAAGCGAATGCCCCAATTCCGACTAAGAGATAAGTAATAAATACTGCGGATATAAAACAAAAGCCTATAGCGATTAACTCTTTCTTCCTGTAACCCTGAACTGCCAAGAAAGATATGAAAAATACAAGTACTGTAAAAGCGCAGGGGTTAATCCCGTCTATAAGTCCTAAATTTACAATTGTAAAGGCCTCAAACGCCTTAAACCTGGAAATCAAGTCAATCGAAGGTAAACTTTCTATTTTTCCTCTTTCTTGTCCTTGCAATGACTGGATAATAAATGCATCTAGCCCGCTTTTTATTGCTCTTTCTCCGTTTAAAAAACGCCCTGCGCAATAAAATATCGGCATTCCATTACTTAGTTTAACCCTGTCTTTCTCTTCTAGGCTAAGCAGCAACTTATAGTTTTCGATATCGGCGATATCGAGATATTCTATATCAATACGGTCCTTAAACTTCTTTTCTATGCCAGGCATTATTTCATTCTTTACCTTGATGCATTCATGGCAGGTAAGGGAATGAAACATAATTAATTTACCACGAGTCTTTCCGGATTCTTGCCCATATATAAGAAATGGGATTAATATAACCGCCGGAATAAGAATTATTCTAAAAAAAGTTTTCTTCATTTTGGTATTCTTCTAAGTAAACTTTCTTTTACTTTTTCAGACTATTAAATAAATTAAATGCCTTCTTAACTGAGTTATTATCATGGACGATGCTTCTTATAGCACAAATCATGGCCTGCGGCCATCTGGACTGCCAGATGTTCCTTCCCATATCTACGCCTTTAGCACCGCAAGCAATTGCTGCGTAAGCCATTTCTAATGCATCGAGTTCATTTCTTAATTTAGGCCCGCCGGCAATAACTATAGGGACCGGGCAGGACTTAACTACCTTATCAAAATCTTCACAGTAGTATGTTTTTACCATATTTGCGCCTAATTCCGCAGCAATCCGACAGGATAAAGAAAGAAAACGGCAATCGCGCTTTTCTAATTCTTTGCCAACGGCAGTAACCGCTAATACTGGAATTCCGTAGTTTTGACCTTCATCAATAAGCCTTGCTAAATTTATTAAAGTTTGGTGCTCATACTCTGTAGCTAAGTAAATAGAGAAGGCGACTGCCGAAACATTAAGACGAATGGCATCCTGCATAGAAACAGTAATCTCTTCGTCAGATAAATCCTTACCGATGATACTATTGCCGCCTGAAACCCTAAGTACAATCGGGATATCATATTTGGCTTCAATGCAGTTACGCAATACACCACGCGTAATCATAAGCGAGTCTACATAAGTTATAAGCGGTTCGATGGTCTTACGCGGTTCTTCTAGTCTACTTACCGGGCCTAAAAAATAACCGTGGTCTACTGCCAACATTACTGTGCGGTTATCCTTTGCCCTGAATATCCGACTCATTCTATTCTTCATTCCCCAATCCATGTTTATCTCCTTCCTTAAATGAACACATAACTTATGGAGCGATTATTTTGATTTGCCTCGACATAAGTTATTGTGTGAATTTAACCCCTCACTCAGATACCGAATACATGCTCTATAACGTCTCTGAGTGAGGGGTAAGTTCGGACATATAAGTTATGTCTCTTACATTGTTTAATATAAAGCTCCATAACTTATGTCCTCACTTATCTTTGTGGATATATAATTACTTTTATTGAATCTTTTGCTTCCACTACCAGCCTAAACCCCAGACCTGTCTCTGATAAATTTAAACGATGCGTGATCATATCGTTTACGGCTATTTTTTTTGAACTGATTAACTCCAGTGCCTCGATATGATCCTTTGGGCTTGCGGCGTATGAGGAAATCAGCTTTCTTTCATTACGCCAAAAAAGCTTA
>JAPLLU010000086.1 GCA_026387385.1 Candidatus Omnitrophota bacterium
GTCAATGATTATCGCATCTATAGTGAAAACTCGCGAGCGGTTCATGGGAATAGGACAAATTATCACCCTGCCGCTATTTTTCGCCTCTAATGCTATCTACCCGATTTCAATTATGCCTTCATGGCTTCAAGTGGTTGCCAACATGAATCCTCTCAGTTATATGGTTGATGGTCTTCGTGCCCTGCTGGTTACCGGAGATGTATCGCGACTTCCTTTTGACATCGTTATTCTTATTATTGTTACATTTGCCATATCGTTTCTGAGCGCATATATGTATCCAAAGGTCGCTGTATAAGGTTTTGAATCGCAAAAATAAGCCCCTGTAGTAGTTGATTCACTCTCCAGAACTCCCGACCGGCGCAAAAAAGAGAAGAACAGGTTAAGCGCTGGATCCGAAACAAAAAACTCGCCCTAATATACCAAGACACAACGCTTCTTAAGAAATTTAGTAAATCCCGCATCTGATTTCTCCCCCAACCATCTCTTTATCTTCGAATCGTGGTTTAGTTAATGGTTCCTAGTTAATGGCATTATCGTCGTCCTTCGACTCGGCTTTGCCTTGCTCAGGACGACCCTGAGCAAGGCCTTCGGCTAACGGCTCAGGCCGCACCGAAGGGTCGATATCTTGCGCAATTGGAGTGTGAGTTTAAGGCATTAACTAATAAATTTCGATAGCACGAACAGAGATAAGTTCAATTTCATGATCCTGGCGGTATAATAACATGGAATATGTGGGAATCTTACAGTCATGTCATACGGCACTATCCAAAGATTACCTTGTCCGAAGAGAGGCGGTTGATTCTAGAAGCTCAAAAAGGCTCAAAGAAGAGTAAAGATGAGCTTGTCCTTCGCCACGTTAGTTTCTTAATCTTTAGGATCTACAAAATAGCATTTCCTGATTTGATCAGGCGATTTGGGGAAGACCTGCTTGGAGAAGCGATTCTGATTACCTGTAAAAAGATCGAGAGCTATAATCTTGATTACCGTGACACTCAAGGAAAACCTAATCCAGTTAAATTTGTTTCTTATATTTGGAAGCGAATCGATGGATTTATAATTGATTATTTAAGGATTTAAAGACAGCTAAAGCAAACTTAAAGATTGATGAAGGAATTGCCTATACCGTGGCATATCTTGCAATGTTGCGTGCAGGACGCGCATTTATGTTACTTAAAGGTTTCCGCCCGACTGATGGCTATCAGCATAAGACTGTAGTATAATTTATGGGGCACTGTTTGGGAGAAGAATATAAGAATATGGTTGAGCGTTTTGACAGAATGCGTAGAAAACGTAATATTTTTACCTACGAGATAGATATATCAATTTCGTATACGGAGGCAGAGAATGCCTTTGATACGGCAACAAAATTTACTGATTTAATCAAAGAAATAATAAAGAGAGATAATCCTCAAGAGCATTTCAAATTCTAGTCTGAAACCTATCTCTAATAAGCCATAATCTCTGGAAATTCGGCATTTTTGTTATATAATAGACTTGTCTGTGCGAAGATATATAGTTATTACCTATACCAATGCGCGAAGTTAATTTTTAGTACTTGAACCTTTGATAAACGCATGGTTCTCCTTGTTTGGTTTTGCCAAACAGGGATTAATGATGATAATTATTAAGATAACTAAAGAGGGCAAAGATGGCATTACGGGAAGATTTTGTGAAACATGGCAGTTGGCTCTTTAAATGGAGAAGTTATCTGCCGCTTTTGGGTGTACCCCTATTTATTCTTGCCTTGCGACAAACGGGCATAGTGGAACGGTTGTTCGGCGACTCTATGGGTGACTCCTGGCAAGCATTCGCGATTGTCGTATCTTTCTTCGGATTTGGAATCCGTTGTGTCACCGTAGGGTATGTACCGCGCGGAACATCGGGTAGAAATACAAGGTCGCAGGTTGCCCGGACGCTTAACACTACCGGCATGTACTCCATTGTGAGAAATCCGCTTTATCTCGGGAATTTTATTATTGTATTCGGCATTACGTTATTTATTCAGGTATGGTGGTTCGCACTGGTAGTCTGGACAGGGTTTTGGCTCTATTACGAACGGATCGTCTTTACCGAAGAAGAATTCTTGCGAGAGAAGTTCGGAGATCTGTTTCTTGCCTGGGCCGAAAAGACCCCGATAATAATTCCCCGTTTTAGGAATTGGAAGAAGCCCGAATTATCTTTTTCATTTAAAACAGTTATCCGGAGGGAATTCTCTACGTATCTTTCCATTGCCACCACATTCTTTTTCTTGGAAGTCGTAACCAATCTTTTAGCTAAAAAACGGTTTGCGGTACATAGTTCGTGGGTAATATTCTTTATTGTAAGCCTCGCCATCTATTTTAGTTCTTTCATTTTAAAAAAGAAAACGAAATTAATCGATGTTCCCGGTAGATGATGCAAACGGGGCAGCCAATTCGCGTCTTAAGTCTTTTTAGATAAAGTTTGAACAAAGTAGAAAGATTCAATGTAAATCTTATAAAACTCTTTATTTTTTGAAGGGGGGATAACCTTGAAAAAAATAGTTGCTGTTGTTTTGATTGCTATTCTTGTCTTATCAGCCTTTTGCCTCTTCAGAGATCTTATTATTAAGTCCGTCATTAGTTCTGTGACAAGTAACATTACCGGCGCTCCTGTGCATATTGGAGGATTCTCTTTGAGCGTTATAAAACAATCTGTCAAGATCACTAATTTTAAAATGTATAACCCGAAGGGATTCCCTCAGGAAATCCTGGTAGATATTCCGAAATTGGGCGTTTCCTGCAACCTCTCGGCTTTAATAAAAGGAAAGCTCCATCTTAAGCTATTAGACTTTGACTTAAAAGAGCTTGTGCTAACAAAAAATAAAGAAGGTAAACTTAATGTTGATTCCCTAAAAGTAGTTGAGGCGGGTAAAGAACCAAAAAAAGAGAAGGCAAAAAAGCCGGCAAAACAGATGGCCATGCAGATAGATGTTGTAAATCTTAATATCGGCAGAGTCATAAACAAAGATTACAGCGTTGGCGAGCAGCCCGTGATTAAGGTTTTTGACATTAATATTAAAAAGACATATAAGGACATTACAAGCGTACAGCAGCTTGCAGCATTGATTATTGCCGAACCATTAAAGGCAGCAGGTATTCAAGGGTTACAGGTTTATGCAGCCACGCTGCTTACAGGCGTAGCTGCGCTTCCGGTGGCTGCGGTATTTACGCTGGCCGGGAAAGACTATGCCGAGCAGGATTTTAATGTCTCATGGCAAGAGGCATATGCGGCAGGATTAAGAGCGATTAAAAACGCCGGAACCCTGAAAAATGAAGATAGCGTAGGAGGAGTTATTAATGCAGACGTTGGCGGCTCACAGGTTACATTAAAACTCAAGAAGATTGACGAAGGGAAAACCCGAATTACCGTGTCTGCGCGTAAATTTATGCTACCTCAGCCTGAAGTGGCAGCCGGGGTTATGTATAAAATAACAGAAGAACTTAAATAGGTTATGTTGTCGGCAAGCATTTTTTTAGAATATTAAAATTTTAAAAAAGGAGGAAAGGATGTTGCGTAATATCGTAGTTGTTTGTGTTTTATTGATGGCGGCCTTATCGTTATGCGGTTGTTTTTTGCTTGTGGCAGGAGCAGGAGCGGGCGGGACAGTATTGTGGCAGGCAGGTAAGGTCGCAAGTGAAGAAAGCGCGTCTATGGAGAGGGCTGTTATGGCAGCAGAGTCTGCATTCAGGGCTAAAAGTATTACTTTGAAGGATAAAGTCATAAAAGATGAAGTAACGCAGCTACGCGGCGAAGACCAGGCAGGTAAGAAGGTAGCGGTTGATGTTTTCTCTGTAGGTTCAAGGAACTCACGCGTAGAAATTCGCTACGGCCTGGGCGATGAGGTTTTGGCGCGCGATCTTTTGAACGAGATTAAAAGAAGGCTGTAACAATTATAAAAAATACTGGTGAATCCGATTTTAGGAAGAGTTCTATTTAGGATAAACAATAAAAAATATGTTTGTAATAATCGGGGTTATAGCTTTTATTAGTGAATATCTGGATTCCGGATTGGGCATGGGTTATGGCACTGCCCTTGCGCCCATACTAATTATTTTGGGGTATCATCCTTTAAAAGTTGTTCCGGCAATCCTGATATCACAACTCATAACAGATATAGCTGCCTGTATATCTCATCATAATTTACGCAATGTAAATTTAAGAATTAACTCCCAGGATTTTAAGATTGCTTCTATCCTCGGAATAGTCAGCTCTATAGGTGTTATAGTGGCGGTGAATATAGCGCTGAAGATTCCCAAGTGGTTATTGACACTTTATATCGGATTACTGGTGTTAACAATGGGCATTCTTATTCTTATTACTATAAATAGGCCGATGCGTTTTTCCTGGCGCAAGATAATGGGAATAAGTTTTATCGCTGCTTTTAATAAAGGGATATCCGGCGGAGGCTATGGGCCTTTAGTCATGGGCGGCCAGATGCTCTCGGGGATATGTGCAAAGAATGCCGTAGGGATTACAGCTTTTGCAGAGGCAATTACTTGTCTAGTTGGTTTCCTTCTTTACTTGATATTAGGCAAAAGTATAGATTGGAAGCTCACAGGTTTATTAATTGCTTGTGCAACGGGCGCTGTTCCGGTTGCCGCCCTTACAGTAAGAAATGTTAACTCTGATAGACTTAAGAGATATATAGGCGTTCTGATAACTATTTTAGGACTATTTACTCTTTTGAAAATAAGTTCCGGAAGTTAACTTAGAAAAATCCAATCCGAATCTATCAGTCCGCAATAACAATACTATTCTTTCTTGACGAATTACCCGCTATAAAGTAAAATAACAATACATAAATAGAATCCATTGGAATACGCGCGGGTGGTGGAATGGCAGACACGCAAGCATGAGGGGCTTGTGCCGAAAGGCTTGGGGGTTCAACTCCCCCCCTGCGCATTTTTGAGGGGATAATAATTTTTAGAAAAAAACCCGGCTAAAATAGATCCGGGTGTTTTAATATTGAAAGTTGAAGAGGACTTAAGTCTTTAAGGGCCGGGTTTATTGTTTTGTTCTCTATTTTGTACTTTACGTTGGTCTTTTACGTAGTTACTTCTTTCCAGGCTTTTTGCGAAGGATTTTAATTCTGCTCCAATTTCTCCTACCCGAGCTACATGGTCAATTAGTCTTAATAAATAGACGTAAGATTCTCGCTTCTTTTGGATACCCCTTTGGTATGCAAAAAATATCTTAATCCACTAAAAAAATTCACTCCAAAAAATCTCTTTTCATTTATATTTGAAACTAAAATAAAAATGAGCTTATAAACGTAAAATAAAGGAAGCCTGGTTAATATTTTTATAAATTTAGTTGCAATCATAAATTTTATAGAAAATGAGAATAATAAAAATATATTTGCATAAACTATTTTGTCGCCTGTATGAAACGTAGCATTATACAATTCGGTATTTATATCTGAAATTTTGTTAAATGGCTCATCCTCAAGCAAATTATTTATTTTTGTGTATTCATATAAATCAGAATTTGAAATTGGAAATAGAGTAATAATCCGTGAAAATTCCGGCCTAATGGAATTATTGAACTCTATTGTTTTATAGATGTCGGTTAATTGTTCCGAATGAATAGCCATAATATTGAACGTCATTAACTTCATATTGTTTTTATGTATTATTTTTGCCGCTGTGATAATCTGACCATCGTTAATCTTTTTGCCCAGAATTTCGTTTCTTAACCTGGGACAGCCCGATTCCACGCTTATCGCTATAGCGTGACAGTTAGACCCTCTTAAAGATTTTGCTATTTCATTTGTAATAAAGTCTGGCCTAATGTTACATGTGAATCTAATGTTTACCTTTTGCTTGTATAATTCGATAAATTCAAAAAACTCACGCTGATAATCGGGATGGAAAAATAAGTCATCAGAAAAATGAACTGAAGTTAAGGGGTATTTTTCTTTTACATTTATAATTTCCTCGATAATTCTCTGGGGGGATTTACGTCTATAGAAATCATCAGGATTGTTGTATACGTTACTTATGGCGTTATTCCAACAATGTCTGCATAACTGCTTGCAGCCCCTGCTAATTAAAAACCTCTTCATATTTATATTTCGAAGGAACGGATATTTATAGTATACAGAACGGTCAGGTAAAGGCAATTCATCTAAATTATTCACCAATGGTCTCAAGGGGTTAAGGATTATATTTCCATTATTTATGTAACCTATATTCCTGACATCTTTGTATGATTTTTTCTGTTCGATCCTATCCGCTAATTCTGCAATTGCATATTCTCCCTCGCCCCTGCAGATAAAATCACAGGCAGCGTTCTTTAAAACTGTTTCAGGATAAAATGTAGCAGAGGCCCCCCAAAACAAAATAGATGAGGAGAAATTTTGTTTTATTCTCTTTGCAAAATCAAAATACCAGTTTTTATCATAGATGGGAGTAGGTAGGATAATCATTTGAGGGTTAAATACCGATATATTTCTAAACATGTTTCTTTCTTCGTTAGTAATAAATAAATCAACCTTGTGCTTTTTAGCTTTTAAATAGGCAATTATGTCTGGTATTATGAGCGACTCGTTAATCCCGTTATTTATAATAAATAAAATATTCATTTCTTAAATTTATAAATTGACTTGTTTAGCGATTATAAAATTAATTATTGCTTGTTTATCTAACTATAAATTCGATTATTTTTAGGCAAAACCTTAAAAACAGCTATAGTTATACTAAAAAATCACAGGTTTTATTATAATTCTTATTATAAATAAAAACAAGCTGAAACAAAGGTTTTTTTAAACTACTAACGCCTAATTTCTTTATATTTGGGCTATGTACTATATAATAACCATGTCTGTGCTGAAAGATATAGTTATAGCGTATACTAGTTAGCGCAAGTCGGGGCTTTAGGGAACTACGCGCAGGTGGTGGAATGGCAGACACGCAAGCATGAGGGGCTTGTGCCGAAAGGCTTGGGGGTTCAACTCCCCCCCTGCGCATTTTTATTGAGTAATAATTTTTAGAAAAAAACCCGGCTGAACAGATCCGGGTGTTTTAATATTGAAAGTTGAAGGGGGCCTAAGTCTTTAAGGGCCGGGTTTATTGTTTTGTTCTCTATTTTGTACTTTACGTTGGTCTTTTACGTAGTTACTTCTTTCCAGGCTTTTTGCGAAGGATTTTAATTCTGCTCCAATTTCTCCTACCTGAGCTACATGGTCAATTGTTCTGAATTCGTTTGTAACTACACCGATAGAAACAGATAAAAGAGGTATTTTTTGTTCTTGCCCCTTACGGTCAAATCCTATAATATATCCGTTTTTTCTATCCGCTTCATTATAAAACGAAGGCGCAGTTTTTTCAAAATCCGAGATTATTTTCTGGCAGAGTTTATCCGTTATATTAGGTTCAGTAATGATAACAAAATCATCCCCGCCGATATGCCCGACGAAATCATCAGGATTTGCGATCTCATGAGCGGCCTGTAGCAAGATACGGGCAGTTTCGCGAATTACCTCATCTCCATGTTCGAACCCATATTTATCATTATAGGATTTAAACTTATCTAAATCTATATAGCAGATGGCAAATAAAGACTTGCTTTCTATAAGACGCGAGAGCTCATCTAAAATAGAGACATTACCCGGAAGGCGCGTTAAAGGATTTGCTTCAAGGTCCCTTGCAGTGCGCCTTAAAACCATGCGGATGCGCGCAAGTAGCTCCTGAGGCTCAAAAGGTTTTACTATATAATCATCCGCGCCTGCGTCGATACCGCCGATTTTATCGCTCATTTCGCCTTTACCCGTTACCATTATTATTGGCAGATGCCGTAAGAGTATATCTTTTTTTACTTCTAAGCACACCTGCCGGCCATCCATCTTAGGCATATTGTAGTCAAGCAACACAAGATTTAAGGGCTTAGACTTGATAATCCGCAATGCCTCTTCGCCATCATTTGCTTTTAAGATCTCATAATTTTCTTCTGAGAGAGTGATCTCTAAAACGTCCAGAATGTCCGGGTCATCATCAACGAGTAATATACGCGGCTTGGCCATAAAACTCCTTAATCAATAGGAAGGGTAAAAAAGAATGTGCTGCCTTTACCTAATGTGCTTTCCACCCAAATATTGCCTTTATGTGCCTCTATAATATGTTTTACCAAAGATAATCCTAATCCAGTTCCTTTCACCTGCTGATTTATAGCATTGTCTATACGATAAAATTCAGTAAATAGTTTGGAAATAGCCTCTTCGGGTATGCCTATGCCTGTATCCGAGATACCCACTTGCACAACCCCGTCTTTTAACTCGGCATTTATTGTTATCTTCCCGTTCTGGGGAGTAAACTTAACAGCATTGCCCAGAAGATTAATAAATACACGTTCTATCTGGCCGCGGTCCGTTGGTATTAAGGGCATATCCGCTTCTATATTCGTGACCAATTCGATATTCTTGTTTTTGCATTGTATCATAATCAAGTCAGATACGGTAGCAATTATACTTTGCAGGTCTTGCAGCTCTATCTTCATTGTGGCCCTGCCTGCTTCAATGCGGGCAATATCCAGAAGGTCGTTTACCATATGTACAAGCTCGTCGCTGTGGTGGTTGATTTTTTCAAGCCTTTCTTTTACAGCCGGGGGAAGGGCCCCCAGTTTTTCCGCTATAAGTATAGCGGCATAGCCTTTTATGGAAGTAAGGGGGGTCCTTAATTCATGGGAAACGCTTGAGATAAAATCGGTTTTGCGGTTGCTTATCTTTTGTACCTCTTCCAGGACGTTGGTTAATTCGCGCGTCCTTTCCTCAACCTTTTTCTCTAATTCCAGCTGTGTCTTCCAGCTTTTTTCAAAAAGACGCGCGTTTTCTATTGCCTGGCCAATCTGGTTTGCCAGGACGGTAATTAATTCTTCATCGCCCTCGGTCGGAACCTCCCCAGTATCCTCCTTGCCCACAAATAGAAAACCCCGGCTTCCTTCTTTAGGCAAGATAGGAGAGATGACAAAAGAATTGACCTTGAAGAAATGGATTATACTTTCTTTATTAAGTCCGCTATACTGTTGTATGGAAGTAGAGGATACGGCTTTTTCTTCTTTTATTAAATCAAGGTATAAATCTTTCTCTAAATTCACAGCGGTTCTTATTTTCCCAATCTCATCTTCCAGATATCCGATATTTAACTGAATTATAAAATCATTCTCTTTATCATTCCATAAGAACCCGGCTGCCTTTTCAAATCCCAGCTCTTCTAGATACGAGGGGCTTATTTTTTTAAAGATTTGCATTTCTTCCAGGGATGTGCTCATCGTACGGGATAATCTTTGCAGCGCATAAAGGCCGATTACTTTTTTATCAAGCTCCTCCTGGGCTTTATTTAATTCCATGTCGGTGCGCACGATTAACTTAGCTTGTTCATCCATTTCCTCTAACGATTTTGCTAATTTATCTATCGTTATTTTTTGTTGTTTGTTTTTTTCTAAGGTAAGCATAAGGAAAACCCCGAGGCCCAAGAGAAGAAGCAGATTGCCCAGTCTAAGTATGTTAAGCCAAAACTCCGGATTATCCATTTTCTGTTACCCCCCTATCGCCAAAACAGCGATAGTTTGGTTATGAAAGAAAGATTTACCTTTGTAACTGATCTCTTTTAAAGGAGCATGTTCACCGTACGTGTATAAGCCGATTATAGGCGTATCTTGGCCCATAACCTCCTTTATAATTTCTAATTCTTTGTTAGCCTCCCTTTTTAATAAGATATACCTTGAAATCGAATCAAATACAAGCACAAAATTAGGCTTGCTAGAAAGATTGCCTTTGGCTTCTTGAGCAGCTTCTCGAGTAGACGAAAGAACCGATTCCTTTGACCCGATCATTAATCTTATCATGCTGTTTTGCGGCACATCTCCCTGAAAGACCAGAGAGCCGTCGTCATTTACAAAAAGGATATTCCTTAAGAGATACTCTTGTTCGCCTTCAAGGTGTATCCCTACGGGATAAAACACGGAGATACGCTTTAAAGACTTTTTTAATTGAAATATATCACAGGCAAAATATTCTTCATATAGACGGGCGGCTGATGCTCCGTTAATCTCGTAAACAGTATTGCCTGAAGCCTTGGTTACGTAATTAGGTTTGCCTAAAGGCTTCCAGCCGTGTTTTATGCCTAAGCCAAAATTCAGTTTCCCGCCGCAGATTAAACCGCAGACAGCATCGCTTGAGAGTTCCTGGTTAAAATAAATATAAGTTTTTTGGAATTTCAGATTATCCGAAGCCGAAGCACCGACAATAGGAAAACTTGTTCCCAGTCTTTCCTGCAGGCCGTTAATAAGGCTTGAATTATCTTCCATCAATCCGTCAGACAAAATTAAAGTGAAATTTCTGGACACGTCTTTAAAGCCGTTTAATAATTTTCTCCCTAGTTCCTGCCCGACGTTCATGGCCGGATCCGATTTTATGTCTTTCACTAATGCAGTATTAACATATATATTTTGAGGCAGACACAAAAGCATAATTATCAGCCCGTGGTTGAATATGCCTTTATTAGTAATAATAGCCGCACTGCTACAACCTATTATCGGCACAGCTCCTAACAAATTGTTTATCGTCTTTAGAGTTATGATATTAGCGAATTCTATAGTGCCGAAAACAATAGCTAAAGTAACGCTGCTTTGGTCATATATATTATCCATTGCCTGGAGGACCGCTGATTTGGCAGCTTGGGCAGGATTTATTTCTGTGCTGACGCCAATTCCAATATTCATTGCAGTCATAACTATATTATAGGAGGATAGTTAAATACGGTTATAATAAATTCTATTTTTTCAAATTCAGTTCATTCATTACCGCATCGTGATTATTGGCATACTTGCGGCATATTCTGGTTACTTCCTTAATATCTGTTATTCCCTTTTCTAAAAGTATCTTGAGTAAATTCGACCGTAGTCTTAACTCTTCGATAATTTCTTTGGCGGATTTTCCGCTTATCTGAGCAAGCCGGTCACGATAAATACTGCTTACAGCTAATTCTTGAAACTTAGTACTGGCTAAATCGTAAGCCCATAAAGAAGATAATAACACCATTTTTCTTTCCATGCCCGCCGTCTCTACCAATTCTGCAACCACGCGCTGGATCCTGCCGTTTATATTGTACCTGCGCATAATCACAAAGACATCTACCAGATTTACCAATACCTCAGGTACATTCATCGGTTCGTTCTCAAGGCGCATTATTGTTTCTCTGGCAGTTGAGGCATGCAGGGTTCCCATGCAGTATTTGCCGATATTCATCGCAGTCATTAAATCCTGGGCTTCCTTACCCCTTACCTCTCCTACAATTATTCTATCCGGACGCATGCGCAACGAATTTTTTACCAAATCCGCTAAAGAGGTCTCTTCATCACTTTCAAGACGGGAACAGTTTTCCTCTGAGTTAGTATTTAACTCCAAGGTATCCTCAATAACCACGAGCCGTTCGGTTTCGGGGATAAAACTTAAGAGGGCATTTAATAAGGTGGTCTTGCCTGTGCCCGGACCGCCGGAAATAATAATGTTTGCCGGCTTGATGTTTAAACCTTCTGCATAAAGCCAAAGTTGCGCGGCTAGCTGCGGATTTAAAGTATTGCTTTTGATAAGATCGATTATGCTTAGAGGATTTTCTTTGGCGCGCGATACGGTTACCTGCGGGCCAAAAGGCGAATATACTATATTTGCTCTTCCTTTTATCTCCGAAAGTTCAACATTATTTATTTTTCTTATCGTTTTTCTGCCTGAGAAAACAATTAATTTCTTAATAAATAAATCCAACTCTTCTCTGGAAGAGAATTTTTTATCTGTTTTAATTAAGCCGTGCTTTGTCTTGCGGATATAAATAGGAGAAAGATAATTTATCATAATATCTTCTACGTCGGGGTCCTTTAAAAACTCTTCAATTATTCCGTATGAGAGGAACTCCTTAAAGAAATTATTCAACTCAAGCCCCTTGGACCTCTTGATAAACCTCTGGCAGCGGGGAGAGTTATTATAAGCCTCTAGAAATACCTGGAAGATAACCTCGTTTTTATGCGTCAAGTCCTGCAACAAAAATATCTTTCCGCTTAATTTATCTAAAATCTCGTTTTCAACCGCAGTCCTTTCCAAGTCCATTTTTACTCCTTTAATGAGCACATAGCTTATGCTTGCCTCGACCGGTTGAGGCAGGCATAACTTATGTTCTCACTTATTTATACCAGAAATTAGCCAAAAAGCAACAAAATTACTCCTGCGCGAAATATAGAAACTTCGTCCGACCACAACGGCGGGAGTATAGGGGGCAAGAAAGAAACCGAATAAAATTATTTGACCTTTCAGGCCGTTTATATTACAATACATCTAAATTTGGCCCCATCGTCTAGCCTGGTCTAGGACGAATGGTTCTCAGCCATTAAACACCGGTTCAAATCCGGTTGGGGCTACTTCGGTTCCCCACCTACGTGCTTTCATTGATTCCGTTATCAGCTTTGACGCACTTCGGTGGGTCCGCCGTAGCTCGTCAGGGCTAATCTAGAATCTACTAATGAGCGAAGGCGGAAAATCCCCTTGGGGCTATTAACCTAGTAACCAACCGAGTCCTACGCAGCTCGTCAAAGCTCTCACTAGTCTATTAAAGACCGAAGCAGGACCGTTGGGGCTATTAACCTAGTAACCAACCGAGTCCTACGCAGCTCGTCAAAGCTCTCACTAGTCTATTAAAGAGCGAAGCAGGACCGTTGGGGCTATTAACCTAGTAACCAACCGAGTCCTACGGAGCTCGTCAAAGCTCTTACTAGTCTATTAAAGAGCGAAGTAGGACCGTTGGGGCTATTAGTAAGATTGTGTTGGCTTATATAGACGCACTTTTGCTACCAAAAGGGCAAAGGTGTCATTTCTATTTATTCTAAGCTATTACCGTAATATAAAAGGATGCAATGATATTTAATAAAGATGATTTTCATAAAATAATAGATTTGTTTTTAGTCAGCTTCTTAGCGCTTTACTTTGAGATATTGTTTATCCGTTGGATACCCTCCAGCGTTCAGATTGTGGCGTATTTTACGAATATAATCTTGATTTCTTCCTTTTTGGGATTAGGCCTCGGTTGTTTGTTAACTGAGATTAAATTCGAACTAATGAAAGCATTACCGTCCTTACTTTTGATAATGGTTACTCTATTAATGGGGATAAGCCATATGCCTGTAAAGGCTACCTTTATTAAAGGAGAACATCTGTTAGGGTTTTACGAATCTCAAGGAGTCAACTTTTTAGTAATTATAGTAATAATTTTTATCTTTAATGCACTATTCTTTGTCCCCTTGGGGCAGAAATTAGGAATTTGTCTTAAATATTTTAGGCCGCTCATTGCTTATTCAATAAATATAACAGGAAGTATCATGGGGATAGCGGTTTTTTCTTTCTTATCATATTTGATGTTTGAGCCATTTCATTGGTTCTTGTTCGGATTATTGCTTATGTGCTGGTTTTTTATCCCCTCGAAAAAGCGTTTATTATTCAACGGGTTAGTTTTTGTATCGACACTTTTTGTCATCTTGCAAATGAACGCGGGTTCATACTGGTCCCCTTATTATAAAATAGATGTTTATCCTTACATTTCACAGAGTTCAAAAAAAGTTTTAGGGTTATTTATCTCTGCCAATAATACCCATCATCAATATGCGTTCAATTTAACAGAGGAATCAGTGAAGGCATTGCCAGAACTTAAACACTACAAAGAGATTTATGAATTTCCGTATGATTTCATTAGTCCTCGTAACGTTTTAATTTTAGGTGCTGGTTCTGGAAATGATGCTGCAGCCGCTTTAAGAAGAGGAGCAAAAGAAGTATACGCCGTGGAAATAGACCCTTTTATCGCTAGCCTAGGGGGAAAAATACACCCTGAAAGACCCTACGCCTCAAAGAATGTGCACCTTTTTATAGACGATGCCCGCTCTTTCATAAAGAAGACAGATGCAAGATTTGATTTAATTTCATTCGGATATTTAGATGCGCATACAGTATTATCGCAATTTTCAAGCGTAAGGCTCGATAATTTTATTTATACTAAAGAAAGCTTTAAAGACATAAAGAACCACCTTAGCGAAGATGGCATGGTATCGTTGACTTATCTTGTATTTAGAGAATGGATAGGTTCTAAATTATATACTGCCCTGAAAGATGTTTTTGGAGACGATCTAAGAGTGTTTAGGGCTAGTACATATCAAGAAGGCGATACGGCTATATTTTTGGCAGGCCCCGGGGCCAGGAATATCTCTGCAGCGAATAACCCTGATTTCAAATTATACTATGGATTTGATAAAAACTCCAGATTCATAACCGACGATTGGCCATATTTATATTTATTCAAAAGAGAGATTCCGAGGCACTATCTTGTAATCTTAGTCTTAATATTTATCATTTCTTTCTTAGGTGTCGTTTGTATCGGTCCGGGAACGCTGAAAAAGTTTAATGCGCACTTCTTTCTTCTGGGTGCCGGTTTTATGCTTCTTGAAACAGTGGGGATAACTAGATTCGCTTTATTATTCGGCTCCACCTGGCTAGTGAATTCAGCGGTAATAATATCCATATTAATTATGGTACTATTAGCTAATCTTTATGTATGGAGAGCGCGAAGTATCGATATTAAAGCGGTATACTTTTTACTAATCGCCACTATTTTTCTAGACTGGTTACTTAAGCCAGAATTCTACCTAGTGTTCAATAGACCTATCGGCATCATGCTGTCTTCATTGGCTCTATCCTTGCCCATGCTATTTGCAAGTGTAATATTCGCTTCCTCTTTCAAAGAAGCAAAAGATATTCCCGGGGTCTTTGCTTATAATATGTTAGGGGCTATCGCAGGAGGGTTTTGTGAGTATATTTCGATGGCAACAGGATTTAATTTTCTGCTTCTTCTTGCGATTGCCATATACTATATTTCTTATCGCAGTAAAATTATAGGAAATTATAAACGTCTGGCGTAGCCGCAAAATACCAAACCACAAATCACTAAAAGAGTTATCCGCTTAAACATCAATTAGTTGTATCATCATATAGGTATAAAATATGCAAAAGGCAGGCTTTATTGATTAGGAAGTAAATATAAATTGATGGCACGAATTAATTATAAAATTCTGTTGACTTCTGATTTTTTATTTGGTAGGATAATTTAATAATTTTTGTTTTACAGCGTTAGGTGTACTAATGCTGTAAAGTAAGTTTAAGAATTGGGAGCTGATTTTAAGTAGCTCGAAAGGAGATAGCAAAATATGCTAAGCCGAGAAAGAAAAATAGGTACGTTATTTATTCTGGCTACGCTATTGATTCTTTCCTCTGTTGGTTGTGATAAATTGGAGAAGTTAGGGGCAAAGATAGGGGTTAAGGTTTCATATAAAAAGAAAGCGCTAGAACCGCAAGGAACAGTTATTGCCAAGGTCGGCGATTTGTCTATTACCTTAGAGCAATTAGAGCAGGAAGTTAAAAATTACAATGATTTGGTTCAAGATTCCGCGTCTAAAATTACTACCCGGGAACAAAAGATAGTTTATTTAAATGAAGAGTTGATCAGGCGCTATCTCTTGTATTTAGAAGCGGCAGCAAAAAAATTGGATGAAAAACCAAAAACCCAGGAACTACTGAGGAGCATGGAGATAAATGTCTTGGCAAATCAATTTCTACAGGATGAAGTTGGTGGTTTAACAGTTACCTCATCAGAGGTGGAAGACTTTTATAATTTATATAAGGAGCAATACCGGCAGGAAGAAGAAAGAAAAATCAGGGAAATTCTTGTGAACACCGAGGATGAGGCAAAAGAGGCTATGATTGAATTGTTAAAAGGTACGGACTTTGCAAGTCTAGCCACTCAGCGTTCTCGTGCAGAAAGCGCAAGTAGAGGCGGGGATTTGGGCTTTATAAAGAGAGGGCAGATGGGCGCAGATTTTAGCCGATTTGAAGAAGTAGTCTTCTCTCGTTCTCTCGATGCCGGCCAGACAAGTAACATCTTTAAAGATAAAAATGGCTATTATGTAATAAAGGTAGAGGAAATAAGGGGCGGCCAGGCAAAGAGTTTATCCGAAGTATGGGATGAAATAAAAAGGAGCGTACTATTTCTTAAACAACAGCAAAAGTTACAGGAAATAATTAACGGCTTAACCAAGAATACAAAAGTTGTCGTATACGAAGATAAAATAAAGTAAATGCAGATACAACACTTACAAAAGAAGTTTCCCTTAATCATAGCTATTGCCTTTGGCATTTTAGCAATAGTTTTGTTGAATATTTATCTTAAGCAGAAAGAAGCCGATTTGTTGGTAAAGGTAAAAGAGGCTGTTCAGCGGGGAGGAATTCAGGGTGCTGGGGGCCAGGCCCAGCAAATAGGAGTAGTATTATTAGCGCAAAAGGATATACCTGTTCAGACCCCGATTACCCCCAGCGACCTTATGATAAAAGAGGTGCCAGTTGAGTATATTCAGCCAGGAGCAGTTGCTTCTCTTGACCAAGTCATTGGTCAGCTTGCCATAGCACCGATAACTGCAGGCGAACAGATACTGAGCACAAAAATTTCGTCTCCCGGCAAGATTGGCAAAACCCTATCAGATATTACCCCGGAAGGCAAAAGAGCAATAACTGCCTCTATAGACGATTTTTCCAGTATTGCCGGATTGATTTCACCCGGTGACCACGTCGATGTTTTTGCCTTTATTACTGCGCCGCAAGGAGAGGGGGGTTCTTCTGTGCCAGGTATAGATACCTCAAGCCCTCGCCTAGTGTCTCTTTTCCAAGACGTGACAGTATTGGCAGTCGGAGGAGAATTTACCATGATAGCAAAAAATGAGCAGCCTGCTAAAGTAGGAGGCACAACCGCCGGCATGGGGACAGTTACCTTTGCGCTTAGCCCCCAGGAAGCGGTCTTACTTACTTTTGTCCAAGAGCACGGCAAGATTAAGTTAGTCCTGCGTTCATCACAGGATATAAAGACAGAGGAAGTCAAGCCTGCAGATTGGGATTCATTATTCCAATATTTATATCCTTCTGCTAAAAAAGCATCCACCTCAGAAGAAAAGGAAGATGTTGTGGAAATATTTCACGGATTGCGCAAGGAAGTAGTGCCGTTGAGGGATAAATGAAAAATATCTTAAGACTTATAGTTCTATTGTTCGTCATAATACTTTTTAACTATAGTTATTCTATTAGCGAGGAGGCAGTACAGGAAGTTCAGCTTTTGACTTTATCTAAAGGAGAGATTAAGGTTATTTCTGTGGATAATCCCACCAGAGTAATAGTGAACAATCCCGAAGTCATTGATATTACTTCAGCGAGCAAAGTTGAATTATTCATTTTGGGTAAAAGTTTCGGTACAACAGACTTAATGTGGTGGGATAAGCATGGCCAGCATATGCTGCAGGTACAGGTTCTCGGTGAAAACGTCGGCGCGCTGAAGCAGCGTATCGATACTATCTTAAAAGAACTTAACTTGCCTAATGTATCTACCCGTAGCTTATATAGCGAAGGCAAGATTATGCTTGTAGGAAGCGTAAAGACGATGCAGGATTTAGATATAATTAAAGCAGCTTTAGGCACGGTTCTCGATAAGATAATTAACCTAGTAAAATTAAGAGAAGAAGAGGCAGTAATAGATATAAATGTGCAGGTCTTGGAGTTAGACAAGGATGCTACTACGCAACTAGGATTCTCCTGGCCGGGCTCAACCGAGATTACTGACGACGCCGGCGGCACAAAATGGTCAACCCTGTTTAAAGTATCAAATGTAAGCCGCGGCGCATTTACCTTGAAATTAGATGCCCTTGCTCAGGAGGGCAAGGCGCGCATACTTTCTCAGCCCAGGCTAGCCTGTCAGAGCGGAAAAGAAGCAGAGTTGTTGGTGGGTGGAGAAAAACCCATATTAACTACTTCCACAGTATCGGGAGGAGGGCAATCCACAAGCGTAGAATATAAAGAATTCGGTATCAAGCTAAATATAAGACCTACGGTAACCGAAGAAAGGAAGATTAAGCTGGCATTAAAAGTGGAAGTAAGTGATGTGGGAGTAGCTGAGACGCTTGGTGGCCCCGATAATATTACAGCAAAGGCGTTTCCCTTAACTAAACGTACTGCTTCTACTGAACTCTTCATAAATGATAACCAAACTATGTCTATAGGCGGGCTGATTAAACAGAAAAGCGAAGAAGACATCCGCAAAACGCCATGGTTGGGAGATATACCGGTTTTAGGTTTATTTTTTAAAAAGAAAGAAATCAGAGTTGGAGGCGGAGAGGGCGAGAGAGGCGATACGGAATTATTCATAGCAATAACTCCTACTATTATGAAAGAAGAAGTGCCTAAGCTTGTAGTTCCGCCGCCTCCCGCAGAAAAGGCTGTAACCAAAGAAACTCCCAAGCCAGGGGTTTCTCCTCCTGCTAAAGAAGTTGTAAGTAAAGAAGTACCGCAGAAGCCTGAAACCAAGCCGGCCGTTGAAGAAGCCAAGCCGCCTCAAGAAGCACCGGTCAAAGAAGTCAAGGTTAAAGCAGTTCCGAAAGAGCCCTCTGAAGAAGCAAAAACTTCAGCAATATCGGCATACATCCGTAAAGTTGCTCAGCGCATACGCGATAATTTCTCTTATCCCTGGGCAGCGCAACAGGCTCAGATCGAAGGGGCTCTGGTGTTGAACTTTCGTCTTGATAGAATAGGGCAACTTAAAGAAATCAAAGTTATTGAGTCATCAGGATACGGCGTGCTTGATGAAAATGCTACTAGGATAATTAAGAAGGCAGCGCCTTATCCGCCTTTTCCTCCCGAAATCAATCAAAACGAGCTTTGGATCGACTTTCCTATTGTTTACAAGATAAAATCAAAATAAAAATAATATAAAAAAATGGCGCAAACCATATCTATTTTTAGCACAAAAGGTGGCGTTGGCAGAACGTTTATTGCTACTAACCTTGCTGTCGCCCTCGCTAAAAAATTAAAAGGCAAGAAAATCCTCTTATTAGATTTAGACGTAGAGCTTCCCGGAGATATGGCGAAGCTCTTAAATTTAAAGCCAGTGAAAGCCCTAGCCGATCTTATCCCCGACTGGCAGAAAGGTAGTTACTCTTCTATCCATCTTCGTGATTATATTCTTCACCATCCAAGTAGCGGAATTGATTTTTTGCCTTTTACATTATCTCCGAACGGGAGATTAGGTGCCTATTTAGATGATAAATTTCTCTCTTCTATGTTAAATGATTTAAGCGGTGGGTATGAGTTTATCATTATCGATGCGGGCCGGGCCTTTAGTAAACTTCTTATCGCTTGTTTTGAGCAGACAAACCTAATCTTACTTGTGGTTAATCCTGATATCCTTTCTGTTTCTCAGGCAAAAGAAGCTATGAGTATATTACAGTCGTTTTGTTTACCCCTTGCTATGATGAAGGCAATATTGAATCGAGCAGAAAGTTTAGGAGGGGTGGCTTGGCGAGAGGTAAAAGACGCCTTGCCCTGCGACATAATCGCACGTATTCCTTCGGAAGGAAGGATTATCGGTTCTGCATTGAACCGCCAAACCCCGGTAATTTTAGATAGCCCTCGTTCCCGAGCCACTATGGCTATTAATGATTTAGTCAACGATTTACTTACTCACAGTGAATTTTTTATTTCTCATCAGGGATTGGAAAAGATTTTAGCTGATTATCCTTTCGCAAAAGAGAAAGAGTCGTTAAAAGAAAGAGCTCCCAGAGTTGAATCTATTTCGTTTGAGAGTCGGACTGTTGCAAAAAAGATGACCCATACGGACAAGATGGATGAATTAAAACAACTGGTTCATAAACGTATTATTCAACAATTGGATTTAACGCGAATGGATAGAGTAGTTGATGATGCGGCAAAGCTTGAGAATTTACGTCAGAGGACAAAAGAGGCAATTAATAGTGCGTTAACCGAAGAGGCAGGGGGTTTGATTTCTTCAAGGGAGGAGCGAGAGCGCATTGTAAAAGAGATAATGGATGAAGCCCTGGGGCTTGGCCCTTTAGAAGATTTAGTTGCTGACCAGGGGATTACAGATATTATGGTGAACAACAAGAATCAGATATATGTGGAAAGAAATGGCAAGTTGGAATTGAGCCCTAAGAGATTTATTTCCGATGAACAGGTGCGCCAGATAATCGAACGTATTATTGCACCCTTGGGAAGAAGAATAGATGAATCTGTGCCCATGGTAGATGCCCGGCTTTCTGACGGTTCGCGAGTTAATGCAATAATTCATCCCTTATCCCTTACCGGACCTACTTTAACCATAAGGAAATTCGGTGTTGAGCGGCTTAAAATATCCGACCTGGAGAAATTGTATTCCCTTAATGATACAATGTCCGAGTTTTTAAAGTGTTGTGTTTCGGCGCGTAGAAATATCATTGTCTCTGGCGGAACAGGCTCAGGAAAAACTACGGTGCTAAATGTTCTTTCTGAATTCATCCCGGATACCGAACGGATTATTACTATTGAGGATGCAGCTGAGTTAAAGCTTCACCATCAGCATTGGGTAAGGCTTGAGTCACGGCTCCCTAATATTGAAGGTAAAGGCGTAATCACATGTCGTGATTTATTCAGTAATTCTTTAAGGATGCGGCCTGACCGTATCATAATTGGAGAATGTAGAGGCCCAGAAAGCTTAGATATGCTTCAGGCAATGAACACAGGCCATGACGGCTCAATGACTACCTTACATGCCAATACCACCCACGATGTCTTGGCGCGCCTCGATTCCTTGATTCTTATGAGCGGAATTGAAATACCTTTACGCGCAATCCGCGAAATGATTGCTTCAGCTATTGATTTGATTGTCCATACCGCCAGGTTATCTGATGGCTCACGGAAGATTATACAGATTACCGAAGTTACCGGCATGCTTGATGAGTTACACGTGGGATTAAAGGATATCTTTATTTTTCGCCAGATGGGCATTGATGAGCAGGGTAGGTTTAAAGGAGATTTTGTCCCCACCGGAACTGTGCCCACCTTTTTTGAAGAATTCCAAAAGCGTGGCATAGTTATATCCCGGGATATATTTTATGTAAAATGAGCCCCACCCTTTCTAAAAATGACAAATTGCAAAATGCAAGAAAGGGCTGGGTGAAAGTAATAAATATCAGCAAGGACACAGTGATTGCTGATAGGGCAAAGATCGCCAATACCTTCCTAAAAAGGCTCATAGGCTTACTAAATCGTAAGTCCCTAAGTCAGGGTGAA
>JAPLLU010000103.1 GCA_026387385.1 Candidatus Omnitrophota bacterium
AATATTTTATAACGGGATTATCTTGCGACTAATTCTGTTATTTTAAATATCGGCAGGAATAAAGAAATAACGATTCCTCCGACGACGATACCCAAAAGGCCTATGACTAATGGCTCAATCATGCTTGTAAGCCCTGCTACCTGCGCATCTACCTGCTCATCATAAAAATCGGCAATCTTAGAAAGCATTTTTTCTAGCTGCCCTGTCTGCTCTCCTATATCAACCATGCGGTAAACCATGGGAGGGAAGACGCCGCTTTTGGATAAAGGTCTTGAGATAGGCTCACCATTTTGCACTGCCGTGCGACAATTTAAGATTGCCTCCTCAACTACTTTATTCCCCGAGGTCCTGGCAACTATATCCAAGGCGTTCAGTATAGAAACACCGCTCCTTATCAACGTAGAGAATGTGCGTGAAAATTTAGCTAACGCTACTTTACGAAAAAGTACTCCTAACACCGGGACTTTTAACAACTTAGCGTCAAAATTATAGCGCCCTTTCTCTGTATTTATGTATCTCTTGAAAGCAAAACCAAAAATTACCAGTATTCCTATAACGAGTAAAAAGTACTTTCTTAAAACATCGCTTACCCCTATAAGGATAAGCGTAGGCAAAGGCAAGGTTCCTCCGAGCATTTCAAATATACCTTTAAAGGTCGGTACTACCTTAATTAATAATACGGCGGTAATCAAAACAGCCATAGCTACAACGACTTCAGGGTAAACAAGGCTCGTACGGATTTTTCTATTAAGCGATTCTGCCTTTTCAAGATATGTCGCTACTCTATCTAAAACCTCATCAAGCGTACCAGAGGCTTCACCAGCCCTAGCCATGTTGATAAAAAGCTCGGAAAAAACTTTAGGATGTTTTGCTAAGGCATTACAAAAACTAGTCCCCTCCTGAATATCCTGGCGCAACATTAACACTACATCTTTCAATTTCTTATTCTCAATCTGCTCGGTTAAAGTACTCAAAGACTGCACCAGGGTTATTCCGGATTCTATCATCGTGGCTAATTGCCTGGAAAAGATAACTAGGTCGTAAAGTTTTATTCCCCCTTCCCAGCTTTTCAATATTTTCTTTTTTCCCGGCTCAATTGAAACAACTACTAATTCTTTTTCATGCAAAATACTGGTAACCTCGGATTCTGAGCTTGCTTCCAGAATTCCGTTTACGGTTTGCCCATTCTTATCTTTAGCGGTATAGCGATAAATACCCATAGGTCTTAATAACCTTTCTTCTAAAAATCATAATACTATTTTCTGGTAACAAATTCGAATAAAACTCTATAACTTATACGAAACTTTCAAGAATGCCTCCACGACCAAGGGATCAAATTGTGTGCCGGAGTGTTTTTTAATCTCTAGAACCGCTTCTTCTTTTGAAAGAGGAATTTTTCTATAAGAACGGGGAGAACGCATTGCTTCATAAGCGTCGGAGACGTGGATAATGCGTGCCCCTAGAAGTATATCATCTCCTTTACGTCCTACAGGATAACCTGTACCATCATAGTGTTCGTG
This sequence comes from Candidatus Omnitrophota bacterium, assembly GCA_026387385.1. Taxonomy (GTDB): domain Bacteria; phylum Omnitrophota; class Gorgyraeia; order Gygaellales; family Profunditerraquicolaceae; genus JAPLLU01. The sequence goes on from JAPLLU010000103.1 coordinate 1,521, forward strand.
ATGCTGTCTAACTAAATCTATGACTTCATTTAAGAAAGTCAGTGGCTCTAAAATATCTACGGCTGTCTGAGGATGACGCTTTATTTGTTCCCATTCTTTGTCAGTTAGGGCAGAAGGCTTACCTAAGATATTATCCTCCACCCCTATTTTACCCAGGTCATGAAGTTCGCAGGCGTCTCTAATCATCTCAATCTCCGCAGCAGATAGACCCATCTCTTCTGCTATAGTCACAGCTATTTTTGCAACATTCTCGGAATGGCTATGGGTATAATGGTCTCTGGCATCGATAGCCTGGGCCAACGCTTTAATCGTACGCATATAAGTTTGCCGCAAATCTTCATAAAGCCGGGTTAAGTTTTTTGTGGATTCCTCTATCCTCTTAGCTAATAGTATATTTTGTTTTTGTAAATCGACATTGTGTTCCTGCAGGCCATGCTTTAGTTTGCGATGGGCTACCATTAAGGAATGCAAATCCATGCCTTTCTTTATAAGGAAGGCTAATTTCTCTAGGTTAATGGGTTTACCTATAGAATCATAAACCCCTAATCTATACATCTCTTTTAACAGCCTAGGATTAGCCTCTTCAGCAAGAATAATGATAATAGAGTCAGGGTCTATATTCTTTAATTCTTTAACGAGCTCTATACCTTCCAAATCCGGCATCCCGAATTTAGCTATTACTATATCAAAACTATTATGACTGAAAATTTCTAAGCCTGAGCGTGCACTAAATTCCAAAGAGATAGAATATTCTCCGTTAACGGCTAATCTGTCCCTAAGGTATCTTGATAAAGGCTCGTCATCGTTAATTAATAAAATCCGCTGCGAACCGTTCATATAACCTTACTCCTCCATCGTTCTGCTTAAAACTTCATCCAGAGTCGTTATACCCTCCTTAACCTTTAAAAATGCATCGTCTCTTAGTACATGCATACCGCACTTTTCTATTGCGTATTTTTTTATTTCTTCTATAGGTGTCTTTTGGGTAATCATTTCCCGCATATCGTCATTAATCATAATGGCTTCCAAAATAGCTATTCTACCATAGAACCCGGTATTATTGCAATACTTACAACCTTCGGCCCTGAAGAAGGTTGTTTTTTCTCTAAAACCGATGTTCTCTAAAAAATCCTTAGGGATATCTATTGGTTTTCTACATTTAAGGCAAAGTTTACGGCATAACCTCTGAGCGCAGAGCATAATAAGGCTTGAGGCAACCAAGAACGGTTCTAAGCCCATGTCAATAAGACGAGTAATGCTGGCAATAGCATCATTGGTATGTAACGTAGAAAATAAAAGCTGGCCGGTTAGCGCTGCTTTTATGGCAATATCCGCTGTCTCTGCATCCCTTATTTCTCCGATCATAATTACATCCGGACTCTGTCTTAATAGAGAACGTAGACCTGAATTAAAATCAAGGCCGATCTCTGGTTTTACCTGAATCTGGGTGATCCCTTCAATCTGATACTCTACGGGGTCTTCGATGGTAATGATATTCCTTTCCGGGGTATTCAACTGATTTAGAACAGAATACAGAGTAGTGGATTTTCCGGAACCGGTTGGCCCGGTAACTAAAATCATGCCGAAAGGCCTGCTTATTGCTTCCTTAAATATAGCCAGGGGGTGCTCTGAAAAACCTAATTTATCCAGGCCAATAGACAGATTGGATTTATCAAGTAGTCGCAGAACAAATTTCTGACCAAATGTCGTAGGAAGGCTTGAGACGCGAAAATCCACCTCCTTACCTTCACATCTTATCTTGAATCTACCGTCCTGAGGTATACGCGCTTCAGTAATATTAATATTAGAAACAATCTTGACGCGGGCCAAAACAGCATTCTGATCCCTCTTGGGTATTTTGAATATGTCGTATAATGAACCGTCAATACGATATCTTATTCTTAGGACATCCTCTTCCGGCTCTATATGTATATCTGAGGCCCTCTTTTTTAAAGCCTCAATTAACATAAGGTCGACTAATTTTACAATTGGCGCCTTTTCGCTCTCTTTGACAACATTTGTAAGCTCTATTTCCTCTTGTTTAATTAACTCTATTTCACTCTTGCCTAAATCTGCCTGAGTAAAAGTACCTTCATCAAAAATCTGCTGTATATCCTCAGACCTTACACGATATTCCGTATCTATAGCCTTGGCTATTTCATCCTCCGAACTTATAACTGTCTCAATATTACAACCGGTAAGATTTCTCAGGTCATCAAGTGCGAATATATTTAAAGGATCTGACATCGCTACAGTAAGAGTATTGCCTATACGCGACAAAGGGATAATATTATACTGCCTGCTCATCCGCTCAGGAATAAACTTAATAATCTCAGGGTCAAACCTATATTTCGTAAGATGCAGTATAGGTATATAAAGCTGCTCCGATAAAAGCGAGAGCAACTCTGTTTCTGAAGTAAACCCCTGCTCAACCAATGCTTTCCTGAACGGCATTTGTTTTTCCTTCTGTATCCGCAGGGCATTATCTAATTGCTCTTTGCTGATTTTCTTACTTTTAAGCAATATCTCAATTATATTCTCTTTTAGCGTCTGCATGTCTATTCGTCTGCTACGCTTACGCGCAAAACCTCTTCCAGAGTAGTTACGCCTGCTAATGCCATATCCAATCCTTCTTTTCTCAATGTTTTCATGCCGTCTTTGAGCGCCTGTTCTTTTATTACATGTTCCTGAGACCGCGCTAATACCAATTCTTTAGTCTTCGGGGTGAGCATTAAAATCTCAGCAATGCCTAATCTTCCGCTATACCCAAGATTAAGACATTTTATACAACCCTTGCCTCGGAAAAATTTATTTTTTTTGGTTTTGTCCAGGTTTAATTTCAGATTAGCGATAATCGCATCCTTTATGGCATATTCTTCTTTGCAATAAATACAAATCTTACGCACAAGTCTCTGTGCAATTACGCAGATCAAGGAGGCGTTAATTAAGTACGGCTCAACACCCATATTGATTAACCTGGCAATTGCGCCGCTGGATGTAGTTGTGTGTAGAGTGGAAAGGACCAGGTGTCCGGTTAATGCGCTTTTGATCGCAATATCTACAGTTTCATAATCACGGATCTCGCCAATCATAATAATGTTCGGATCCTGCCGTAATATAGAGCGTAGAGCAGTTGCAAAAGTAAGCCCTATCTCCGGCCTTGCAGTTACCTGATTTATGCCTGGTAACTGGTATTCTACTGGATCCTCTACTGTAACGATATTTTTATCAGGGCTATCAATTAATTTTAAAATTGAATAAAGGGTAGTGGTTTTTCCGCTGCCTGTGGGGCCACAGCTAATTATCATACCGTGCGGCATTTTACTGACTGTTTTTAACTTAGAAATTGTTCCTTGGCTAAAACCCAGTCTTTCTATATCGAGCGTGGCCTGAGATTTATCTAATATACGAAGCGCGACTTTCTCTCCGAGGCTGGAAGGCAGAATCGAAACCCGAAAGTCTATGTCTTTATCCAGTATTCTAGCCTTAAATCTTCCGTCCTGAGGAAGCCTGTGTTCGGCTATATCTAAATCGGAGATTACCTTAATACGCGAGACAATGGATTGGTGCATGCTCCTAGGAGGAGATTTTTTTTCCTGCAATACGCCATCGATACGGAAACGTACTCTCAATTTTTTTTCTAACGGCTCAATCAGTATATCCGAGGCCCTGCTTTTGACTCCATCTGCAAGAATTATATTTGTGACCTTAATAACTGGCGCTTCCCGGCTTATACGGTCTAATTCTGTGCCGCTGGGCAAAATTTCTTCCTTTTCTTTTATTAGCTCTATGGAAGAGCCTTCCATTTCTTTGACTAAATCGTTAATCGCGTTTTTGGTAATATCGGGATAGTATAGTTCTATGGCTTGCAATATATCCTGGCTGGAAGATATGATCGGGTTTATCTTGTAACCGGTAAGAGACTCAACATGGTCAATAGCAAATATATTTAAAGGATCAGCCATGGCTAGCGTAAGGGTATCCGCCATTTTAGAAACAGGGATAATCTGATAAAAAATTGCAATATTGACGGGGATGATATTTAGGGTTTCGTGTTCTATTTTGAAACGCTTCAAGTCTATCAGGGGCAGGCCTAATTCTTTAATAAGGATAGAGACAAGGACGCTTTCTTTGATCAGCTTTAGCTCAACAATAATATTGCTGAGCTTCCCGCCTTTTTTCCTTTGAAGCGCAAGCGCCTCATTAAGCTGCTGTTGCGTGATAAGCTTATTGTTAATTAATATCTCTGTAAGTCGCTCTTTTAATGAAATCATTTTTTTCAGTAGTTAGTAGTTAGCATGTAGGCGTTAGGTAAACCTAATCCCTATCTACTACATACTACCTACTAATTCATTCTTTCCCCTTATAATACTTTTCTATCGCTGCCTTGATATCCGAAGAGGTAGATACAAATGTCTGCACATTACAAGAAGTCAATAGTTCCACATCTTCAATGGCCTGCGCATTAAGCGGATTAGACATTGCCAGGGTAAGATTATTACCAATCTTATCTATAGGTATAAGCAAGTATTGCCGGGCAACGCGACCAGGTACAGCATTAACAATCTCAGCATCAACCTCGTAATTAGCCAAAGGCAAATACGGAAAACCGTACTGGGCAGTTAAAGTTTGAGCAATATCTTCTTCTTTCACAAAACCTAAAACTACTAAAACTTCACCTATAAGGCCGCCCTTTTCTTTTTGTACGGCTAAGGCCTCATTCAATTGGTTTTGATTAATTATGCCGCGCTCAATAAGTAACTCTCCTAATTGTTTATTTATAACCTTTCTTATTGGCATATTGTAGAGCCCGCTATTCGATTCTTACCTTGGTTTTTAGCAAAATTTAACGATTCCCTTGCCTTAGAAAATAGGCCATCGGTATCGATACCATCAAGGGGATTCTCGCTTATCCCTCCGCTTACCGTAATTCTTTTATTAATATCTTGTTCTTCGCTAAAACTAAATTCTATCCTTTTTCTGGTCTCTTCAGCTATATTTTGCGCCTGTCGCTTATTTCTCTCCGGTAAGACTATGGCAAATTCATCGCTGCTTATTCTTGCCACGCGGTCAACTTCACTGATAGAATCCTTGATTAAAGTCGCCACTCTTTTCAAGGCTGCATCAGCTCCCTGCGCACCAAAATTCTTCTGATATGCTTTAAAGTTGTCGATATTCATCAGTGCTAACGAACATGGACGCTGATAGATAATTGCTCTTCTTATTTCATCTTGGAGACAAGTACGAATAAACGCCTCATTATATAAGCCGGTAAGCGAATCCTTTATCTCTAGTTTCTCTATCCTGTGTGTAAGTATTTCATACTCTACCGCAATGGCTACCTGCCTGCTAAAAACGTCCAATAACTCTATATCATCCTTTCTATATGAAAAGGATTCCTTTGTATTGCCTATGCCCAATACGCCTATCACATTCTCTTTTAAATAGATGGGTAAGGATAAGTTATTCTTTAATTTGAATTTTTCATAAAATTCTAACCCCAATTCCTCAGGTAATATGTTGTCTTTATCTAGTATCAAAGGTTTTTTTGTTTTGATAAGCTGATTAAATATCTTGTTATCCGGATCAATCTTAAGCCGTGACAAATGCCCTGCATTTAAGCCGTCAACTATTTTCATATAAAAAGAGCCTGCTTCTTCTTCTCTAAAAAACAGATAAGCGACTTCCGAATTAGCAAGAAGCCGCGATTTTTCTACGACGAGCTTGAATATGTTATCTAATTTTGTGCCTTGAGAAACTAAAGAACTTATCTCTAATAGGCTAGAAAGCAGAAAGACGCGTTTTTGTATTTCGAGATTTATCTCTGTGGTTTTTTCCCCGTAACCCTTTAATTCATTAATATCTCCTTGTACGCGTTGCATAATCTTGTTCAAGGCATCGGCTAACTCACCAACATCATCCTCCTTACCTATATCTATCCTACGGTTGCTTTTTCCTGCAGCAATAAGTTTAGCTTCTCTGGTGATTGACATAAAATGAAGAAATGCTTCCTTAATCAGAAAAAAACCTTCGATGGCAATAAATATAGTTGCCAGAGTGTATACTATTATATCTAACCTAAATCCGCTCTGAGGCACTATATACTTTAAAACAAAATATATACTCACAAATACCGGCAGGAAACAGACATAGAATAACACTCTTAACTTATATTTAAGACGCTTTGAAGCAGAAGCAGAATCTTTATTTTTTTTCATCTTTTCCTCCATCAGCCTACAAAACCAAAAACTTCGCAGCTGTAGGTAAAAAACCTTACCAAGTGTCGTTAAATCTTTACTTAAATCCTGATTATACCTTTTAACTTCTTTTTTTGCAATAGGTTATTTTATGCCTTAAGCCGGGATTGAGGCTCTTTATTCTTTCTGTGTTTCATTACAGCTTAAGGCTTCTTTATACTCTGCAAGTTGCGCCTCTTTGCTTATGCCGGTATCCAAGAAATCCCAAGGCAAGATCTCATCTTTAGATTTATCTTTTAAATAAAAATTAGGGTCTATATGGCAAGTGCTAAAAGCATTTTGCCATTTTTCAGGCATAAAATAATTACTCCAGGCGTCAAATCTTACCCCATTACTAAAGGCAGCCAAAAGCACCTGACTCAACTTCCTGTCTCCGCGGGAAAACACGCCTTCTAAAAAGCTCATCCTGGGATCATGCATATTCAATTTTAATCTCTTATTTCTCATTTTTCTTTTAAGATAAGCGTGCTTAGATTGTATACTATTTACGTCCTCCATCCTAAGCCATTGCAGCGGAGTGTGCGGTTTCGGTATTAATGTATTTATACTTATATTGACCTCGGCAGGGACTTTATTTATTTTTCTTTTTAATTCTGAGACGCTGCAAGAGAAATCAATAATAGCATCAAGATCGCTTTGCGTTTCAGATGGTAAGCCGATCATATAATAGAGTTTTATATGCTGGTAACCTGCGGTATAAGCCTGTTCTATCGCTTTGTAGAAACCCTCAACATCAAAATCTTTACCAAGGACCTTACGCAACCTTTCCGAAGCTGCTTCAGGTGCAAATGTAAGGCCTGTCTTCTTAATAGTAGCTATTAATGAGGAAAGGTTACCTACTACAGTCTTGGGTTTTATAGAAGGCAAAGACACGCTAACGGCCTTCTCTTTAAAGAAGCCCAATAAATTCGTTAAAAGTTCTTCTATTCCATAATAATCGCTTACTGATAATCCACACAAAGAAATTTCTTCGTAACCTGTTCGGCTATATATCTGGCAGCCAAGATCAAGTATTTCTTTTATGCCTCTTTGCCTGAGTGGAAAATACTGGACTTTTGCTTGACAAAACCTGCATCTATTTGGACAACCCCTCATAATCTCTAAGGTAATACGGTCATGAATTATTTGTATATAAGGCACCAGCCAATCTAAAGGAAAATAGGAACCATTTAAATTTTCCACAAAGCGCTTCTTAATCTTCGCAGGGACGCCGGATATTCTCGGGCTAAACTTTTCTATTTTTCCTTCTGAATTATATTCAACCTCATACAATGAAGGAACATATACTCCTGGGATACCGGAGAAAATCACCAATAAATCCTGCTTGCTTATTTTACCTTCCTTAAATTTGCCTTTAAACTTTCTATAAATATCTGTTATTTCTATAATTACTTCTTCTGCTTCTCCGATTACGAATAAATCAAAAAACTCATGCATGGGTTCAGGATTAAATACGGCTGGCCCACCTGCAAGAATTAAAGGATAGGTGTGATTACGCAAAGATGATTTTAATGGTATTGAACCCAAATCTAAAATATTCAGCACATTGGTGTAATTTAACTCGTAGCCCAAGGAAAAACCTACCAGGTCAAATTCTCCTAGTTTTTTCTTAGATTCCAAAGAAAATATCTGCGCCTGTCTATTGCGTAAAGAATTTTCTAAATCACTAGCGCAGGCAAAAAAACGCTCACAGACCACGTCAGGGATGTGATTCAGTATGCCGTAGAGGATTCTTATGCCTAAATTACTCATCCCGACTTCGTATAAATCAGGAAAACACAAAGCAAATTTTATTTGGGCTTTATCGAAATCTTTTTTGGAAACATTCCACTCTTCGCCTATGTAACGAGCGGGCTTCTGTACTTGTAATAGAATATCGTCAATCATAGTTTAAATATAGGACACAAAGACACCAGTAGACACAAAGTTAACAGAAATTATAAACTGGTGACCACTGGTGGCTTTGTGTCCTTGTGTCTTGGTGGCTTAAAATACCGTCCTTTGCTTGTCAATATTTGCCAGTATCCCTAAAGATATATATGTCACCAATGTGGAGGAGCCTCCATAACTCATAAGCGGCAGAGGCAATCCTACTACGGGAGCAAGACCAATGGTCATGGCTATATTAATAAAAACCTGCGTGGCCAGCATTAAAGAAATCCCAAAGGCCAATAATCTGGCAAAATTATCACTTGTCTTTTGCGCAATCCTGATGCCCTGTTTAATCAAAAAATAGTACAAAATTAATAGCGTAATTGCCCCCAAAAAGCCCCATTCTTCAGTAAAGGTAGCAAAGATAAAATCAGTGTGTGATTCAGGCAGAAAGTGTAATTGTCCTTGCGTACCCGATAACCAACCCTTCCCTAAAAAACCACCTGAACCTATGGCGATCTTTGATTGGATTATGGTGTATCCAGCGCCAAGAGGGTCTATATTGGGATTCAAAAATACAAGCAGCCTTTCTTTCTGGTAATCCCGTAAAATATGCCATAATATCGGAAGAAACAAAAGGCTAAGTAAAAAGATTATAGTCAGGTATTTTAATTTTACTCCGGATATATAAAGCATGGCTATAAAAATAAATAAAACTACAGCTGAGCTTCCCAGATCCGGCTGCTCAATAATCAAAACCATGGGGATAGCTACAAAGAAAAAAGGAAGAATAATGGCTCGGAATATTCCGGCATTGTTCAGAGTCAAAGTGACATTACTTGAGGATTTTGCACTGAAGTACCTGGATAAGAAAATTATTACGATCAATTTTACTATCTCTGAAGGCTGGAAATTGAACCAAGCTATTCTTAGCCAGCGTTGAGCACCTAAGCGCACTGCCCCCAAGATAAATACCAATAATAGCAAAAGCGCTGATAATAAATATAAGAAGTATGTGGCATCCCAAAGCCTACGATAGTTTAAGTTATACATAATAAAGAAAAAAAACAAGCCTAAGATAACCCAATATATCTGCCGCTTGTAAATTAACTGCCATTTCTTATCTTCCTTTTGATAATTACTGCTATAGATAGATAATATGCCCATGACAGAGATCAAAATGGCAATGATTAATATTCTAAAATGCGTGGTTCTTATCATATTGATAGTAAGCTATAGGGCTAGTCAATAAGCCCCTGGTCATACATCATCTTTATTATTTGTTTTGCGATAACGCAGGAATAAAATCCAGCTCCCCCGTTCTCTAAAAATACGCAGATAACAAATTTCGGCTTCTCGAAAGGAAAAAAACCTACAAACCAACCATGCGGTTGCCTGCCTGAAACCTGCGCGGAACCGGTTTTTCCTGCGACAGAAACAGCTAAGTCCGACAATACACTTGCTGTGCCTGAGGGATACAGCACAGTATTTCTTAATGCCTGATTTATATAATTTAAATTGCTTTCTTTAATGTTAAGGCGGATTATTTTTTTTTGATATCTAGAAACATCTTTTCCGTCTATAGTCTTAACTATATAAGGGGTGACGAGATTCCCTTTATTAGCATATACTGCCATCATACGCGCTACCTGCAAAGGAGTAACCAGGACTTCGCCTTGGCCGATAGCCAGATTTGCAGTATCTCCATCAAACCAGCTTTTAAATTTTGAGACCCTTCTCCATAATGGAGAAGGAATAAATCCGTTTGTCTCATATGGTAAATCAATAGCGGTAGCCCTTGCAAAGGCGTATTTAACCGCATAATCATGTATGACTTGAGCACCTAAAAGAAGACCCGTCCTATAAAAAAATACATTGCAAGAATGCGGGATAGCCTGCATTAAGTTTTGTTGATTATGCGTGTTCCAGCAAGAAAATTCCTGTTTTCCAATACTTATGCTTCCCTTACAAATAAATTCGGTATTTAAATTAATTTTGCCTGTCTCAAGAGCTGCGGTAGCCACTATTAATTTAAAGATTGAACCTGCAGGATAACTTGAGCTTATTGCGCGATTTATTAACGGCGCTTCCGGATTATTAAAAATTCTGCTTATTGATGGTTGGCTTGTTTTTTTCACAAATGCAGAAAGGTCAAAATCAGGGCTACTTGCCATGGCTAAAATTTCACCGCTGTATGGATCCATAAGAATAACGCTGCCTTTTTTATCTTGGAGGCTATCTTCGACTATCTTTTGTATCCTTAAATCCAGGCTCAATAGCAAATCTTTGCCGTTTTTAGGCGACTTAAAACCAATTACGCGCATGAACCTGCCCTTGTGGTCTACTTCTACCGATAATCCGCCTTCATCCTGACGTAAAAAATAATCATATTTTTCTTCAACGCCGCCAAATCCCACTACATCCTTGGTCTTATAACCATAATCCGCCAATTTTGTAAGACGCCAGCGGTCAATTTCATTCAGATAACCCATAACGTGACAGGCAAGTCTTCCGTAAGGATAATATCTCAATGGGTGCGGTTGTATAATTACGCCTCCCATATCTGACTTTAATTCCTCTAAAGTAAATACCTTTTTAATATCAATATTTTCTGCAACGGTGATTGGGGAAAGCGGAGCAACAAAGCCTTTTTTGAAAGTATCTTTTAAATCATTTAAACTCACACCCAAGATCCCGGATAATTCAATCAGTGCCTTATCGATATCTTCTTTATCTTTAGGTAAGATGATAACATCATAGGAAAGATAATTATCTACAAGGATATTGCCTAAGCGGTCAAGAATTTTGCCCCGGCTACCTTGTTGCGGAATAAGCCTTATGCAATTTTTATTACTTAAGTCTTTGAACTTTTTTCCTTGCATGAATTCAAGATTAAAAATCCCAAAGATTAAGAATATGAAAATAAAAATTAAAGCATAATTAATAATTTTGATACGCATTGCTTTTTATTGTTCTATAGCTAATTTGATAAACTTAGACATTATAGGAAAAATACAAGCTGTATATAAAGATTCAAATAAGGTAACGCGCAGGAAAACTCCAAAAGGTATAAAATTACCTAAAAATAATAATATCATCCTTGCAATTATGTTATTAAAAACCGCGATAAAGAATATGAGTGTTGCACGGACAGAATCGCTGTCTATCGATACTTTTTTGGATAATTTAATAAGAAGGAGAGACCAGATAGGAAATAACAGGATGTTTAAACCGAAGGTATTTGCGCTAAAAATATCCTTCAGGCTACCGGCTAAGATACTGGAAGATAAAGCCCTTCGAAAACCCAGATGAAAGCTTACGATAACTACGCTGATTAAAAGAAGATCTGGCCTTGCGCCAAATACTTTAAAATAATCAAGAAAGGTTACCTGAAGCAAGGCCAGAATAATTATAACTAGAAAAATAATCCATTTTTTCACCTCGCTCTTCCTTTCTTATCTAAAACCAACCCTACTCTATTTAGTTTTTATTTTTAAGGGCGCTCGGGGCTCACTGAACAATTATCAACACCTCTTCTATGCTGGAAAGATTGACCGCTGGTTTAATAATTGCAAAACGGCTTAGGCCAGAAAACTCATCACCTACATCAACCACTTTACCAATAATTAATCCTTTGGGATAAACATCAGTTAGTCCGGACGTGATGACCGTATCGGAAATCTCAATATCGCTATCTTTGGCTAGATACTTCATAATCAGATAACTCCCCATGGATCCGGAAACAAGCCCCTCCTGACGGCTACGTTGAAAGATAGAGGAGATTCCCATCTGCGGGGCATTAATAAGCATTATTTTACTTGTAGACCCACCTGTTTCAATAACCCGGCCAACAAGGCCAAGATAAGAAATAACTACAAAACCGCGTTTTATACCGTTATTTTGGCCCTTGTCAATAATAATTATTGAAGACCAGCTATCGGCTCCCCGACCAATTACCCTTGCTGCAATTACTTTATAAGAAGACTGCTGTTTCAAGGAAAGAAGTTCCTTGAGGCGTTTATTCTCTAGATGAATCTCGGTTTCTGTATTCAGGTTATTTTTAAAGAGATCGATATCTTTCTTTAATCTTTCGTTCTGGATGTAATTACGATGATAAAAAATAAATCCGCCGAACTCGCGCCTGATCAGCGTTAATAACTTTAAAGGAAATTCTAGAATATCTAAGGCAGGTTTTCTTAAGGGAGGGATCAGAAAAGAGAACAATGCAAGCAGAAAAACGAAACTTACTGCATAAATTATATTTTTATTTTTAAACTTAAACACATTTTAATTCTTAGAACCCTAAAAGCGCATTTCAGATTTGATAGGGACTGTTACTTTCTTTAGATAACGAATCTCACCTAAAACCTTACCCGTACCATTAGCCACGGCAGTCAAAGGATCATCCGCGATAAGAACCGGCAGGCCTGTTTCTTCAGAAATTAATTTATCCATGCCCCTTAATAAGGAACCTCCGCCTGCCATAACAATACCATGCTCGATTAAATCAGCGGCTAATTCTGGAGGAGTCCTCTCTAAAGATATCTTTGTAATCTCCAATATAGCACGCAAAGGTTCCTGCAAGGCTTCCCTTACCTCTTCAGAAGTTATAGTTATTGCTTTAGGGAGCCCGGCAACCAAATCCCTTCCTCTGACCTCAAGAGTAAGTTCTTCTTCTAAGGGGTAGGCAGAACCAATCTTTATTTTTATATCCTCCGCCGTACGCTCACCAACCATTAAATTATACGTCTTTTTCAGATATTCAATTATAGCTTCATCCATCTCATCGCCACCAATGCGAATGGATTTAGAAAAAACAATGCCCGCCAGAGAAATTACTGCTATCTCAGTTGTGCCTCCTCCGATATCTATAACCATATTCCCGATGGGTTCTTGTATAGGCAAGCCCACACCTATAGCTGCAGCTACAGGTTCTTCAATTAAAAATACTTCCCTTGCTCCAGCGCGTTCGGCAGATTCTTTAACCGCACGCCTTTCTACTTCAGTGATCCCGGAAGGAACGGCAATAACTATACGTGGCCTTATCTGGAATTTACGATGACGCACCTTTTGAATAAAATGCCTTAACATGGTCTCAGTAATTTCAAAATCAGTAATAACGCCGTCTTTCATTGGCCTGATTGCTACTATATTTCCTGGTGTACGGCCGAGCATACGTTTTGCTTCTTCTCCTACCGCCAAGACATGAGAAGTCCCTCGTTCAACCGCAACTACAGAAGGCTCACAGAGAACAATCCCTTCTCCTTTCACATAAACAAGTGTAGTGGCTGTACCTAAATCAATGCCTATATCGTTAGACATCAGGCCCCGAAAGTAATTTAGGACTTTCTTGAGTATTTCCTTAGTTTTCACCATTTTTTTCTCCTTATAGGCTCATTTGTAAGAATTCTATCAGAGATTTAACTATATGTCAAATAAAAATTTACAAAAAATTATTTTATGAGGAGATTTAAAATTGATAAGAAATTAGGAAAGGATTTGTTTATACAGCCAATATCATCTATGAGTGTCCTATCTTTTGCATTAAGTCCGGCTATAATCATGCTCATAGCAGTACGATGGTCTCCAAAACTGCTAACCCTTGATCCAATAAGCTCTTTTACTCCTCTAATAACAATATTCTCAGCGCCACGAGCTCTAACTGCCTCAATAGAGGCCCCCATTTTGCTAAGATTTTCGGACATTGACTTTATTCTGTCGGTTTCTTTTACGCGCAGCTCGTTTACACCTTCAAAAATGCTTTTACCCTTAGCATAACAGGCAGCTACCATCAAAATCGGCAATTCATCTATGAGCGAGGGTATATCTGCTCTTCTAACCTTAATTCCTTTTAAGGTGCTACTTTTTACCAACAAATCCCCCATGGGTTCATAGTTTTGAGTTTTGGGTTTTGCCTGCCTGCCGGGCAGGTAGGAGTTTTGAGTTTTTATATTGGCCCCCATTCTCTTCAACGCCTTAATTATTCCTAAACGAGAAGGATTTAAGCTTACATTTCTTATCCGGATCCGGGAATTAGGCAGAATCGAAGCTAGAACCAGAAAGAAACTTGCAGAAGAAATATCTCCAGGTATGTAGATCTTATGAGGTGAAACCAATTCTCTTGCGCCTTTTATAACTATTGTATTTCTAAGTATTTTTAAATCTGCTTTAAATAATTTTAGCATGCGTTCAGTGTGGTCGCGCGTCTTAATTGGTTCAATTACCTTAGTTGATCCTTTAGCATAAAGTCCAGCGAGCAGTACTGCTGATTTTACTTGCGCAGAAGCCACAGGCATTTTATAAGTAATTGACCTAAGGCCGCCTCCTTGGATTATTAATGGAGGATACTCTTCCAATTTTGCCTTTTTCCCTGCCTGCCGGCAGGCAGGCCTTTTGCCTTTTGCCTTGATTCTCGCGCCCATCGACCTTAATGGTTCGGTTACGCGCCGCATTGGTCTTTGCGAAAGGGATCTGCCCGCAGTTAAACCAACTTTAAAACTTTGACCCGCTAAAACTCCCAAGACCAGCCTAAGGATAGTGCCTGAATCACCAACAAAAATAGGGCCCTTAGGCTTATTGAAACCATAAAGCCCCTTACCAGAAACAATTATTGAAGGTTTACCCTTATTTAAATTTTTCTCTACCTTTATGCCTAATTTCTTAAAGACGCCCACTGCATAAAGACAGTCTTTGTTAGCAGGAAAATTTTCAATTGTAGTTTTAGAAGCAGTAATCGCGCTTATAATTACAGAACGGCAGGCTATGGATTTATCACCAGGCAGGATAATTACTCCATTAACGGAGGAGATTGGTTTAACTACGAAAAAGCCCATTTATATTTTTGATTTTAACAGACTTGTCTATTAAAAGGAAAATTATTACTCAATCCGGGGAGGATAACTTGATTAAAAAAATTATTTGTTCTTTCTTACGGCCCTATCTCCTTCGCTGACCTTGTTCTTCATCTCAGAAGAAATAAATCCGCCTGCAGACATGGAATCATGAGTCTTTTCAACTTTAACATCACCGATATATTTATTATTATGGTAAATACAAAATATTTCACCTATTTGCACGCCGTCTCTACTGCCTAGATTGATTATCGCGAAATTATAATCTTTATTTATTACCAACACCTTACCTTCTAAGGGGTAGGCAGCTGTTTTCCGCCCTAACTGTTCGGCAGCAATTACTCTTGGTTCTGATAAAGAAGTTACGCCATCCGGACTTACTACAATCGTACCTAATTCAACATTTCTGGCCGGCTGATTTTCTGCTTGTGGCTGCTCTCGCACTTGTGGCTGCTCTCGTACTTGTGGCTGCTGCTCCACCTGGCTCGTTTGCCCTGCTACCTGTGCCTCTAGATCCTTGATTCTTTCCTCCAGTTCTTGTCTTTTATTCTCTAATTCTTTATTTTTGTCTTCTAGTTCTTTAAATTGCGACTTTATTTTTCCGACATCTGATTGTTCTTGTTCGAATTTATTCTCTAGTTCCGCCCTTAAATTCTTCTGCTGCTCTAGATCTGCTTTTAGTTGAACCAGCTGGTTTTGCGCTTCTTGTTTTGCGGCTTTCTCCTGCTCTACCTGACTATTTAATGCGTCCGTTTTAGTCCTTGCTTCCTGTAATTTAACCCCCAGATCAGAAATCGTTTTCTTAGATTCTTCGAGCTTTGTCTCGGTTATTTTCTGCAGCGATTTTAAATCATCAAGCTCGGTTTGCAGCGATACATTCTGGGTTTTTTCTTTTTGAAAAGAATAAAAAGCCCATCCTGCTAAAGCTAAGGAAATAAATATTAATACAATTAATATAACCAAGGATAACTTATCTTTATCCGCCATCTCCTCCCCCTCTTTATTTGGTGGTTGATCTACCAGATTTTTTTATTATAACATCGCATGTTGAAAAATCAAGCTCTATTTTAGCAAGTAAGTAACTAAAAACAAAAAAACTTTAATTAATTATTATCCCGGATTTTATCAAAAAATTTATTAAAACCGTCCGGTGCTTCACAATAAAACTCTACAAACTTTCCTGCACGCGGATGCATAAAACCAATTAGTTTAGCATGCAGGGCTAATCGATTAAACTCTTTATTTTTACCGTATTTAGTATCTCCTAAAACCGGATGCCCAAGATATGCAAGATGCACCCTTATCTGATGCGTCCTGCCGGTAAAAAGTTCTAATTCTAAAAGACTAAACTCTTTAGTCCGCTTTAAAGTACGGTAGTATGTCTTAGCGTATTTTGCATCTTGCCCATATCCCACTGCCATATCTTTTCTTCTGATAGGATGCCTGCCTATAGGTAATTCAATGATATTCTCGTCAAATTCCATCTTTCCTTTTACCAAAGCGATGTATTTTCGTTTAATGGTATGCTTAGAGAATTGTCCTGCCAGCGCAAGATGAGTAAAGTTGTTTTTAGCGATAACTAAGGCTCCCGACGTCTCTTTATCTAATCTATGCACGATACCTGGCCTTAAAGGATTGACGCTGGACAACGCTTTAAAATGATACAGCAACGCATTCACTAACGTATGTTCGTAATTTCCAGGGGCAGGATGGACTACCAGTCCGGATTGTTTATTTATTACGGCCAAATCTTCATCTTCGTAAATGATATCAAGCGGAATCTCCTCTGCCTTAAGCATATCCCTAGTGTCTTCTTCGATATGAATATTAATCTCGTCATCAGTTTTTACTTTATACTTCGGCTTTACCCCGCCTTTTCTTGTTGCATCGTACTTCTTCGCAGGAGGAAGCTCGGGGTTTATTAAATTTAAATTTGTTATCCGGACCTTGCCGTCTTGAATTAATTTTTGGACCATAGTCCGGGAAAAACCCAGCTTTTTTTTGTCAGAGAACTCTATAAGAAGCAAATCTAAGCGCCTTCCGGAATCGCAAGGCAATACCTTTAATGTGTATTCATGCATATGTGATATTTATTAGGTCGAGGTTAAGGTCGAGGTTGAGAAAATAAAAAATCAAGATTTATACTTGAGCGTCCTAGAAAACCTCGTCCTTTAGGACTCTGGATGGCGATTTGGCCGCTTCAAGTATCCAGCCTTTAGGGCCTTGGAACCCCGGGCTTTAACCAGGGTGGGCTCCATTTTGAGCCCTTGATTTCTTAATAAAAACGAGCTTGATTAAAGAAAGAAAAAATATTAAGATACTTAAAATCTGGAAGAGTGTAGGATTAAATAAAACAACTGAATTGTCAGCGCGCCAGACTTCAATAAAGAATCTTTTTATGGAATACAGTAGGAGATATAAGAAAAAAATCTCTCCTGCTTTATGGGGTTTTTCCTGAGAAAGTCTTAAAATAATGAAAATAAAAGTTAGGATTAAAGAAGAATATAATTGCGTTGGGATAAGGATCGAGTTGTGTACCTCAAAATAAATACCGTACATGGAAACTTTACCGAAACAACATCCGTTTAACAAGCAACCGATTCTGCCCAAGCCTTGAGCCAAAGCAACAAAAGGAGCTATCAAGTCGAAAATCTTATAAACCGATAGTCGTTTTTTCTTTAAATATATAATGCCCAAGAGAACTCCGGCTCCTAATCCGCCAAACCAAGACAGGCCTCCCTGCTGCAGCATAATAATATCAATGGGGTTCTCTCGGTAATAACTTATATTCTGTGCTATATAAAAAATACGGGCACCGATAACTCCGGAAACAAATACTATGAATGAAAAATTAAAGATTATATCCGGGTTTACCCCTCGCCTTTTAGCTTCCAGACTTGCCAGGCTTGAAGCTACAAGGAATGCTATCGCCAGCATAAGTCCGTAAGAATAGATAGTAAAAGGACCTAATTTGCAGATTATAGGATGCATTTTAAAAGTGCAAAACTAAAAGCGTAAAGCGCAAAACTAAAACTTAAAACTTTAAGCTTTAAACTTTAACTTTACGCTTTTCGCTTTACGATTTAAGCTTTCCTTGCTCTCAAGATACTATATCCCAGCAATATTAACCCGACACTTATAGCACTATCCGCTATATTAAATACCGGCCATACACGGAAGTCCAAAAAATCAATTACATGCCCAAAAAATAGCCGGTCAATAAGATTCCCGAGCGCCCCTGCCAAGATAAGGCTCAAGGCTATGCTGTATTTTTTGCTCTCAACATCTTTAAGGTTAAGATAAATCAGGATTATCGCAATGATGGAAGTAAATATGAATAAATGCACTTGATTTTTAAGCAAACCGAATGCTGCCCCGCGGTTGTAAATAAGCGTAAGATGGAAGAAATTGCTTATTAATGGGACGGATTTGTTTAATAATAGATTCTTGTTTGCTAAAAATTTAGTGAGTTGGTCTAAAGAAAGGATAATTGATACGATGATAAAGACCATCGAAAGGATAACCCTATTTTTTCTCTTTTTTCTCCTGGCACTTAACACAAAGCCGAGCATAAAGCACAGCCTTTAATCTAGTTTTTGTAATCATGTTCTTGCATTCCTCGCATATACCAAAAGTACCTTCATCAGTTTTTTTCAGGGCATCGTCTAATTCGTATAATAGCTCTCTTTCGTTTGAAGCCAAACCCAGCGAAAACTCTCTATCATAAGTATCGGTTGCAACGTCAGCCATATGATATGTATATCCGGATATATCTCCGGATGCTTCTTTCTGAGTTTTTTTTAACGTATCTTCGGATATATGTTTTATATCTTTCACTACCTCTTCTTTTCTTCTTAAGATTAATTTCTTAAAACCAGCTAATTGGCGCTTATTAAACTTCTTCTTCACTTTACTTTTCTCCTATAGCCTTTAAGCACTTATCGCATATTAAAGGATGCTCTGTATCCTTACCGATTAAACCAGAATAATTCCAGCAGCGAACGCATTTTTGCCCATCTGCCTTATTAATTTCTATCGCGCCTGAAACTGATTTACCGGTTTTTGTAACAGCAACCTGTGAAACCTTTAAAATTTCAGGAAGCTCCTCCTTTAAACTTGTTAAGAATGTATAACGATTTTCGTCATTTGTCAACAAATTTATTTTAGCGTCGAATGAGCTGCCTATCATCCCGCAAGAACGTTTTTCCTCCAGGGCCTTAGCTATAGCAGGAATCATTTCTATAATAGGCCTTAACTCTGATTCGATGTTATTCTCAGTAGTTACACCTTCCTGCGCAAAGACATGGTTCTTTTGCGGCCAGTCCGCAAGATGGATGCTCTTTACAGAAACATCATTTTTTTCTTTCGGCATGCACCTAAAGATATCCTCCGCAGTAAATACAAGAATTGGCGCCATCATTCTTATCGCTACGCGCAAAATTTCGTAAATGACTGTCTGCGCTGAGCGCCTCTGGACTGAATCAGCCGCATAGGTATAGAGCCTGCCTTTAACCATATCCAGATAATACATTGAGAGCTCTTCATTACAAAAAGCATAAATGCTCTTAAATGCCTTATAGAATTCAAAATTGTCATATGCAGAGGTTATTTGCTCCCGTGCATTTTCTAACCTCTTTAATATCCATTTATCTATCTTTCTTAAATTTTCATAGCTCACCTTATCGGTATCGGGATTAAAATCGTACAGATTGCTTAATATAAATCTTGCGGTATTCCTGATTTTACGGTAGGCCTCCGCAAGCCGACTTAATATCTCGTCTGAAATCCGGATATCTTCATTATAGTCGCTTGCAGCTACCCAAAGCCTGAGTATATCCGCGCCGAAGTCTTTAATAATATCAAAAGGTGAAATAACATTACCTAAAGATTTGGACATCTTCTGTCCTTTTCCGTCTACAACGAAACCATGAGTCAGAACGGCTTTAAAAGGCGGCTTATTATCAATGGCCATAGAAGGTATTAACGAGGCCTGGAACCACCCGCGGTGTTGGTCAGAGCCCTCAAGATACAATTCGCAGGGAAAATCGAGCTCTTCTCTCTTTTTTAGTACAGCCTGGTGGCTCACCCCTGAGTCAAACCAGACATCCAGAATATCATAAGTTTTTTCAAAGCTCTTGCCTTCGCACTTTGGACATTTCAGGTCCTTTGGCAGAAATTCATTTACATCTCTTATGAACCAAACATCAGACCCTTCTTTTCTCGCTGCCTCAGCAAAAATCTCTATTACTCTTGAGTCAAGAAACTCATTTGCGCAACCGTTGCATGCAAGTGCTGGAATAGGTACTCCCCAGTATCTCTGCCGGGAAAGGCACCAGTCTGGACGTAGTTGCACCATCCCTGAAATCCTTTCTTCTCCAGAAGCAGGAATCCACTGGATGCCTTTCTTTATTACTTCTAGCAGCCTTTTTCTCAAATCTTTATTATCAATATCCATAAACCACTGTTCAGTGGCCCGAAAGATAATGGGCGTTTTGCAGCGCCAACAATGCGGATAAGAATGAGTGATTTGTTCGGAGTATAGCAGGTTACCTTGATGCTGTAATTTATCGACGATATTTTTATTAGCCGTAAATACATGCTGACCCTTAAACTCTATGGCTTTATCAAGATAAAACTCGCCTTTACTGTTTACCGGCATAACTGTTTCCAAATTATATCTTTGCCCCGTTAGATAATCTTCCTGGCCATGGCCGGGCGCAGTATGCACGCAGCCAGTACCTTCCTCCTTAGAAACATATTCCGCTAAAACAAATTTAAAAGATGCGCTTCTTTCTGGCTTAAAGATATCGCCATAAGACAATCCCTCTAAATCTCCCCCTAAGATGACATCTATTTTCTTATAATCCTCAACACCTATCTGCTCCATCACGGGAAT
>JAPLLU010000115.1 GCA_026387385.1 Candidatus Omnitrophota bacterium
TGCCTCAGCATCAGCAGCGCCTCGCTCCGTTGGTTCCGGACTATTTTGAAGTCGATGCATAACGGCTTGGGATGGTAAGACTTATGGAAGAGGTATTTAGTAAAGCCAAACAAACCAATAAAAAGTCTTGTCAGTTGTTAGTTTTGTCAGTATTCGTTGATTGTAAATGAAAAAATGCCCTTATTGCGCTGAAGAAATTCAGGAAGAAGCTATAAAATGCAGATATTGCGGAGAGATGTTAAAGGAGAAGAGCCCGCAGACTAAATGGTATTTTAAGCCTTATTCGATAGTTATTGCTTTCCTATGCGTAGGCCCCCTGGCTTTGCCATTGGTTTGGTTAAACCCTCGTTTTAGCCGGGAGAAAAAGATAATCTTGACTATAATAATTATTATTTTAAGTTATTATTTAGGATCGATGCTTATTAATTCCCTGCGTTCAATAAAAGATTATTATGGGATAATCATTAGGAATGACTTTTAGCTGTTTTTAAACAAAGAAATTCCTCCGCCTAAAATTGCGGCCTCATTAAACATGACTCTAGACTTATCCAAAAAAAGATTTAGATTAAGAATTATCATTCCGGCGTATCCAGCGTTTAATATTTATTCGCATATCGCTAATAAGACTACGGCTTTGGGTCCGGTATGTGTTGCCAGCGTTGCGAATGAAACGGAAGGATGGGACGTTGAAGTTATTGATGAGAATAATCTGCGCAGATACGGCCCTAAAAGTGGTTCGGTGGGAGCCGACCATGAGTTTTTGCAAAGCTTAAGGCCCGCAGATGTGGTGGGATTCTATGGCGGATTGACTAGCACGATTCCCAGGCTCTATGACCTCGCCCGTTTTTATAAAGATAAAGGGATTGTGATTATAGCGGGGGGACAGCATTTTGTTACAGATAATATAGCCGAGGCATTGAATTCCGGCATTGACTATGTGGTTATCGGTGAAGGAGAAGAAACCATTGGAGAGCTTCTGCGAGCCATAGAAGCAAAACGAGATTTAAGCGAGATTAAAGGCATTGCCTATTTAAAGGATGGACAAGTTATTTATACTCCCAGAAGAGCGCCCATAACTGATTTTGGGAAGTTCCCTTTGCCGAATTTTTCCCTGGTGCGTTATGCTAAGATTAAGACTTATCCGGTTGAAAGGATTCGGGGCTGTGGTATGGATTGCGAGTTTTGCACTGTCAAAGGAAAACCCCGGCATGCCCCGCCTGAAAGACTTCTTGAACAGATAAGTTTTCTTCTGGAAACACAGGATGCCAGGAAGTTTTTTGTCGTTGATGACCTTTTCGGGCAAGAACGGGATGAAACAATAAGGTTCTGTAATATGCTCAGGGATTATCAAAAAGATATAGGCAGAAGGCTGGATTTAACCGTTCAAATAAGGCTGGATAAAGCCAAAGACCCTCAACTTCTTTCTGCGATGCGCGAAGCGAACATTAACACGGCGGCTATTGGTTTCGAGTCGCCTATTGAAGAAGAGCTAAAGGCAATGAACAAACATCTAATGCCCGAAGACATGATATCCTTGACAAAGATATTTCATAAATTTGGATTTTTAATACACGGCATGTTTATCTTTGGCTATCCGGTAAAAGAAGGCGTGAATTTTAAAATGTCGGCCAAAGAGCGGATAAAGCGTTTTAGGAATTTTATCAGAAAAGCTAAAATTGACACAATACAAATTTTATTGCCGGGGCCTCTACCCGGTACAGAATTAAGGCAGAGGCTCGCTATGCAAAACAGGGTTTACCCGATTCAGGATGTGGGCTGGGAATATTATGACGGTAATTTTCCGCTCTTTGAACCTGATGCGCCTATGACTGCCGAAGAAATGCAGCTTTCTATCAGGAAGCTTATGGGCAAATTTTACCGTTTTAGACATTTGTTTATGATAGCGTTGAATATAGTTTCTTTTCCTGCTTTGATTTTCTTTCTGCATAATATCGGATCGGGATGGAGAAAATGGTACCGGCCATGGCGCAATGATTTGATGCGTTTTGGCGGGTGGATTATTATAAAGGGATGGGTTTCACAGTTTAAAAAAGATAAGTTTCCTGAAAGATTACAGAAGGCAAAAGAGCATCTAAAAGTTAAAGGAGCAAATTAGAAGAAAGTCATTTTTTTACTAATGAACGGAGGTAACCCGTGGAAAATAAAAAGAAAATGCAAGAACTGGAAATTCAGGATGCCCTCGAATACACGAAGTGCATCATAAATACCGTGCGTGGGCCCTTAATAATTCTGTACGAAGATTTAAGCGTAGCCTTAGCCAATCGTTCCTTCTGTCAGGTCTTCAAGGTAAAACCTGAGGAGACCGAGGGGCAACATATCTATGATTTAGGCAATCGCCAATGGGATATCCCGAAACTGCGGGAGTTGCTGGAGGATATCCTTCCTAAGGCCACAAATTTTGATGACTTTGAGGTCGAACATGATTTTCCCGGTATTGGCAAGCGAATAATGCTTCTGAATGCCTGCCGAATTTATCTGGAGGCAAATCGTACTAAGTTAATCATACTTGCTATTGAAGACATCACCGAACGCAAAAAGATAGAGGAGCTCTGCGAGAAGATAAAGAAGCTAGAAGCACAGTTAAAGAAAAATCCTTAAGCTTTAAGTTGAATACAGACGTTTCCCCTTTGAGCAGAGAGTGGTATATCTGGAGGTAAGGAGTAATGAAATGTAAGCTTAAAGATGTTACCAAACACCCTGCGCCTTGGTTTGTATATATTATCCGGTGTAAAGATTCCAAGCTCTACACCGGGATTACCACTGATTTATCCCGCCGAATACAAGCCCATAATTCCGGAAACGGCTGCCGGTTTACCAGATGCCGGTTGCCGGTTGAATTATTGTATAGTGAAGATAACTTCACTAAGCCCGAAGCGTTGAAACGCGAAGCTGCAATAAAGAATTTACCGAGAGCAAAGAAACTGGAGTTGATTAGACTGAAAGCGTGAGTTAACTACTCATTAGAAAAAGGAGGCAGTATGAGTTTTAAGTATAAGAGGAGATTAGGTGGATTGTTAGCTTTGGTAGCCGCGGTTATTTTTTATCAGACTAGCTATGCAGCTTCTGAATGTGATGCGCGATGTTGCGATGAAGAGTATCCCAGATTAATTGTTCAGGGCCAGGGGAAGATTGAGGTACTTGCGGATAAGGTGTACTTCAATATAAAGATGAGGGTTGAAGAAAAAAGGCTGGAGCGGGCATTTGAGGAGAGCACAAATAGAATTAATTCTATTCAGCAGGCCCTGGTTTCTATGGGAGTAAAGAAAGAGGATATCCGAAATCTGGGTTATTCTTATCAACCGCTATATGAAGGAAAAAAGATTTTTACTACGATAGATAGGCCTACCAGTTATGAAGTTATGTATACACTG
>JAPLLU010000019.1 GCA_026387385.1 Candidatus Omnitrophota bacterium
ACAAAAACGTAAAAGGGGTTAATAGGGCTTTTGGTATATCTCTTCTAACTCCAAGTTTTAAAATATTAAAATTATCCGCAAACAAAATAACGTTTATTTCGGCAATGGTATATATTTTAACATGTGTAGGATCATCAAAAAAATTCAATGTGCCTTTCATGGTTGGTAAGAAAAGTGATCTTTCTGAAGGAAACTCGATGTAGATTATCCCTTTGCTCTTTAATTTTTTTGTCAGATTTTTAATCAATTCTAATCCATTATGCAAATGTTCAATAACATGATTGAGAATTATTGCATCAAAAAAATCTTCCTCTAAAACAGACAAATCTGTCTTTTCCAAATCCAGTCTATAAAATTCATCCATTGCTATTTTATCTTCTTCATCATAATTATATATATCTTTATCTATCCCGTAATAGTAGCATTTTGGAAAATACTTTTTGGTCATTACAGGAGAATGATTACCGCAACCTACGTCTAAAATCTTAAATTCTTCCTCTCTTTTAAATATTCTTGCAAGCGCCTTAAACTTAGGCGAAGCAATAAGTAAGAATGAAATTCCCTTAAGAAGATTCTTCATTTAGAAAATCTTTTTTCCTCATATAAACAATCATGTTTATAATGCCATTATTTATTCCTTAAGCTATGCCTACATGGTACATCTTCTTCTTATCAAAGTCTTAATAACACCAAACTTATTCCTTAATCCGCGCGAACGATAAATACACATTATAAAATGTAAGGCCGTGGGTAAAAATCCTTTTAAATTTAGACCGAATACCGTACCGCAGGAGTTATTATTGGCCATGGGAATGATATAACCAAAATCTATCGGAGTATATTTCTTAAGCTTACGCCCTTTTATTGAATTTATTATATTAGCAGCTACGCACCTGCCTTGGAATATCGCAAATTGCACTGCCATACGCAAAAAGTTATTTTTATAAGAAAAGTATGCTGCATCCCCTATTACGAAACAGCTCTCATTTAATTTCAAATAATCATCCACTTTAATCCTTCCTTGCGGATTCTTTTCTACCTTTAAATCCTGGATAAAGCCTGCTGTTTTTACTCCTGCTGCCCAGATTACTAACGTATTATCAAACACCTTCCTTGCGGAAACAAAAACCCTGCCACCTTCTATTCTTTCAACTGTACTGTTAACCATAACTTCTATACTTAATCTTCTCAAGTTATCGGTGACATAATCTTTCATCCATTCCGGAAGCGGTCCTAAAATAGCTGGTGCGCGCTCAACAATTATTATTGATCCCTTTCTCTTAACTTTATCTAAATATAATCTCAGGTTAGTAACCACCTCTATTCCTGTATAGCCGCCACCTGCGACTATATAATTATCAATTTTCTCTTTCCCTAATAAATTGGATAATCTTACGGCATCATCTGCGCTATCCAATGTATACGCATATTCTCTTATATTCTGATTTCCGTAAAAGTTGGTTTCTGAGCCGCTGGCAATGACAAGGTAATCATATTCCAATGTACCTGTTAAAGTCGTAACTGCCCTATTTACCAGGTCTACCGCCCTTACTTCATCTCTTAAAAATCTAAAACCTAATCTTTTGCAGAAGTGCTCTATATCACAGCGCAGATATTGCGGGTTTATCTGTCTCCCCAGGCAATCCGGGAGCAAAGGTAAAAAATCAGCAGATTGCTTCTTATCTATAAGAGTAACAGCCGTTTTCCCTCTTATGCTAGAGAGGCCTTCTATAGTTGAAAAACCAGCAAACCCTGCTCCCATAACTATAATTTTCTTCATCGTATGATCGACAAGATTAAAAAGATACTTACCAATGTTTGTAACGCAATGGCTAACTTGGATGATTCCACTAGGCGTAATTTATCATGGTAGTATTTTCTCAGAATGTTTGATACGCGAAAAGCAATGACGATAAAAATAAGAGAATAAAGCGCGATAAAATTTATATAACCGCGGGCTACCGCGATAAAGACCGAAAAAAACGC
>JAPLLU010000048.1 GCA_026387385.1 Candidatus Omnitrophota bacterium
ACAAAGAAATTACCCTCTTTGCTGGGGGCATTCTTCAGGGCTTCATCGCAACTAAGAGACGCTTGCCTCTGGTCATCTCTTAACACGCTATTAATAGGTAAGATATGGCTTGTAGGGCTAATATTTTGTATATCGGCTTTAGTTAGCTTATTAATAAAGCCTAAAATATCTTTGAGCTCTTCAGAGAGTTTCTCTATCTCTTTAGTTTTCAATTCAATACGCGCAAGATGCGCTACATATTTAACTGTATCCTTGGTTATAGTCATAATTTTACCTTCCTATTGAGAAATTTATTTTTTATGATAACATCCTTTGTTCAAAAAGTCAAAGACTATTAGGAATAGTAAGAAAAGTGATGGAAGTCACCAGGACACCCTGCCTGCCGGCAGGCAGGCATGATATCAGCGAACAGCAAGTTGCAGGCTGCAGGCTACAAAATGAAAGATTCAAGTTTAGAGTTGGGAGTTTGGAGTTAGGAGTATTACTCCAAGCTCATAACTCACAACTCATAACTTAAAAACTGGAGATTGGTTTAGAGTTAACCTTCCAGCAGGCAAATGTCTTTGTATTCTTGTGTCTTCTTTCAATAGATATAGAAAGTTGTAGACAAAACTAAAAATAAATGTACAATAAATAAGATTATTAGTTAACAATTCAAGACGGGTTTAAATAAGATTGCATTTAAATTGTTAAAATAAGCGAGCGTTAGCTATGAGCAGAATTTTAAGTGACAAGACACCTAAATATTACCTTAATGCAAGCGGCGAGTTTATAATAGAGAACTATAATTTCTCAAAACCCTTTGCCGACTTCTTTCCTGGTATTGCCGGAAAGTTCGGTATACCCATGTGGGTCTTCTTTGTTAACCGCGGACAGGCAATAGCGAGCTTCGGCACAAAGGATAAAGACCGCTCCATATTGGAATTCTTCCCTGCTAATAAAGCCTGGCAATTCGTTTCCTTGCAGGGCTTCCGCACATTTATTAAGGTGCTTACCGGTAAAAGGACTATTCTTTACGAACCATTTCATAACGGCTTTGCAAATTTACAATACAATCTTAGAAATGAGATGAGTATTACCTCTTATGACTTAAAGATTAAAGAAAATAATTTAACTTTAGGCCTTGAGGTGGAGGTAGAATATTTTACTATTCCCGATGACTCCTATGCTGCCCTGGCAAGGATTTTAACTATCAGAAATGTTGGTTCTGCTACTAAAAAGATACAAATACTTGACGGCCTTCCCCAGATTGTTCCTTTTGGCACGAGCAATCTGTTCTTAAAAAAACTTGGCCGCACCATTGAGGCCTGGATGAATGTTGAAAACCTTGATAAGGGCGTTCCTTTCTATAAACTGGATGTAGACCCGACTGACAGGCCGGAAGTAATACACATAAAAGAAGGAAACTTCTACCTGGGGTTCCATTATGACGGAATTCTGCCTAAGATTATAAGGCCTGTGGTTGACCCCCAAAATATATTTGGCCCGGTTACTGATTTTTCCTGTCCAAGAAAATTCTTATCCTTTAAGAATTTTCACCATCCAACAGAAGAATTTATCAAAAGCAAAACACCCTGCGGCATGGCGCTGTTAACTTTTGAATTGAATAAAAACTCTCAAAAAGAAGTCTTTTCACTGGTCGGCTATATGAGGAGTAAAGATGCTTTAAATTCTTCCCTGACTAGGATTATAAAGCCAGGGTACCTGAATCAAAAAAAAGAAGAAAATAGAAAAATAATAAAGGCGTTGCAGGAAGACATAAATACCAAAAGCAGCTCTAGGGCATTCGACCTTTATGCCGAACAGACTTATCTAGATAATGTTATGCGCGGAGGATATCCGATAATTTTTAAACAGCCTCTTAATGCAAATAAGGTAAACGATGGCGCCTTGACTAATTCTGTATTCTATTTATATTCAAGGAAACACGGAGACTTAGAGAGAGACTACAACAAATTTCAAATCCAGCCTACCTATTTTTCTCAAGGTAACGGCAATTACCGCGATATGAATCAAAACCGTAGATGTTCCGTATGGTTTAACCCTGATATACAGGACGATAATATAATTACCTTTTTTAACTTCCTGCAGTCAGACGGATTTAATCCTTTGGTGGTAAAAGGCATAAGTTTTATGCTTAAAGATACGGATAAATTTCAGTCCGCGCTGAAAAAGCTGTTTAAAAAAGAAGGCTTTTTGAAGGTCGTGGAATTCTTAAATAAGCCTTTTACTCCGGGTGAAATAATTATTTTTCTTAAGGAAAATAAAATCAAATTGAGGGCATCTTTTGATGATTTTCTTAACACCCTGATTCCCCTGTGCATCAGAAACCAGGAAGCCGAGCACGGAGAAGGTTTCTGGACAGACCACTGGACTTATAACCTTGATTCGCTGGAAAGTTACTTGGCTCTTTATCCTGAAAAACTCAAAGAAATCATTTTTCTAAAGAAGGCCTTTACCTTTTATGATAATACAGAAATTGTTAAGCCCAGAGAACAAAAATACATCTTAAAAGATGGCAAAATAAGGCAGTTGCACGCTGTTGTTTCCGATAACATTAAAAGAGAAATGATCAGAAAAAGGACTATTTTGCCTCACGTTGCAAGAACGCAATTTGGCCAGGGGGAAATCTACCAGACTACCCTGATAAATAAATTATTATGCATATTAGTAAATAAGCTGGCTTCTCTGGATCCTTCTGGTATGGGTATTGAAATGGAGGCGGATAAACCTAACTGGTTTGACGCGCTAAACGGCCTCCCTGCTTTGTTCGGTTCCTCTATATGTGAGACTTTCGAGCTAAAGAGGCTGCTTGTTTTTATTAAAGAGTCCCTAGATAAAACTAGGGTAGGCAACCTCAATATAACTGAAGAGATCCATGATTTCTTAATTAACTTAGACAGCCTGATTCAGGAATACTTAAACAGCCATTCCCAAGATAAAGACTATCAATATTGGGATAATAGTTATTATCTTAAGGAGGGCTATCGCCATAAGACTAGGCTTGGATTCAGCGGTAAAGAGATAGAAATGACAACTGATGCCTTGATGCCGATTTTACTCAGAGCTATCGAGAAAGTCGATATAGGTATTTCTAAAGCCAAGGATAAAAAGGAACATATTTATTATCCTTATTTTATAAACGAAGCCATCGAGCATAAAACTATATCGCCATCTCATGTTAAACCCACTAAATTTTCCCAGATAAAATTACCATTGTTTTTGGAATCACAGATGCATGCACTAAGATTATCCGATAACGGAACTGATGCAAGGGCAATATACAGAGCGACAAAAGCCTGCCGGCTTTATGATAAAAAATTGAAGATGTACAAAGTAACAGAATCACTTAAGAATATGCCTGAAGAGATCGGCAGGTGCCGTGTATTTAGCCCCGGATGGCTTGAACATGAATCTATATGGCTGCATATGGAGTACAAATATCTTCTGGAGCTATTAAAACAAGGCCTCCATAAAGAATTTTTTGAGGACTTTAGGAATGCCCTTATCCCCTTCCAGGATCCTGAATGATACGGACGCAGTATCCTGGAAAATTCTTCTTTCTTGGTAAGCAGCGCATTTGCTGATGAAAGTCTGCACGGTAACGGTTTTGTCGCGCGTCTCTCCGGCTCTACCGCAGAATTTTTACAGATATGGTTGATAATGAATTTAGGCAAGACACCTTTTATCTTAAATAACAATAAAGAATTAAACTTAAAAGTCAGCCCGATATTGCCGGGATGGTTATTTACGAAGAAAGATAAGGCTTACAGCTTTAATTTCTTGGGTAAAGTCAGAGTGATTTATCACAACCCTAAAAGAAAAGATACGTTCGGAAGAAATGCAGTGAAGCCGAAAAAGATAACTTTTATTGATAAGGACCAAAACCCCGTAACCATACTTCAGGATACAATCCCTTCGCCTTACGCTGAACAGATAAGGCTGCGCCAAACAGGCCACATTGACGTATACCTCGACTAATTATTTCAGGTAGTATAGTATTCTTAGTTAAATTATTCTTTTGTAAAAGTATAAATTTATCAATTGCTAACCTTGAAATTTGCTAAATTTTATGTTATGCTCTAATTGTAAGAGGTAAAGCACGTTTGACAATTAGGAACACCTAGTGATAAAGGCAAACTAGCAGGAATGCTGGGGCGCAAAGCGACAGTCCCTAAAAGAAATTTGGGAGGCTGCGCTGCCAAAAGGAGTAAACCCTAAAAATGCCTTTAGGGTTTTTTTATTAAGCCTCGGCTCTCTCTAGCTCGAGGCTTTTTTTTGCAAAGGATATAACAAATGAAAGACCTGGCATTACAAGGACAGTATCAGCGCGTAGTGACATTTTTAAACCGTGAAGAAGTGGACTTTTTAGATAAACTCGGCAAAGATGCCTTATTTTCTACAGGCGCAAAGCTCTCGCGGGCAAAAATCCTTTCCTGGTTAGTAGAGTTTGCAAAGAAATTAAACATTAACGGAGAAAATATTAAATCAGAAAAAGATTTTGAAAGTAGGTTTGAAGAAATTTTAGGTGATAATTGTCCCCACCTGCCACGGTAGTAACGATAGGATATCTAACAACATCTTGCGGAGGATTTAAGCCACTGCTATGGAAGGATAATACGAGGTAAACCGATGAAAAAAATCTTGATAAAGATAACGCTCGTCCTGTTAGTTCTACCTTTATTAACCGATGTATGCATTTGCGGCGAGAGTTCTACCATTATGATATCCTGCACTATTCCGGCCATACCTGGAGTAAATGCGCCTCTTATTGAAGAAAATGCGAGAATCAATGCCTCTGTGAATCCTGATTATCAAAAAGAGAAAACTGAACAGCAAGATCTCGCAGTCATACAGCAAGATGCTCAAGTTGAGAAAAATATTGGTAACAAAGATAATTCGCTGCTCTTAATAAAAACTATCTATAGCCGCTAAGAGACTGCAGAATATCACTCCTCTATATTTCTTATGGGAATATTGTAATTATAACTTATCCCTTCAAACAGCTCTATATCCTTAAAAACAGGGACTTCAGGCAGGTAATTGTATGGAAGGCTATTTAAATCCAGGGTAACGGTATGCTTGCCCACTCCTATATTTCTGAAATAATATCTTCCCGATGGATCAGTAGTCGTTTTTGTGCCGTCCTCTAACAGAAGCACCGCCCCTCTAATCCCAAGATCTTTTGGACCAAATTGGACATTTCTATCGGAATCTTCGAAAACAATACCCGTGATCTCTGAACGGCTAATAATTCCAAAATTGACTCCTATTGTCTGACGATGGGCTATTGCTGCTTCCTGAATAGCAGGGCCGGTCAATAGAAAACCGGACGGGATAGTTACAACATCAATATTTACATAGGCTTTTTTTGCTTTTACCTTACTAAATTTATAATAACCGAACATATCCGTTACTTGACTTTTATCTTTGCCTAACCAAATCTTTACCCCTTCCACAGGCGGCTCATCCCTTTGCCTTAATCCATCGCCATTAAAATCCTTGAATACATATCCTTCAATTGCCCCTTCCGATTCCCAACGAAATCCTGTATTCCAGAGGTAACGCAGCCCTGCATTAAAATCTGCTTCTACTCGCTTGTTGACATTAGGGTTATCTGCCCAAATATTACGAATGCGACTGTAGCAATAAGCTTCTATTTCAGGGGTTGGCCTGTAGATAAGCGAGGTGTAGCATTCGATATAATCCTCACCGGATAAAAAGCTTAAAGGGGAATTTGTATCTTCTTCATCTCGGTATGAAAATCTTAAGCTTCCATAAAATGGGCTTTCCAAAATCTGCTTTGACCAATCCAGGCCCATCTCCATGGCATTAGGCTGAGAACGGTTACCGCTAAACCTTTCTTCCAGCCAATTAAACTCCTTATTAAGATAATAATAAAGTTCATTAATCAGGTTAAATCTTAGGCCCAGGCGTATTTTATCATTTAAATAATCTAATCCCGGAGAAGAAAAGTTTTTGTTTTCCTGGTGGCGATAGTTTGCAAAAGTATATACTTTTTTTATCAACTCGAACGTACGGCTTAATCCTAGGCCTGGACTCTGATAACGAGACTGCCCTACCTTTCCTAAATCATTCTGCAGGACGTAATCAAATCTCAAAGAGGTAAGTTCATCTAGCGTATAGTTTGCTTCATAATTGAAATCTTCATTCCAACGCGCATCATTATCTAAACTGGGATAAAGCCTATCTCTATACGCATTTAATCTTCCGGACATACTAAGTACGGTGGAGGGCGTATAGTAAAAAGTCGATAATAGGCCTAATTCACCTGCCCTGGAACCTTGGCCAATTATTGATCTAAAATTCTTATCGATATCTCTTAACTCCGTTGTAAGTCTAAAATTTGGCACATGATAATTAGTGGTCAAGAGGTGTGCGAATGTCTGTGAATCCTGGGCTATCTCATAATTTATTCCCCATTTGTCAAAATTGTACCCCGTATCAAAATCGTAACCGTAAGAATTTAAATTGGGATCCCTGTCTCTGCCCCATCCATGCGCTAAAGAAAATCTATAAATCTGTTTTTCTGTAGGCAAATAATTTATATTAAAACCAGTCATAAGCGAGTCTATGCTCTTTGATAATCCGGGCGAAAGATTACCGTATCTGCCACCGCCTTCTTTACCCCAAAAAACATCATACTCAATTTTTTTATTAGATACTGGAGAGGTAAGTGTTACGCCGCGTAAATCTATACTGGGAATAGCCAGATTTGAAAAAGGAATTGAATAATCAAAACCGCGTAATTTAAAACCCTTAAAAGGCCCTATAAGACCATTGGTCAAGCCTAAAGTAAAATAAGTAAGGTCGGTGCTTGTTTTAATGCGTCTGATATTGGTTGAAACGTCTAAGTCGCCGTAAGGAGTGAACCCATTTAGGCTTAGAAGGTGTGCCCAGCCGCTGTAACTTTTCTTCAATGAATATATTCTTCTGCCGGTTTCATAAGATGTCCAATCCATCGTGTAGCGCAATTTAAAATTTTCAGCCCTCTCTTCTGCCAAGCGCATCTCTTCTTCCAATGTTAAACCTACGGGCCTAGGTGGGGTAGTAAAAAATTCCAATGTCCAGCGTTCGCGGTCATCCCAGACATGTAGATACGTATAACCTATATCTTTACCAGTTATTAAGAGCTCATCGGGGCCCTTTCTTTCCACCAGTAAAATACTAGGCTGAGTAAGTAAAAACCTCTGTATGTTTTTACCTGCGATGACTATGCTTTTACCCTGTTCTATTTCCATAGGCTGAGGCATATCTTTAAAGAATTCATCCAAGATTATAACCTTAGGGGGTATGATTTCTTTACGCTTTGGCATCCCCACAGATGCCAGAACGAAGTAGGCCTGTTTTTGTGCAATCATTTCGTTTCTCAAATCTAGAAGTTCTAGCTGCTCTCTTATCGATCCGGAAACAGTAGCTGATTTTCTAGGCGCGGGCTGGACTTTTATGCCTTCCTTAAAAACTTCTTTGGCAGGTATGTCAGTTGGTTGGTCCGGGATAAAAAGAAGCTCTTCCATTTTTTCTCTAGCCGTCTTTTCCTGCTGAATCATCAGGATGTATTTCATCGCGGGTTCATAATCTGGCCTGGCTATCAATGCTTTCTTAAACTCGTAAAGGGCCTGTTCATAGTTGCCCTCATTATAAAATTTGAGACCCAATTCACATAAGTATTCGGGTATTCTTGTATAAGGGTAGGCAGGTAAAATAAATGAATTAGAAAATATTACTACGAGTAAGATTATAAAGACTTTTTTCATTTTTATATCTTGGCTTTAATTAACCATTGTCTTAATATTATATAAGTACCTATAAATAAAAAAGGATTTTTGCCTCAATCCTCTTTTAAAAACATTAATCCAGCAAGTAAAATCTGTTTACTCAAGTCTTCCTACTCTCACTACCTCCCCTTTTTTACCTATTTCAATTTCCGCTTCTTTAGTGATAACTGGGCCTCTGCCCAGCCCAGCCTCTTCCAATGCCTTGCCTATATCCAGCGTAAGGACAAGATCATATGCGCCTTCAGGTAAAGGTTCTTTCCAGGTAGTGGTCAATTTAGCCTCATCTTGCGGAAACGTATAAACATTATTA
>JAPLLU010000038.1 GCA_026387385.1 Candidatus Omnitrophota bacterium
TAAACTGCTTAGTTACGGCTTATTAACCCCAGGCCCTCTTTTTTAAATGGCGGAGACGACGGCGCATCTTCTTTCTTTTGTGCGTCTTTATCTTTCTCTTTTTTCTCTTTCTGCCGCAAGGCATCTCTTCCTCCCTTTGGTCGTCAGACCTTAAAACTCAAAATGCAAAAGTCAAAACTGCAACGTAAAAATAAAGTTTTTTGTTTAAATTTTGCCTTTCGCTTTGCGCTTTACACTTTAAGCTTTGCGCTTTTAATATATTACTTTATTCAACGGATATTCGATGATTCCGCTTGCGCCTGCCCTTTTTAATTCAGGAATTAATATCCGCACAACCCGTTCATCAATTATTGTCTCAACGGCAACCCAGCTTTCCTCGGAAAGTCCTGAAATGGTAGGCTTTTTTAGCGCCGGCAGAACGGCAATTACTTTCTTAAGGTCGGCTTTTTTAACGTTCATTTTCAGGCCTACCTTTTCTTCCGCGGCAATGGCGCCTTTTAGAAGAAGCACTATTTGCTCCATCTTCTCGCGTTTCCACTTATCGTTTGAGCTCCTGCGATTTGCGATGAATCTGGTGGTAGACTCACAAACTGTGGCGATCTCCTTCAATTTGTTAGCCTTTAGGCTGCTTCCAGTCTCGGTAAGTTCAACTATGGCCTCAACCAACCCTTGAGCAACTTTTACTTCAGTGGCTCCCCAACTAAATTCAACATCTGCTTTTATTTTATTTACCTTCAGGAATCTTTTTGTGACATTGACGAGTTCGGTGGCTATCTGTTTGCCGTTTAGATCGTTTAATGTCTTTATTGATGAATTTTCCGGCACAGCAATGACCCAGCGCACAGGTTTTAGAGACTGCTTGGCGTACACCAATTCATCAATTCTTACCACATCAGAATTACTCTCCAAAATCCAATCTTCACCCGTAATACCGCAATCTAAGTCCATCTCTACGTAACGGGGTATTTCCTGGGCCCGCAAAAGAACCGCTTCTATCTCTAAATCATCTATGGAGGGAAAGTAGGAACGCTCTGAAGGCAAAGAGATATTAAAACCTGCCTTTTTAAACATTTTAAAGGTAGATTCTTGGAGGCTCCCTTTGGGTAAAGCCAATTTTAGCACTTTATTTTTTCGCTTATTTTTCACTGTTGACATTCTTAATTATTCCTTTCGTTTCTTGTTTTAATTTTTGAAGAAATTGCACCTTCTTACTTTTTTTCACCGCGTAACAGAAGTTTATAGCCCAAACCTTTCTGATTCTAAGGGCTTCTTTACCGCGCCAACCTATTATACAGAGCTAATAATATTTTGTAAAGGGGAAAATGAAAATTGAAGGCGAAAAAAGGTTGACTGACAAGAAAAGAAAAGCGGCTTAAGTTTTAGTCTATTCTTTTTTTATCTCGTTAATTATCTTAACCAGTAAATCTGCGATTTTGGCGATAAGATAAAGAAGGAAGAACAAGAAGGCATATATTGCCAGGAGCACTAATCCCATCCAGCGCGGGTTACCGGGCACAAGCCCCATAGTGACAGCTATGCCTCCGGTAATGCCAAGAAACAAGAAAATACAAGCAGCTATTTTTACCACTAAACTGGATGTCTTTAAAAATCCTAAATGTTCTCGCATTCAGCCTCCTTATCTATTATTTTTATCATAAAGCATATAAAAATGCTCAGTTTTTGCTACCTCCTTATAGGATGAAACTGGGGAACTACAAATCGGACAGATCATCCTGGGAAGCTCTATAACCGTAGAGCCGCATATCTGACACACAAAATACTTAATAGAAGTCTCTTCAATTTTTTTCATAAATGTGCTGGACACCAAAGCAATGAACGAATGCCCGGCATGTAGAATGCCCAGATGCTGCCTATCAACTTCCCCGGCATATTTAATGCTACGAATGGCTTCCTTGTTATACTCTGAATTAAGCCTCTTAATAAAAACAGGGTATATTTTATCTATTTCTCTT
The DNA here is from genome assembly GCA_026387385.1 of Candidatus Omnitrophota bacterium. GTDB lineage: Bacteria > Omnitrophota > Gorgyraeia > Gygaellales > Profunditerraquicolaceae > JAPLLU01. The sequence goes on from JAPLLU010000038.1 coordinate 1,974, forward strand.
AGTTCCATATCAATGGCTACCTTGAGATTGGTTTTTGTATCAGAGGATTTTATTTTTGGTTTTGTGGCCTCTTTTACTTGGATGCCTAAATCGGTTAACAGCTCTCTAAAATTACCGGCATTTATTGATTCAGAGCTTGCTAATGCATAAAAAAGATACCCTAAGCGGGGGTAGCCTTCTGAATATGCTTTTTGAGAGCATTCTGAGTACATAATGTATTCGCCTGTTTTATCATCGTGAATCTTTTCAAGAATATTAACGGTATTGCGATATTCCTGTAGCACGTCAGAAAAAACTGAGATGGGGATAAAAACAGTAATAATGAATATAGCGCCTCTTAGAATATTTTTTTTTGGCATAGTTAACCGATTATTTATGCTGAACAATACCCTTTTAAAAATAGCCCTGTTGCTACTGTCTAATACTGATTTTATTTCTTCTTTTTCTTCTTCGGCTTAGCTTTATGAGCTGCGCAGGTTTTACACATCTTTTACCTCCTTAGCTAAAAACAAAAAGGCAACTCCTGCCTGAAGAGTTGCCTTATCATTTAGCTTACAGTTAGTGTCTTGCAGGTTTCAGGCAAGTTTAACCTTAAGCCTGTTTTTAATCTAACGCACCATCAGATATAGTTTAGCGTTATATACTAAGTTGTCAACAAAAAAGACAATTTGGCCATCAAAAATCTAAATTTTTCAGTTAGATTTTAATACTCTTTACGTCTATTATAAGTGAGGGCACAAGTTATGAAGCAGCCTACTGCAGAGAAGCAACATAGCTTGTATGCCCGAACTTACCCCAAGTCACCGTAGAATACTTGTCAGTGACACGGGATTATCCCTGTTCGCTTACGCTCACAGGGATTTCTCACAGTAAGTGCGCACTTGCCAATCCTATATGGCAAGGTGCGCTAAATCAGAGCATTAAGTGCTCAATTCGCACAGCGATTTATGTCGTATTTGTAAAATAGGTACTCCATAAGTCGCGTGCTCATTGAAGGAGACGAAAGATGCTGGCAAAGGTTTTTAGTTTTGGACTCTTAGGCTTAGAAGTTTATCCCATAGAGATAGAGGTGGATGTTTCAAGGGGGTTACCGAGCGTAACCTTGGTCGGATTAGCTGATACAGCTATAAGAGAAAGTAGAGAACGTGTTAAATCTGCAATTAAAAATTCCGGATTCGCTTGGCCGGGTGAAAGAATTACGATAAGCCTGGCACCATCAGACATAAAAAAAGAGGGCGCTTGTTTTGACCTGGCTATCGCACTAGGCATACTTTCTGCAACCCAACAATTAAACGGTGAAAAATTAAAAGAGTACTGTATCCTAGGCGAGTTATCTTTAGACGGCTCTCTTCGGCCGACACGGGGAATTTTACCTATAAGTATTGCTTTGTCCGCATCTAAAATTAAGAATATCATTGTCCCTTGCCATAATGCTAAAGAGGCAGCTATAGTTTTAGGTATATGCGTCTGGCCATTAAAGACATTAAGGGAGACTGTAGAGTTTCTTAATAGCCCCGATACAGTAAAACCCTTGAAATTAGATTTAAAAGAATTATTTAAGCAAAATTCTGAGTATCAAATAGATTTCTCGGAAGTCAAAGGCCAATATTCGGCTAAAAGGGCATTGGAAGTAGCAGTTGCAGGCGGACACAACATCCTGATGTTGTGGACGCAATATTACTAAGTGCGGACTCTCCGGGAGGGTTAACTGGGATAATGCCCTTAATTCTTACTTGCTTATCATCCAATGTTACTTTGATAAGGGCCCGCGAAAGCAGATATCTTTTTGATTCAAAATCGTTATTAACCTTATCCAGGCGCCGGGATATCTGCTCGCGATAATCTTGTAACGTCTTCTTTAACGAAAGCATGGAAAGATTTTTTTCTTGTTTGATAACCAGGTCTCGCTTATCCTGTTCCAGGTATTTCCTTTTATCCTGGACCTTGGCCATCTGATCCTTTAACTGGTCCATGGTAATGATATTTTCCCGGTAAGCATCTAACAACCGGCTTTCCTCAACCCTGAGAGATTCCAGCTCCTTATCAATCAATTCGATATTGTTAATTTTATTATTGCTTTTATTTTTCTCATGTAACTTAACAAGCTGATCAGATATCAAATAAGGGTCCTTAATTGCATCACAAAATGTATTCCATACTATATTTTCAAGGTCATTCGCCCTGGCTGCAGCTGCATGACATTCTCTTGGCAAGGGAAAGGTCCGGTGTCTATTGCCGCATCTGTAATATAAATCTCCATGATAAGAGACCCCTTGAAATGGAGAATCACATTTACCGCACTTAACTAATCCTCGTAATAGATATCGATATTTCACGTTCCTTGAAGATGATTCGGAATTTTGCTTTAACTGACGTTGAGCTAAAGAAAAGATGTCTTTATCTATTATTCTGAGATCATCCGGCAAGTTAATGGGGATCCATTGTTCCCGGGGGCGCAAACGCATGCTCGTATTTTTTGCCCTTTTATATTTAGCAACGCTATTGTGGTTCTTGGATTCTACTGCCATGTGCTTGTTGTAATAGGTTATGCCGGCATAGGTCTCATTGCGGATGATCCTATGCAAGCTGCTTGTTCGCCAAAGCTTTCCTTGGCGCGGGGGGATGTTTCTCCTGGTTAGTTCTTTCGCGATGCTCCGGATGCTTAGGCGCTTATTGATAAACAGATTAAAAATCAACTTTACTATTTTGGCTTCTTGGTCATTTATTTCGTAATGGCCTATAGCGCCATTCTTAACATATCTATAACCATAAGGGGCTATACTGCCTATAAGGATGCCGCTTTGGGCCTTGTGGATCTTGCCTCTCCTGGTCCTTTCCAGGATCTTGGCTTTCTCATATTCTGCTATTAATCCCTGGACTCCGTTTAAAAGATTCTCTTCCGGGGTATCTTTGCTGTCCGGTCGGTTTAAAAAGACGGTATTGATATCGTATTTCTTTAATTCTTCCTGCAGCAAACCTAGGTAAATGAATTTTCGGGAAAGGCGGTCCGGGGAATGAACTAAAACAACTTCGAAGAGTTTCTTTCTGGCATCATCTCTTAATTTATCCAGGGCTGGCCTGTCTAGTAATTCACCTGAATAGCCATTATCAACGTATTCCTGAGAAACAATGTAATTATTCTTCTTCGCATGATCCCTTAGGACCTGCAGCTGGGAATTGATTGTCTCCTGCTTTTCCTGTTTTTCAGTGCTTACCCGGGCATAAATGGCTATTCTCATATCTTGCCTTTTGGTTGCGCTTATTATACCACCGCATTTTCAAGAACAGAATTATTTTCTGCTGGCTGCTCTTCTTCTAAGAGAAACTCAAAGATATCTAGGAGGCGCCTTTCTGCATCTATTGTATGCTCAAACTCCAGAAAAACCTTAAAATTTTCTTCTTTTAGGCAATTTTTAGGATTTTGGGTTGACATAGGTTTCTACAATGCCCTTTTTTTATAGAATCCGCCCTCTTGAGTGGGAAGATTTTAAAAAACTCCTGATTAGCCTATTCCGATGCCTCCTTGACTGGAATCGTGGCTCCTAGGGGCGATTTTGGCGGTTTTCCCGCAATATTTATCTAAATTTTACTTCTTTCTAAATCTTTTCTGATAGTTTCAATATCTGTATTGGCATAATAAAAAGTGCTGTTTAGATTGGAATGTCCAACTTGTTTAGCCACATTCTGAACCGAAACTCCGCGCCTTAATGTCTCTGTTATAAAATAATGCCTAAATAGATGGGCATGGAGATTCTTATCAATCCTTGCACGTTCTTTCCACCTCTTTACTATATAATGGACACAATTTCCTTGGTTCATTAGGAAGATTGAATCATCTGGAGCAAAATTATTCATTACGAAATATTCTTTTAGAGCGTTAAGCGCGGTCTCGCCAAATATACTTTTTCTTGGAAGGCCAGTCTTAGATGTTCTTATAATGATGATTTTCTTTTCTAAATCAACATCATTGTAACGTAACTTTCTTAATTCCCCCTGACGCATTCCTGTGGTAATTAAAAGTTCAAAGAGTGCGATATCTCTTATTATTATTTTATGGAACCGAGAAGAGCAACTAGATTGCTTATAAAATTGGAGGCAACTTCTCAATTTATCTATATCCTCTGATGTAATAGGATCGGACAGTATCTCTCTTTTTAATTTTATCCTTATGATGTTGTTTAAATAATAACTAATTGTTCTAATATTCTCGTTATTTAATTTATAGGACAACCACTTATAAAAATTTCGCAAACATGAAATAAGATAAATATCTTTTATTTTTTGCTCTTTTAGAAATAATAAAAAATTCCTGATATCCTCTTCTGTTATTTTATCTAAATCTTTTTTGACAAATTTTTGAAACCGCGTAAGATCGGTTAAATATTTTTCTATTGTGCACCCTGCATATTGACGGTCAAACCTTAAAAATTTTTCATAATCTTCTTTAAAAGTAAACATGAACCTATGCTCGTTCCTCTCTCTTCTTAAATCTATCCGTTTTGTCAAAATCCCCATTTCAGCAATAATATCTTCTTTCGTCTCTTTTGCCTCTATTCTATCTTTTCCTCTTACAACCTTTATATTCAATAATTCATAGACATTCTGCCATCCCCCCAGATATCCAGAAACTACACCATTTAATTTTTGTCTTGTCTTATAGTCTAGTTGTCCGTCTTCAAATAGTTTCTTAATTTTCAATAGCAAAATTTTCTGCTTACTCTCTTTCTTTTCATTCAATATTTTTAATTGCTCCTTAAATCTGCTGCCCTTATTGCCTTTTATATATATTTTACTGGGTTCTATCCCAGCGGCCTTTATTGCCTCAAGATAGGTTCCAAAATAACGTACCGTCCTTTGATAAAGGCCAGAATTATGGTCCATTACATACATGGGAGTTAAGGGCTCGCCATTTTTATATAAATCATTGATTTCTCGAATAATCCCTGATTGCTTCCTCAATAAAATATCGGTTTGGACAGGAACAGGTTTTTTCTTTGTATATTTTTGGAAATTTTTTAACCAATTTGGAGTTAATTTTAGTTCTTCAATTGATTTCTTTTCTATGCGTAATCCCTCGGGATATCGAATTCCATCCGTCGTCTTGATTAACCCGAATTGTACGTATTTATGCAATGTGTCGGAATGTATTCCTAAATATTCTGATGCTTCTTCGAGATTAAACCAGAGACGTTTTTCTGAAGATAGGCCGGATCCTATCTCTTCTTTCGTGGGAGTAAGAACAGTTGCTTCTCCGTACATATTATTTATTTGTTAGTTATGGTTTCTAGTCTTAAAGGCCTTTTTTCTGAGAAATTATCAATTCCCCCGCTAATGCCCTTACGCTTTGGGTTGGTCCCAAACCGGTAAAGAAATATAGGGCAATCGCTGATTATGCAATCTTTAATTGCTGAAGCGCTGTCAGCTGAACATTCCAGGCATTTAAGTCTAATTGCTTTAAGAGGTGTTGTAGTTTCTATAGCTGCCCCCTTTTTCGTTGGGCTTTTGGCAATTTATTCAATCCGGATTTATAATGTTTTTTTTGACCAGATGTAGTTGATCTATGGGGAAGTTTCCATGCTTCAACTTCTGCAGGAAGCCATTTATCTAAATTAAGATTTTTCATTTTTCTTTAGAAACTTCCCTCCAACGGAAAAGTTCTTAATTAAACCCTCAACGCTTGAACGAAGAGCATTCTCGATCTGACGCATTTCTAACCCTACTAATTGGGGAGCCAGGGCCCGCGGAAGAGCTAAAAGTCCGCGTTTTACTGCAATAATCCTTTGAACAAATGCCTCCAGAACATCCTTTTCCTCGATTAATTCTCCTACCCTTACCTCATATTCTATTTTCATGAGGCGGGCCTTAAATTCGCGAAAACTGGTATCCCAAAAATCATTCTTTCCTTTGTTATGATTTTGTTTTTTTTCTTCTTTTGTCAAAAGCCATTCTTTAATTTGGGCGAGATTGTATTTGCCTGATTCCCAAGGCATACCTGCCTTTTTCCATCTTCCTACCGTTTTATAATTAACCTGAAATGCCTTACCTACGCTTTTTTGAGTCTCAACTATCATTTTGGGGAAAATTTCGGTTTCTCTTTCCTCTAATTCTTTTATTTCTGCATTTGATAAAGTGCCTTTTTGAAGTTTCTCAAGTAAATAGATTAATCTTTTTTTCTTTGCCATTTCTATTAAGTTCGGTTTATGCGCTATCTGCTCCACGTTATCCCCCACTGGTGTTGACTTTAAGACTATATAGGATAGAATGTTACAGCTACATCCCGCGGCCGTAAAAAACTTTCACATGGTGCAATCATGTGGGGGTTGGCCCGGTTTCTTCGGGCCCGGCCGCCAACAATCTATTTCAAAAAATCTACATACTACTATCATAGGACATTTCTTATTTTTCAAATGTCCTATGATGTCCTATTTTCTTAATAAATCATTCTTGTATTACCGTCGGGTAACTAAATTTATTTCTATCTTAAATAGGACAGGACATTGCAAAAAAATAATTGCCGGTCACTCACAAAGTGCGCTTCGCCTGACCCTCGAGTACCCACGCCCTGCAGGAGGACCCATTTTTTATTTATTGTGTTTAAGAATATCATCGATTTTATTAGCGATATCTAAATATTCAAAGATTTGCTTGCTAAGTCCTGGCCATTCTTTCTTAAGAGAATTCTCTGCCTCTTCTCGTAACTTTACAATATCAACTTCTATATCGTAAACTTCTTTTATTCTTTTAGTGAGTAACTGAAATGTCGTTAGTGCTATGGTGCAATAATGAATTTTTTCTTCAAGAAGAATACGAATAGTGTCTAAGTATAAAGTACTATTTTCTTTTATTAATCCTAATATTAATTCTGTTAATGAAGTTAAGAGTTCGTCAGCATTATTAGTCTTCGATTGAAGGTGTGATATTAGTGGTTTCAATAATTTAGCTAAGTTAGTGTCCAAAAGTTTACTCCGGCGTAAAGGTTATGTTAAAAATTATCATGGTTTTTAACCGTAAGTTTTTATATCTCCTCTTAATGATGAATTAGTTTTTAAAGCATTGGAAATGATACCTTCTATTGTTTTCCGGTTGCGCATAATATCCTGTGTATCCCATGCTTGAATTACTATGATAGGACCATTTCCTTGTTTATTTTTTTCGTATTCTCTATTTTGATTTCTCGAGAGGATCCTTTCTCCGGTCTGCGCTATGATAGGGACTTCATCGGAAGCTAAATTAATCCCTGAATGTGCCTTAATAAGACCACCATTGTGCATCATTAATGCGTAGTTACCAAGTCCGTATGTTCCAGTTGATAGTCCACCTGAACTTGGTGTGCTGAAATATCCGCCACTCATTCCACCGCCGATTGCTCCGCCGATTCCTAATACACTCTTTAAGATATCTCCAAAGCCGAATCTTTGTTTGCTGCCGGTTAGAGAAGCGTAAGCATTCAGGATAATCAGCTGTGCGGTAACTTTGGCGATAATTTTGATTACTTCATCCCCAAACATTTTAAAGTAATCTGCGCCTTTTTTTAGGCTGCCGTGCAAGCCATCATCAATGAATGTAGAGAAAGTATTCTCCATGGCGCTTACATAACCGTTAAAGGCCTGTTGGGTGATCTGATATTGATCCTTGATGCCAAACCAAGCCTTACGTGCTGCTTCCAACTGGGCTTTTTGTCCAGCTTTAAATTCCTCAACTGCCGCTCCGTTAGAACCCCAGGCGCGCTTATATTCCTCTAGAGCGACTTTTTGCTCGGTTATGAGGGCCTTGATGGTATCACCTTCGGCTTTATAGCGAAGAGCTTGTTGTTTACGAAGTTCAAGGGTCTTTTCTTGTTCCAGGCGGTTGTTGGCGGCCAGGGCGTACTTATAGATATCCGATTCTTCTAATTGACTTTCTTTTAATTCTGCAATATGTTGAGCGAGCTGATGTTTTTTATAATCAAATTCTGAACTGGTTAACTGAATAATTTTTTCGTGAGTTTCGCCAACTATTCCTTGTTTTATGGCCTCCTTTAACTTATATTCCGCGGTTTCTTTTAATAAGGCTGCTTTAGCCTGATCTCCGTATAATTTAATATTATTGCTTGTAGTAAGCATATTAAACGGCATCATAAGCGGATTTGCTTGAGTAGCTACATCAGCTATATTCCCCCATAAACTTTGGGATCTATTCTTTTTGGCTATTTCATTGGCTGTGGCGGCTATTCTTGCTCTTCCTATATTTTCAGAGAGCTCTTTTGTAATCCAAATCCATAATCTATGTAATTCATCTTCTGCTTCCATTAAGGTAGAAGTTCCTATCCTTGCCTGTATTGTGCCTATGTTAAAGCCATAAAGCTTTTTGGACAATGCCTCCGATGAAATGCCTAACTTGATGGAGGTTTGGTCAAGCTTTATCTGCTCTTCGCGTAATTTGGCTATCTCTCGGGCGGCCGCGGTAATGACCCCAACAACAAACCCTACAGCTAATCCTGCTTTCATCCAGGCCTGTCTTAATTGTAAAACGGGAGCTACGGCATCTTTTGTGGTATTATTGAATTCCTTGATAGAGCTGCGGAAGCTTTGGATTTTCTTTGTAGCTTCGTCTTTCAGGGTAAGCGTTACTTCAATCTGTTTAGGATCAGGCATGTATTCCTCCTTTTAGTGGCTGGCTGTCTCGGTTAGTGAAAGACATTTAACTTACCCCGGCACCAGCCGATTTAGTGCAGACGTCTGCACTCCGGGCTTCAGATAGATCACTTGTTAGATACCTGCCAATATTTTTCATTTTCCCCAAAATGCTTAAAAGCATCGATTTTTCCTTGTCCTAACTGCTTTTATTCCAAGCAATTATAAACTTAACCATAAGCTCTAAGTCAAGCTTAGTATTTCTTGTGAAATATTTATCCAGGGCCTTCTGGATTAATAACGAATCCATGGACTAATTCATTCTCCGCAGGCAAATATCCTTTGTTCTTAATCAACCTAATCACTCCGTTTATCTCTTTTGTTAACATCTGCAATTTAGTAATTTCTAATTCATGTGCAGGGTAAGGCCCAATCCGGTCTAAATCGTTTTCAAGGTCCCTAGACTCCAGGAGAAGAGCGTTATATTTCTTAAATAATAAAATAAGATCTAAAGACAAAGTCTCCACTGGCATATCTATTTCCCGATGCTATGGACCAATTCACTAAAATTTTCCTGGTTCTTGCGTAATTCCTCTATGGTTTCTTTTTCCGCTTCCATAAAAACGCGGCCGGTGTCTCCAGGATAACGCTTGCGTAGAAATCTTTCTATTAACCACCAGGTATTCTGCGGGGTTTTAAGCATGATCTTTTTAAGCATGTCTTTAGTGGCTATCTTACCCAATTCTTTCTCAAGAAACTCTTCACTAAGGATAGTATCTCCTATCCCGGGCCTAATTGCAGAGTTGGGTATAAGTTTGGCGCGGCTTAACCAATTTACGGCAAAGCGCTTGATATTTTTCTTTTGTTTATCTTGATTTGAAATGAGCCAGATCTTCATTTTGGGGAATTCGGTCTCTAGGTTAGCCGCAGGAAAGGCTTTTTTAAGCTCATTAAGCCAGGCTGAGTCAGGGTTTTTAAAGAAACTTTCTATTCTTGCTATATATATATGAGTATTGTTAGTATGAGTATTGTTATTAGACACTTGGCGACCCTGGCTTTTGCATCCAAGTGTCTCTGGTGAGCCATAGACACTTGGCGACCCTGGCTTTATCCATTCTGTCTTATCAAGGAGCCAATAGGTATTGCCAAGGTACTTTTGGGTTTTTTCATCCCGTTGTTTTTCAATATAAATCAAATGGCATTGCTCAAGAAGCTTGAGATATTTCTTAATTGTGGTTGTGCCGATACTTAATTCCTCCGCCATCAACTCTTGGGAAGGATAGCATTTTTGTTCGTTATTGTCTGCATGACGGCAAAGGGAGATATAAATTGCCGTTCCTACCGGGCCAAAGTGTTTAGCATAGCCATTGAGATAGACGTTATCCAAGAGAAAGAATTCTTTATTTCTTCTATCTCGTACTTTAAATTGGCCTATCTTGATCTCTTCAGACATTTTAATAAGCAAGTTTGGCTTTCTGGTAAAGCGGCGTACTTAATTAATACGACCCGGTTAAGCGTTTTTACCATTTTTTAACCATTCTGCGAAATTCTCCTTTCGCCGTCTTAATTTATCATATTGCAAGATAAATTCCTTGATAATTGTCTCAGTTAATATATTCTCGGCTTCAAAGCTAATAGGCACAAAGCATTTTCTTATGGCACCGTAAGAAGCCACTCTCGTTGGATATTTTAACTTATACCCAAAGGGTTCCTTACTATCTCTAATGATTCCTACTGACCCCACCCACAAAACATCATCAATAATAAAACTGGCATAAGCGACCAGTTGGGGACCGCTTTCTTCTTCGCGTTTTCGTTTGAGAAGATTAAAGTGAATTTTATTGATTTTAAACACGTTTATTTTTTCTCTGCCGTTGCGCGTAATGCTTCGGTCATGGAGCATTTATGCTCTTTAGCGTATGCTGTTGCCTTATCGAGATGCATTGTTGACGTTTTCGCACCGGGACCTTTATTCGCTGCAACCTCGACATCTTTAAACTTCTTTGCGCGCATAGAAGCTAAGGCTACATCCAGGGCAGTACCCTTTTCGATAGCTTCCTCGGTTATTGCTTCCATCTTCATACCGGGGAATTCGGTATGCTCGACCTTGATGATAGACAGGACGCGGGCGCGTTCATTTTTTACCGCCTCTTTTACTGCCTCGGTTCGCACGGATTCCAATAACTCCGGCCTTTCTTTGGTTAACATCTCTAAGGTGATATCCTTAAATTCCATACCTTCCTCTGTTTCGTTTTGCAATCTATCGTGCCTCTTTCGTAAGGCTTCTAAAAGCAAGTGGATTTTGTCGATTTTAAACATATTTATCTTTTCTTTAATTTAAGAATCCTCTGGATACTTTCAAGGGCCGAAAACATTGAGCCTTCCATTGTGTTTAACTCCGGAAGGCTCATAGTAGTTACCAGATGCCGGGAATTTTCAGCTAATATAGCTGACGATTCAAGCTGCATACGGACCAAATCTAAATTATCCAGCTGTGATTCAACCTGGCTAATTTTATTCTTGTCCAGTTGAAGAATCATCCTTGACGCCTCCGAAACTCGTTAATAACTGCTGCGCCTCCTCTTCTAAACTCCTATCGTCAGAATCTTGAAGCCGGTGTTTTAATTCCTCTACAATCGGAAGCGAAGATTTGGAGAAAAGAGTTTTGGTTCTTTCGCGCAATTTATTAAAAATTGGGTTACGATCTGAAACTTCGCTTAAAATCCATGCACTACTGTAGAATAAACCGTCCCCTCCGGGATTATCTTCAATCAAATTCAAAAGGGATTGTGATTCGAGAATTGCCTCGAGTAGTTTCTCTTTTAGGGCCTTTCTTTCGGCTTGCCAAATTTCCTCTTGCTTGCTTAAATCAATTCTGAGCTTGCCACGCTCTTTTTCCAAAGCTAGTAGTAATAGCCGCCATAATTCTTCTCGTGCAGCCTGCAGTGCTTTTAAATCGAGTTCTCGATCTAAAAGAATCCTCTCAGCTGCCTGTAATTCTTCCGGTGAAACTATACCTCCGCCTAACTTTTTTTGCCGAAGTTTGATAGGCTTCTTTTCCAATTCCTGCTTCTCAGTATTTATTAAAGACATTTTTTTATCTATTTCGACAATCTCAGGAGTTAAATCCCGACTAGAACCTTGCTCTCCATTCAAAAACTTGAAAAACCTATTCATTTTATTCCCTCCTTTTTAAGTGATGGTATAATTCTTCGTTTTAATTGGCCGGCGCAGTTATTGGGACATGATTGCGTAGTACGTAAAAACCCTCCGGACGTATCTGCAAAACAGCTTGTTCCACAAACCTCACATTGCATTTCTCCAGAGGAAGGATCTATTAGAATCATGGTATTTATGTCTTTACTCATTTTTCACCTTTTTTAATTTTTAGAAATGAGTCTTTTAAAATCACACTTTAAATCTACTGATTCCATATATTTTTTAATTGTCCCAGCTTTACAATTTAAAATATCTGAATTTAAAGTGAAAAAAGTTGCCTGTCGCGATATTCCTAAAACTCTAGCAATATCAGAAAAATTAAATTTCTTTCTAAGTATTTTTTCCCCTAACAATTCTTTTAGTAACATTCATTCCTCCTTTTGCTACACTTAAATATATGTATCATATAAATCCCATCTTGTCAAGCGGTTTATTAACAAGAAATGTTTATTCAAAATAATCCATTTATGGTATACTTAAAAGTAATACTACTTTTGCCAAAAAATGAAGAGAAGAACTTTTGCACAAATTTTTGAAGACAACCGAAGAAAAAATAAATTAAGTTTTAGAGCTCTTTCACAGGTCTTGGGCGTAAGTAATGTGACTCTTGTTCGATATGCTCAAGGGAAGAAGTTTCCCCCTATAAAAACTTTATCTACAATATGTAAACTATTTAAGTTTGACCTCAGGGTTACTAACCAATTAATTCAATCCCAAAAAGCTCTCAATAAAGAAATTAAAAAGTTCACTTATCAAAATGTCTTTTCTGAATTAAGAAGGATTTTATTAACTTACTATTCAAAAGGCTACGGAAAAGAATATTCCTCTTTAAGAGAAATTGAAAATAAGCTCAGCAGTTACCCTTTCCATCCAATTGAAAAAAGGCTATTAAAAGAAGTTTATAAGAGATTGGCTGAAAGCGGCCTTATTTCACCAGGGTCCCCTGGACGTACAGTCAGACCAGATGAAGATCCATTAGATTTCTTTAAGAAATTGACCTTCGAAGGGAAAAAAGTGATGTTGCAGCGCGCTAAATTTGAATGGACTTTTAACGCCCGATATAATCATATTTTATTTACAGCTTATTCTTTTGAAAAACCAGGAGAGAGTAAAATAACAAAACTTCTTATAGATGAAGGTTTAACTATACCAAAAATGCCTCTGCATAGGTTGGCCTTGATTGATTTATATTCTTTAGGAGATTCTAAATTCAAAAAATCCTATCATCCTTATCTACAAGCAATCATAAAAGAAATTAATAATGCCTTTTTTCATCCTATTGAAGAAAAAATATTATTTGAGTCATATAAATATTTAACCTCAATCAATCTAGTTAAGAAATATCACAATTATGGAAGTTATTTTATACTAAATGGCCTTGAAGGGATTAAAGAATTAAAAAATAATTTGGAATTTTGGCATTTTGATGAAAATAAACAGATTTTAACAATCGCTTTCAAAACAAATAAAAATAAACCCCTTATTAAAAGATTTTCTTTGTGGTACGAACTTAATAAAAAATGATTAGATAAAAGAATGGGCGCCTGGGTAAACGCTAAAGATTGGCTTAAAGACTATACAAATAAAAAACCCTCCGTTATCCCTCCGAAAAATAAACCCAAGAAAATAAACCAGGTAACAAACCAAATAATACCTTACGGTATTATATATTATCCTTTACGCTGTCCGAAATGCGGCAGCAAAAACACCAAATGTTATTCTTCTAATCCACCGGTTAGATATCATAAATGCAAAACGTGTAGATACAATTTTAGAAGTATCGAAGCCAATAATTAATAAATCTCGCGATTCTGACATATATTATAAATCCGCCACATAACCACACCGGCAAAATCCCTTTTCCACTCCGAACACATCCATATTACAACCCCTAACTGGCAAGGGCATTGTTTTTAAGGCCTCTTCAATCGTAAGCACCTTTCCATGCAGCTTATAGCATTCCTCGCAAGAATTCCCGGGGCCTGCGGTCAATATCTCTACTTTTTTAATACCAGCTTCTTTATATCTATGCAGCTCTTCTATATGACGCTTTTTTAGTTCATTGATAAAATTCTCTCCGGACTTACATAATTCTATGGCTTTATCGTAATGGCTTTCTCCCATGGGCGCCTCAATAGGATGTGGGGGTTAAAAAACGTTACTTATTTCCCAAAGCCAACATTTTTTGTGAAAGTAACTATAGCGCTAGGCAATTGCCCAGTAGTCCCTATTATAGCAATTATTAATAAAACCAAATCACCTAAATTCATTGATTTAAAATCATCAGTTCTTAGAATAACTATAATTTTATAGATAAGATAATATAGTATTGAAAATCCAAATAGTCCACTTAAGAAGTTAAAAATAAATTGATATATTCTTTGGGTAAATTTTAATGCCTTTGGATTAACAATCCATATTCTAACGGCGAATGAACCATAGAATAAACTTATACATAAAGCTATTACGCAATATGCTATTTTAAACCATAACATTTAGCATCCCTCCTTTTTACCTATTCCTCCGATTCTGTTGAATCTGTATTGTAATCATCAATCTCTATATCTACCGTTTCGTCTCTTGAATTTGTCCCGGACGCCTCGCCATCTTCGCTAATTTCTGCTCCTGAAACTGTCATATCTCCGCCGTTAGGCCAATGGACCTGGGTGACTTCTCCGTCTTCAACCTCTACGGGGGCAGTATAACTGCCGCTATCAGTAGTAACAGTTGCATCATAGGTCCCATCTTCTTCAGAATAGCCAAAAAAAGGGAGGAGTATGAAAACTGCAATAATAAAAATACCAATCAATTTCTTCATCTTTCCTAATTCAACAGGACATCCCCCAAAAAAAACTTTCCAGTCACTCACAAAGTGCACTTCGCCTGACCCTCGAGTACCGACGCCCTCGAGGAGGACCCATTTTTATTGAATTAGCTAATCTTGCTTTATACTCCCCCACTAAACGTGTGGTTCTTTTCTCATAAATTAGAAGATCAAAATTCACATCAAATAAGTTCACCCACATTCTAATAAAATCAAAAGGATCCCATGAATCCACCAATGTTACAATTTTATAGATTTTTGATTCTCCAGTATGAGCAATCTCATTTCTTGCTTTGGATATTAAATTTAAGGCATCCCATGTATTTTTAGGCTTAAAATTACATTTTTCTGTAGTGGAGATATCAATCTCGAAAGAAGGCAAATCTATATTTAAAAAATCATAATAATTATTTTTTATTTCCTTAAGGCTGCGAAATGATAACTTCTGAAGACTATTCTCAATAAATTCTGTGTCTTTGTCAGAGAGTAAATTATTATAATATTCTTTAAATTTTTCTATCATATAAATTTCGTAAGACGTATAACTACTCAATAAAATCTGCTCACCAATTTTTTTAAGATGCTCATTTTGTTCAAGTATTTTAATTTCCTCTTCTTTATAAGCTTCTCCGCATATAGCCAAAAGACTCACTCGGGGATTTGCAATTAAATCTTCAATTAAATCTTTTGATGGCAACTCTTTTCTAAGACTGCCCAAAATATAAAGACTATAAATATCTGCTGCTTTAATGATATTGAGAATACCTTTTTCTAATTGATTAAATATTTCTATCGCCTTAGTCATTTATCTGATGCAATTCTATTAACAGGTTGGGTCCGGCTTGATCTGCTTGAAAGGCAGAAGACGTTTGATATCTCTTAAGCAAGAATGAATCATATTTGCCTTTATATCCCAATCGTTAAATTCCTGTTCGGTTATGGGCCTTCCATCGTCCAAGTCGGTAAAGCCGATTCCTTCTTTAATTGGCCTGGCCAATGCTTCCTCTGATACATCTACAATTGAATGTGCTAATTTATTCCTTAGTTCAATTACCTTTTGAAACGCGGAAAGCACTTCTTGGTTTTCTTCCCAATAATGCGGATAATCAGCTTGCACTATCCTTATTAAGATGCCCTTCTTTCTGTTAAGATTAAAGAATGACCCTGTGGCAATATCTTCATAAAAGATTTTTCTTTTCCCAGGATCTGAGGTACAAAAATAATCAGTCAAAAGATGCGCGATGTCATGTTCAATGCATGCAACCGAATTAAGAAAGCGACCTCGATAATAACGTGCCTTCTCATGGATCAATTGAGCTGCCTGAATTTTCTCTCGTTCCTCCACTGTTTCTTCCTTTATTTATTGCTACCTAACTTCTCCGATGGCCATAACCAAAATTCTCCTATGCTTCTGGAATTCTAAAATCAATAATTACCTCGTTTCCTCCGTTAACGACTTTAAATTTACCTCCAATATTTGTGCCTTCTGGCCTAAAGTAAAATAACTTTCTGCCATCCGGTAAATCAGCTATCTGTTGGCCTATTCCTGAGGTCAAAAATAAAGGGCTTCCACTAGCTATTGCAACAGCATTAACAGGAAACTGTTCTTTTATAATATTCGTAACAGGCTCATCTGATAATTTATTCTTAAGATATGGGCAACTCTCTTTTTCAAATCCACAGGTAACAATCTCCGTCAAAACAAAACCCGCCATAATTAAGGCGCATTTCCTTATATTAGGGCACATTTTCATCATCTCCTTTTTTTATTATTATCTCGCCATAAGAGTCAAAAATCAACCCTTTTTGCCTGTTTTTAAGGCCTCCAGGAGCGCTTTTAGATCCTGAGAGGATAGATGTTCCCTTAGGCCCACCTCGTGCCCTAGGAATAGTTTTAGTCGGATTAAAGCTTTGGTTTCCTGTATAAGCTTCTTAGCAGGATATTTTTGCATATTCCCCACCTCCTACTACAATAGACGTAAGAAGTAGGAAAATCTAACAGGAAAAGTTTAAGAATATGGTATAATTAATGTAACGTAAAGGAGTACAAATAATTACTATGCACCAAATAAAAATAGCTAAACTTGAAGCAGCTAGACGTCAACTTGAAACAGCAGTCATGCTCTATTTCAACGAAAAAGATCCTGTTGCGATACATACTCTTGTCGCAGCAGCTCATGAAATTATCAGACATCTGAATAAAAAAGCAGGTGGGATACCCCTTGTATTAGAAGGAAAGATGGTAAAAGAAGAATATCGAAAAGACTTCTTAAGAGAGATTAATAAAGCAAAGAATTTCTTTAAACATGCAGAAACAGATCCCAGCGATGTTTTAGATTTTAATCCTGATGGTAATGATTATTATTTGCTGGATGCTTGTGAGAGTTATGAATTATTAACCTCCGAGAAAAATCTCTACTTTATAATCTACAGAGGATGGTTTCACTACAAACATCCCCAGTATTTCAGTAATCCTATAGCAATCAACTTAATCAATAATAAATTTGGCGATAATAAAACTGCTTATTTTATAAGTATGATAGAAGCATCTCTCAACTTGAGCGATAAATAAATTAGAAGAGAAACATGTCAAATGGAAAATAAAATTTTAAATCTACTATAATAGACATAAGAGGTGGGAAAATCTAACAGGGAATTCTATTAAATTACTTTATAAGTAGAATAATAGTATTATAATAAAATTCATGGCTTGGAGAGTAAAAAAGAAATTTAAATCTTTTAAAGAAGCACTGGAATTCTATAAACAAGAATATCTGGGTATTAATACCGATATCAGAGGCGAAAAGATATATTTTACGGAATCAGCATTTCCGCATCTTATTGATTTAAGTTATCAGGGGGATAGAAATGCAACAGTTCTTTTAGGTAAGATATATAAAGGAGAGTTAACTTTTAAAAATAGCGAATACCAACACTATCGCTTATGTCATTTGCCAAGTATTAAATTATTATATACACATCCTGATGAAATATGGCGTGATTTTAAAGATGAGAAATACGAACATTATTTGAAATATATTACTCTTGGCAAATCAAAGAAAATACCAGCCCAAACATTTTTGGTTAAGAAAACCGATAAAGGATTCTACGTTCCAGTAAGTTGCTACCCTGTCCACGAAGGATACCTTAAAAAAATAAAGACCACAGATTTACTGTGGTCTAAATAATGGGGCGTTAAGCAAGTTGGCTCAGCTCCAACTTCGCCACCACGCTGCAAGGAAGACCCACCGAAGACTGAGAAGAAAGTCTTCCTGGAGATTAATTTAGGGTTACCCCAAGGGGAACCTCCAAACCCAATATAACTATATCATATTCTATTCTTGTTTTCAACCCTGTCAAGTAAAATCTTACCCCCATAATTTCAAAAATTGAACTTACCAAGGGCCTAAAAAAGCCCACTCCACCCTATATTCTCCACCAATTAAGGCAAATTAGCCGTTAATTCATATTCAAATGTCATATTGCGTTCACAACGTCCTGATGATCGGCCCTCCCGGAAGCGGTAAAACTATGCTGGCTAAGAGAATTCCTACTATCATACCAAATTTAACTATTGATGAAGCGCTGGAGGTAACTAAGATACATTCGGTAATGGGGACCCTCCCGATTAAAGAAGGCATAATGGGCATACGGCCTTTTCGCTCCCCGCACCATAGCATATCGGATGTAGCATTGGTAGGCGGCGGTTCTAATCCTAAGCCAGGGGAGATAAGCCTGGCTCATCAGGGCGTCTTATTTTTAGATGAACTGCCTGAATTCCATCGAGATTGTTTGGAGGCATTGAGACAGCCATTAGAGGATGGATTTATCCGTGTATCCCGGGCAACAAAATCTTTGGTCTTTCCTGCATCTTTTATGCTAGTCTGCGCCATGAACCTCTGTCCCTGCGGATATTTTACCGATCCTCACAAAGCCTGTCGCTGTAACCCTAATAAGATTGCCAGTTATATGGCAAAGATTTCTGGCCCGCTGTTGGATAGGATTGACATCCATATTGAGTTACCTTCTATCAAGTACAAAGAACTAAGCGATACCAAAGATGCTGAATCTTCTAAAATAATCAAAGAACGCATAGAAAAGGCTCGAGTGATAGAGAGAGTGCGCTTTAAAACTGAAGCAATATTTTATAACGCCCAGATGAATACAAAATTAATTAAGAAATACTGTGTCTTAGAAGATGAATCTAAAGAATTACTTAAGATGGCAATGACGGAACTAGGATTATCGGCAAGGGCTTACGACAAAATCTTAAAAATCTCCAGGACTATTGCGGATTTGGCTGGCTCTCAATCTATACTCGCCGAACATATCTCAGAGGCGATACAGTAC
>JAPLLU010000059.1 GCA_026387385.1 Candidatus Omnitrophota bacterium
GGGGTAAATAAAAAATATGAACCCTAAAAAAAGAATACTCATTTTTAATGTTAATTGGCTTGGAGATGTATTGTTTTCTACGGCGACCATCAGGAATATCAAGCGCAATTTTCCAGAAAGTTTTATAGCCTGCGTGATACCGATCCGTTGTTACCCTGTCTTAAAAGGTAACCCCCATATAGATGAAATTATCATATTTGACGAAAAAGATAGACACAAGGGCGTTTTAGGAAAGTTAAAATTTATACGATTACTTAAAAGTAAAAGATTCGATACCGTATTTTTATTGCACCGTTCTTTCACACGTGCACTTATATGCAAATTAGCCGGTATTCCGGAAAGAATAGGTTACTTTACAAAAAAACGCGGCTTTCTTTTGAGCAAAAAGATTATTGCCCCCTCCATGGAGGCTATGCATCGCATAGATTATTATTTAAATATTATTGAGAAAGCAGGCCTTAAACTGGAAGATAGATATTTGGAGTTTTTTGTTAGTGATGGAGACCGGGAGTTTGTAGACAATTACTTAAATAGGAATTCTGTAAATAAAAACGTTTTTTTAGTGGCCATAAATCCCGGTAGCAACTGGTCGCCAAAGCGTTGGCCGACGTATTACTGGGCGGAGTTGGCAGATAAATTAATCAGTGCGTTTAATGCCAAAGTAATAATTACAGGAAGTGTTGACGATATTGTTTTGGCTAAGGCAATAAGGGATTCTATGAAAGAAAAACCTATGCTTGTTTGCGGCATATTTAACCTGAAACAATTGGCAGCATTATGTAAGAGGCTTGGTTTATTCATTACTGCTGATACCGGGCCTTTACATATCGCAAATGCAGTAGGAACCAAAAAAATAATTGCCCTATTCGGACCCACCTCAGCGAACCTAACCGGCCCTTATCCGGGGAAAAACGCGGTTGTATTATTTAAAGATGTGGGCTGCAGAATTCCTTGTTATAAAGTATTCTGTAAAGACAACCGTTGTATGAAAGCAATTACGCCAGAAGATATAATAAATGAAGTAAGAAAATTAGTTAATTAGTTATTCAAATGTTAAATTCCAAACCTCAAATTCACTGCCTAGACAAAAGACCTGACTGCCGTCAGGCAGGCAGGCAAGGTCAAAAGTTCACCGGTGATCGAAATAATTTAAGACGAATACTTATTGTGCGTACGGATAGGATAGGAGACGTACTTTTATCGACTCCGGTTATTAAGGCATTAAGGGACAGTTACCCCAGGGCCTATATTTCAATGATGGTTAGTACTTATGCTAAAGATATAGTAGAAGGGAATCCTTATTTAGATGAAGTGATAACTTATGATAAAGATATCAGGCATAGGAGTTGGCTCGCCTCCATTAAATTTGCGCAGTCATTAAAGAAAAAAAGATTCGATTTAGCCGTAATCCTTCATCCTACAAACAGGGCGCACATAATAACATTCTTTGCCGGTATACCTAAAAGGATAGGCTATGACCGCAAATCAGGTTTTTTACTTACCGATAGGATAAAACACGAGAAGCAATTCGGAGAAAAACATGAGCTTGAATACAGTCTGGATTTGGTAAGGTACTTAGGTATTGAGCCGAAAGATAAAAATTTATTCATGCCTATAAATCCGGAATCGGAGAGGTGGGTTGAAGAATTATTCGAGAAGGAAGGGATAGAGAAAAAAGCCAAATTATTAGCCATTCATCCGGGCGCCAGCTGTCCTTCCAAAATTTGGCCTAATGAAAGATTTTCCGAGGTTGCGGATAGATTAATAGACAGATACAGCTTTAAGGTCTTACTTATCGCCGGCCCAAAGGACATAATAAAAGCGGAAAGAGTATTAAAGAACATGCGCGGAAATGCAATTAATCTGGCTGGGAAGATATCAGTCAGCCAGTTAGCCAGCGTGCTCAAAAGGTGCGCATTATTTATTTCTAATGACTCTGGGCCCGTGCACATTGCTTCAGCTGTGGGCACCCCGGTGATTTCGATATTCGGAAGAAACCAAAAAGGATTAAGCCCAAAACGCTGGGGGCCAGTTGGTTCAAAAGACCGTGTTTTGCATAAAGAAGTCGGCTGCATCAGTTGCCTTGCCCATAATTGCGTTAAAGAATTTGCCTGCCTTAAGGCAATCACCGTAGAAGATGTGGTAGATGCGGCTGAATCAATTTTGAAAAGTTAAGGTAGTTTTATGGTTTCGTTCTTACGCTGAAATTTTTTGTGTTTTATTTTTAGCGGGTCCCTGCCTGCCGTCAGGCAGGCTGTCTTGGGTATTTTTTCAGCCGCATCACGCGGCTTCAAAAACACCCAAGCTCCACAGAAAGTGGGCACCCGCCGATCCGATACGGCGGGGTGCCTAACCCGCTAAAACCAGAAAATATATAGTTGATTTAATCTTAATTTATGCTAAAATTATGATTTCGTATGATTAATATAAACAAGGTAAAGACATATTCCGTGAAAGCAAGAAAAAGCAAGGTAAAAATGGATGATTTTGCCAAGACACCTGTGCGCAAGACTAGCTTTTTGAAGTTCTATGATTCTTTACCAAACATATTAAAGGCTAAGGAGATACGCTCCATAGTCAGCGCAGTAATAAAGGCGCATAAGACAAAAAAGTCAGTGATATTTATGGCTGGCGCCCATGTCATCAAATGCGGGCTTAATCCCATATTAATTGAGTTAATAAAGAAGAAGATTATTACCTGTATTTGCTTAAATGGTGCTGGTATAATTCATGATTTTGAGATTGCTTTTCAGGGCAGGACCTCAGAAGATGTGGGCGAGAGTTTAAAAATAGGTCAATTCGGAATGGGCAAGGAGACAGCAGACTTTATAAATAATGCCGCAAAAGAAGGTGTTCTTGAAGGGCTGGGCTTAGGCTGTTCAATAGCCAAAAAAATCAGCGAATCAAGCTTAAACTATAAGAACTTAAGTTTACTTTATAATGCCTATAAATATAAAGTGCCGGTTTGCGTATATGTGGCTATCGGGACAGATATCATACACCAGCACCCGTCTTTTGATGCCGCCCTTACCGCAGAAGGCAGCTTACGAGATTTTCATTTACTCGTAGATAATGTCATTCGGATGAATAACGGCGGCGTGGTTTTAAATTTCGGCTCCGCAGTTATATTGCCGGAGGTATTCTTAAAGGCCCTGAATTTAGCGCGTAATTTAGGCAATAAAGTTAAGGAATTTACTGCTGCTAATTTCGATATGATTTACCATTATCGCCCTTTACAGAATGTAGTATCCCGTCCGGTTATGGCAGGAGGTAGCGGCTATTACATAATCGGACACCACGAGATAATGTTTCCTTTGTTGGCGCAGGCAATCATCGAGAAAATATGAACCCCGCCCTTCCTAAGAAATAGTAATTAAATAGCTAAGGAAGGGCAGGGATGAACTCCGCCCTTCCTAAGGGGCTGGGGTTTAAAAATGAGAGGAAGAGCGGGGTGAAAAACCTAAAAGCCATTATCAACCGTTTTCATAAAGCCAAAGTATTAGTCTTAGGCGACTTGATTTTAGATGAATACATCTGGGGAAGTGTAGACAGAATTTCTCCCGAGGCCCCTGTTCCCGTGGTCTGGGCAAATAAAAGGACTTATGTCCCCGGAGGTGCAGCTAATGTGGCAAATAATATCCGTGCTCTTGACGCTAAAGTCTGTTTGGCGGGGGTTACGGGTAAAGATAAAAATACCGATATCTTATTTTCAGAGCTAAAAAAAAGAAAAATACAAACCAACGCTATTTTTATCGAACCCAAAAGACACACCACGCTTAAAACCCGCATTATTGCCGGCCATCAGCAGGCAATTAGGGTTGACTGGGAACATACGGATTCTCTGCCCGCTAAATTAAACTCCAGGATAATTAAGTTTATTAAAAAGAATATAGATGGCTTTGACGCTATTATTATTGAGGACTATGGTAAGGGTGTGATAAATATGCCGTTATTAAATGCAGTTATAGAATTAGCGCATACTCATAATAAGATTATCACCGTTGACCCCAAGGAAGAGCATTTTCTCTATTATCGCGGGGTGACTTCTATTACGCCTAACCGCCGGGAGCTAGAAAATGCGATAAGGAATTTAAAAATCAAAGATACGGAAAATAGATTTAAAATAAACAATGACAGATTATTCACTGATAGAGATATCGAGTCAGCCGCGCGCGAGATTTTAAAATATTTAGGATTAGAGTCGGCATTAGTTACTTTGGGTGAGCACGGTATGAAACTGTTTGAAAAGTCAGGCCGCATGACGCATATTCCTACTGTTGCTCAGGAAGTATTTGATGTCTCTGGCGCAGGGGATACGGTTATTGCCTGTTTTACGCTGGCACTTTCTTGTGGTGCAAGCAAGCTTGAGGCAGCACACATCGCTAATTTTGCCGCAGGCATTGTCGTTGGCAAGGTGGGCACAGCTGTTACTACGAGAAAAGAGCTTATAGGGAGATTGCAATAAACATGGATGTAATTGGCGTTATTCCTGCAAGATATTCATCTAGTCGGTTTGAAGGCAAGGTCCTTATGGATATATTGGGTAAACCCATGATACAGCACGTCTGGGAAAGGGCAAAACAGTCTTTAGCCTTAGATGGTTTAATTATTGCCTGCGATGATGAAAGGGTTGCCGATTGCGCCAGGGGATTCGGAGCAGAGGTTGTTTTTACTGCTAAGGCCCACGTTTCAGGCACAGATAGAATTAGTGAAGTGGTAAATCCCATAGATGTGAAAGTAGTAATAAATATACAAGGCGACGAACCGTTAATTCATCCGATGATGATTGATACCGTTGCCCGGGCGCTCCTCGATGACAAATCAGTCTCCATGGCCACAATTATGAAGAGGATAGATGACCCTAAAGAAATAAACGATCCTGATGTGGTTAAAGTCGTGGTGGATAAAGATAACTTTGCCTTATATTTTTCAAGGGCATCAATCCCCTTTCATGCGCAGAAGTCCGAAGTCAAGGTACCGGCCTATTATAAACATATTGGATTATACGGCTACACCAAAGATTTCCTTTTCACCTATAAAAACCTGCCGGTTTCTGATTTGGAAAAGATAGAGCGGTTAGAGCAGTTACGCGCTCTGCAGGAGGGTTTCCGGATAAAGGTTATTGAGACAAAATATGAGACTATAGGAGTAGATACACCGCAGGATTTGGAGAAGGTGAAAAAGTATCTGGAAAAAAAAGGAATACAATAAAAGTTTAAAAAATGACAGGAATTCGCGTCAATAATATCAGTATAGGTAACAATAATCCCCTGGTTTTGATTGCCGGGCCCTGCGTTATTGAGTCCGAAAGGTCCTGCCTTGAGACAGCAGAGAGGCTAAAGGAACTGACAGAAAAGTTAGGCGTCCCGTTTATCTTTAAAGCCAGTTT
>JAPLLU010000121.1 GCA_026387385.1 Candidatus Omnitrophota bacterium
CGGCATTAATGAAAGAATGATTGTGGCAGATATAGGTTCCGGTCTTTACAAATTGATAAATCCTAAAATCGTAAAGAAAGAGGGTCACCAGATTCTAGAGGAAGGATGCCTGAGCATCCCGGGGATTTGCATAAAGGTAAAGCGCGCCAGGAAAATCTTGCTTGAGGCACAGGACGAATACGGAAAACCTGCCACCATAGAGGCACAGGATTTACTGGCCTGTGTTTTTCAGCATGAAATAGAGCATCTCAGAGGCAAGATGATTGTAGATTACGCATCATTATTTGATAAACTAAAGATAAAAAAAAGATTAGAAGAGTTAAGGGGGAAAGTTAGACATGAAGGCTTGTCCGAATCAGAAACAAAATATTGCAAACTGCAACTGTAGTTACGAGCCTTGTTCCAGAAAAGGTATATGTTGCGAGTGCGTTTATTATCACCGTAAAAACGATCAAATTCCTGCTTGTTTTTTCCCTCCAGAAATAGAAAAGACTTATGACCGCTCCATTAAGAACTTAGTTGCAATCTACAAGAGTAAATAATAGTGAGAAATTCTGCATGAACAATAAACTGCCTTCCTGTTTTAAGCAAGAAATTATCGACGATGAGGCATTAAAAACAAGGGCATTACTTTCCGAATTTCACGTTAATACGGTGTGCCAGCAAGCAAGATGTCCTAATCTCAATCATTGTTTTAAGAATTTGAGGCTGGCTTTTATGATTTTAGGTAACACTTGCACAAGGAATTGCCGCTTTTGCGCAGTAAGGAAATCAGAAAATGTCTCATTAGGTATAAATGATGATGAACCACACAGGATCAGCCGAGTAGTTAAAATGCTGGGCCTTAAATATGTGGTAGTGACTTCTGTAACCAGAGATGATCTTTCAGATGGCGGAGCAGCTCAATTTGCCAAGACCATAGAAGCGGTCCATAACATCGATAAGAATATTAAAATAGAGGTTCTAATACCGGATTTTAAAGGCGATATTTCAAGTCTCAAGACCGTAATTGCAGCTTATCCGGAGGTAATTGCGCATAATATCGAAACGGTAAGACGCTTATATAAAGCAGTAAGGCCCCAAGCCGATTATCGGGTTTCTTTAGATGTGTTGCGCAGGATAAAAGAGATATATCCTTCTTTAACTGTCAAATCTTCTATTATCTTAGGATTAGGAGAAACAGAAGAAGAAGTCGTATGTGCGATGCAGGATTTGAAGAATACCGGTTTGGATATTTTGACTTTAGGGCAGTATCTCAGTCCGGGAGCACAGCATTATCCTGTAAAAGAGTTTATCAACAACCAGCAGTTTAAAAGGTATAAAGATATAGGTTTGGCTTTAGGACTTAAGGTAATTTCATCAGGGCCATTGATACGCAGCTCCTATCAAGCAGAAGAAGTGTATAAGGAGCTTATCTATGCATGATTTAATTATAATCGGTGCCGGACCGGCAGGTTTAACTGCCGGACTATATGCCGGAAGGTACAGGCTGAAAACCTTGATTTTAGAAAAAATGAGCGTGGGTGGTCAGATTATTTTGTCTCCTGCAATTGAAAATTATCCCGGCTTTCCAGAAAGTATCACTACCCAAGAATTAATCGATAGAATGAAGAAACAGACAGACGACTTAGGAATTAATATAAAACTCGAAGAAGTTCAAGAGTTAACCCCCATGAATCAAGAAGGAATAACAAGTTATAACGTTAAAACTCAAGATAATTCATATGATACAAGGAGCGTAATTATTGCAACCGGCGCACAACCTCGCAGGCTTGGCGTAAATGGAGAGGACAGGCTTATTGG
>JAPLLU010000024.1 GCA_026387385.1 Candidatus Omnitrophota bacterium
ATTCTTCTGTCTTGGGGCTATCCTTTATATAGCGGACCTCTAACTTCTGCTCTCTTTTATTCGACGGGAAAATGGTAAAATGCGGATTTTGAAATAAAATAGCGGCGTGAGTGATTAACGAAACTAAAAATGCAATTTGAAATAATTTATCGGAAAACATTAAATGAGCGCATAACTTACGCAAAATACAGTAAATACAACGTAAGTTATTTTGCGCGAATTTAACCCCTCACTCAGAAAGCAATAGACTTGATTATTGTTGCTGAGTGAGGGGTAAGTTCAACCAGACGGCTTACGTTCATTTCATTCCGTAAGTCGTGGTTTCACTTAGATTAACATAATTACTTACGATTTACAAGTTAGAAATCTATTCTTATACTGATACCAAAACGCAATTAAAAAGTGTAGTCTACTTTCAGGCTGAAATTTCTCTTAGGACTAGGATAGTAGGCCTTATCCATGAGAAAAGTGCTGCTATCAAAACCGTATACGCCGAATTCAGAGTATTGTTTATCAAAAAGATTGTTAACAGAGAAAGTCAACGCAAGGTCTTTATTGCGCCAAGAGAGGTTCACATCCGCTACCATGTACCCATTTAGTCGTGAAAAGGCGTTTGGTGTATCGTTAATGAAATACCTTTTGCCGACGTAATTCCCTGTTATATTAAAAGTGAAACTATTCGGTAAAAGAAACCGTAAGCCCACACTGGCCTTATGACGCGGAACCATTGGTATTTCGTTTTTATTATATTGCCCACCCTTAAAATAGGATCTGGTAAGTGTGTAATTTTCTAAAAAGCTAATCCAGTTATTCAACTTGGCCTCCAAAGAAGACTCTAGGCCTTCGTGGATAGTCTTATCGTAGTTCTCGTTTTGTCCAAATCCCCACGGTCCGCCATTAGGATTAAAATAAAGCTCATTCTTCACGTACATCCTAAATAATGAAAAGCTCCCCCTTAACCTATCACTAAACTTATGCCGCAGGCCAAGTTGGTAGTTGATTGCTGATTGTGGCTTTAAGTTTGTATTAAGCTGCTGCTGAAAATTTATATCTTGAAAAGTAAACTCATCTACTTCAGGGAAACGAAAGCTCCTGGACACATTAAAAAACGCGTTAGAATCGTCTTTATAGTTGTAAGCAAGGCCAAAATTAAAGGCCTGCATTTTAAGCTGCATTTTTTTATCCTGATCAGGATACGGATGTCCCCAGCCGGTATCGAAATCGTGATAACCGAAAGCATAGCGAGCAAGTTCATAGCGATACCCCCCCACTAATACCAGTTCTTCAAGAACAGAAAATTCATCCTGCAAATATGCTCCGACAGAGGTCTTTTTAACGCCAGTAATATCCTTGGGAATAGTTTCATCGTAAAAAAAGTACTGGTCTGAATTATAAAGAGCGCGATAGTAATCAATACCTGCGATCAACCTGTTCTCCCGCTCAAGAATACTGCCGGTTAGCGTGTACTTCGGTGTCAGACCGAAGGTCTCAATTTTATTTTTTCTGGTGGGGTTTTGTGAAGTCAGAAAATATGAATCGGTGTCTTTTTCCCGATAACTGAAATCCAGGTCAAAATACCCGGAATCTAAAAATTCAAGCTTACCACCTAAAACAAAATAATAATCCTTATTGTTGACATGGTCATCTCCGTATCTAGCCCATCTATAACCGTGTTCGTCTATATGATGTTGAAAAAGAGCTCCGGGCAAGCCAAAAGACGCAGCGTCAAATCCTGAGCTAAAACGCGCTGATAAAGCTGAATTAAATTCGTATTCGAGTTTAGAGGCAAAGTCAGTGGCTTTGACAAAGGTATTGTCACGGTAACCATGAGTAGCCTCGCGACCTCCACTGAACAAATAAGAAAGTTTATCATCAATCCCTCCAGCCAAAGACAACTTTTGCTTATTCATATCATAGCTACCGTATTCTATCTGCGATTTCAGTTTCGGTTTCCCAGAGCCTTTTTTAGTGATAATATTGATTACGCCGCTTGAGGCGTTATCCCCATATAATACGCAAGAAGCACCACCGCGAATAACCTCAATACGTTCCACCTGGTCCAAAGGGATCTGGCTCCAGTCAACACCGCTTAAATCAACATCGTTTACTCGCCTGCCGTCTATCAAAACCAATACGTTAAGCGCAGCCTGATCTCCGAATCCGGCCATATCCACTAAGGCTCTGATGCCGTTACCGTAATAATCACGGACTGTTACTCCGGGAACTGACCTGAGGAGACTAACTACGTTTTGCGCGTTTGAGTTCTTTATTTCACTTGGAGTTATTACAGTAATACTCGCTGCACTCTTGCTTAAGGTCTCTGCATAACGGTAGGGCGTAACTACTATTTTTTCTAATGCTATATCTTGATCTTGGGCCTGCGCGAAAGAAAGGCCCGTTAGGCTCATTAATAAACTGATCGTAATTAATGTGTGTGTTTTCATTTATCTTCTCCCTTATCGTTAAATTTATATTCCTGGATATCCAGGAACCAATAACCGTTAATCAATACCTTGCCTGTTTTTGTAATATCAATACGCTTCCTGAAAGTCGGGCCATCGCAAACAAAGGTATGAAATTCTCCGTTCTCTCCGCATAAATCCACATTGGGGACTGATTTCAAATCTTCGATAAATTTTTCGTCGATGGCGCGGCCTACCCAGTTTTCATTAAGTTTTTCTGCCTGTGCGCTTGTGAGGACTGCTTTAAACCCCAGGCTAACGAATTCTCTCAGCAGGTCTTCTCCCGGATTGCCCCATATCGGAGAAATTACGCCTATTCCTTCGCTGGCACAAATATTCTCTACCCAATCCCTTAAGTCAAGAAGAAAAATGTCGCCGCGCACAAGTTGATGGATATTCCTTTTTTTAAGTTCGGTTAAGGTTTTTCTGAATACTGCCTCGTAATTATCTTTAGTGGTCTCTCTCTGAAGTAAAGGTATACCCAGGGCCTGCGATTGAAAATCCACTAATTCTGCCGGTGCACCATGGAAAGCTACCCTTTGGTATTCGTGTGAGATAAAATTGACGAGGTACTTAATTTGAAAACCGGAACGAATTGCCCTATACAGAGCCAGGCAGCTATCTTTGCCGCTACTCCAAGAGCAAGCCGCCGCTAAATCTGACAATTCTCTCTTTTCCTTTCTCGGACAAAAATAAAACCCTTGACACATTTTGTGTCAAGGGTTGCACCCTATTTTACTTGGCCCTTATCCGCGAGGCAATTACTCTTATATAGGCAGGTCTTCTGACTCCCCCGCCCTCTCAGCAACCTTCCCGCCCCGAATATTCGGGACAGTGGCATATAATGCTGAAAGAGTCCCCTTTCTAATATTTTCTTAGAAAGGGCGGGGTTACAGCGGCGGGACCGTGACTGCTTTTACAGCCTTCCCTTTTACTTGCATTTTATTGCAAGACCCATATAACTTTATTTTTAATTTTATAACAAATTGAATATCCTGTCAAGTCCTTTATAATAAAAAAATTGACAGGGGAAAAATTTAGTTGCGCTTATTGATTAATAATATATGAGGATGCCCTGATATAGGATTTTTATTGACCCACACAAGCGTTTTATAAACCTCTTCGATATTCTGATAAGTCAACACTTCTTCCGGGCTACCCGCTTTAAAAATATAACCGTTATCAACTAATAAAACTCTATTGCAAAATTCGCTGGCAAGGTTTAAATCATGTAGAACAATAATGACTGTTATGTTTTTCTTCCGGTTGAGTTCATTGAGTAAATTTAATATCTGAACTTGATGGCCGATATCCAAATGCGACGTAGGCTCATCCAAAAACAATACTTTAGGATCCTGGGCTAATGCCTTGGCAATAATTGTCATCTGCCGCTCTCCTGCGCTTAATTCATTGACCTGCCTGTTCAAAAATTGCAGGGTATCTGTAAGCTGCATTGATTCTCTTGCTATTTGAAAGTCGCGGCTTGTTTCCTGCTGCATGCGCGCCAAATACGGAATCCTGCCCATCAGCACAACCTCCCAGGCAGTAAATGAAAAACTGAATACAGTGTCCTGCGCTACAAAAGCAAAATCCTTAGCTATCTGGTGATGCGGTATATCATAAAGATTACTTCCTTTATAGAGAACCGAGCCAAAAGCCGGCTTTAGGCATCCACTGGCGGCTCTTAGTAAAGTTGATTTTCCCGAGCCGTTTGGGCCGATAATCCCTAAGAACTCCCCTTCCTTTACTTTAAAGGAAACGTCTTTTAAGATCTGCTGGTTATGATGATAACCGCAGGTTACGTTATCCGCAATAACAAGGTTACTAACATTCATTCCTAAAACGGCGCTTTTTGTTTCTTCCTCAGTAAAAAAATAAAAACGGTTCCGCCGATAAAAGCGGTAATTACCCCTATCGGTACCTCTACGGGAGGCATAAGGGTGCGGCTTATTGTATCCGCTAAGATCAAAAAAGCGCCTCCACTAATTGCGCTCACAGGCAAGACTAACCTGTGGTCTGAGCCGCAGATTAATCTTACGGCATGAGGTATAATCAGCCCTACAAAACCTATTATTCCGCAGACGCAAACAATGCTGCCGGAGATAAGCGAGGCAATAATAAATAAAATTTTCTTTACAGCATCGACATTAATTCCTAAGTGCAGGGCTTCCTCTTCTCCTAAGCTAATAGCATTTAAATCCCGCGCAAAGTAAATAGCGATGCAGATTCCTGTAAGAATCATAATGCTTACTGCAATTAAAAGTTTGATATCAAAAACCTGGAGGCTGCCTAATAACCACCAAGTGATCCCGTGCATGGCCTCATTTGTCGAGATGGAAACAAAAAACAGTAACAAGCTGGCGAATACAGCCCCTACGATTACACCTGATAAAATTAAACCCTGAGTAGATACCTTGCCATTAAGTTTGGCTAAATTATATACAATAAACATGGTTAAGACTGCGCCTAGGAATGCAGTTAGAGGCAAAAGCTCCATACTTAGGTTAAAAAATAAAGCCAGCGCCGCCCCCAATCCAGCACCGCTTGAGACGCCTAATACATACGGTTCAGCCAAAGGATTGCGCAATATGCCCTGAAATATAACGCCAGCCACTGCAAGGCCCGCTCCTGCAACCAAACCTAAAATTACTCTCGTAATCCTAAGACGCAAAATATTCGAATATTGTCCAAAAAATAACTCTCTTAAGCTAAGTTTTACAGGGCCAAGGCTTATAGCAATAAGCACTATTGCCAAAAATAAAAGAAAAATTAAAATTACCGTTATTTTTCTATTCATAATAAAGGCGTTTATGGATTTCTTCCAATCCATCGACTATACGAGGACCCGGCCTTAGAATCAAGTCAGGGTTAATATCGGAAATGACGCGTTTATTCCTGACCGCGTTGATATTCTTCCAGCCAAAGCGGTTCGATACCAGGTCCTTAGTATTGTCTTTGGTCATATATCCTAAGATTATAACATCGGGATTACGTTGAATAGCTACTTCAGCAGAAAACCTTGAATAGGGCTTTTGTGTGTCATTGGCAATATTCACCCCGCCGCTTAATGCTATGAGCTCATCTACAATTGAGCCGCTACCTGCAGTCATAAGAGGGTCATGCCAGATTTCAATAAATACTTTAGGCTTTTTATCTTGAGGAATTCTTTCTACTTTAGATTTTATAATATCTATTCTGCCCTGCAATGCCAAAACTAAGGCTTCTGCTTCACTTTCCTTGCCGGTGAGTCTGCCGATTTGGATTATTGATTGCATGAGTTCAGCGAGGTTCTTTGGGTCACTAACAAAAACTTTTAGGCCGACCTGCTCTAATCTCCTTACCGTCTGAGCCTGCTCTAAACCAGTTGCAAAAATAATATCCGGATTTAAAGAAATTACCTTTTCTATATTGGCTTCGGAAAATGTTCCTACTTTCGGAACAGCTAATGCCTGCTCGGGGTAATTGCAAAAGGTAGTGTCTCCTACTATCAGCTCGCCCAGGCCTAAAGCAAATAAAATCTCTGTTGCAGCCGGAGAAAGCGAAATAAACCTTTGATTTGAACAATAAGCGGCCTGGCTGATAAATACAACAATCAGAAAAAAGATTATTTTCAGTGTCTTTGGCCTAAGCAAAGGCATAGCGTGGGTAAATTAAGTTGGAACGGGAATGAAATTAAAATTCAATTCCTCTTCTTGCCTTTATTCCTTTTTTATAATAATGTTTTCTATCTTGTATATAGCTTACTAAATCTGCCATTTTTATAATCTTAGGATGCGCATGACGTCCGGTGAGAATTAATTCAGTTTTTTTGGGCGCATTTTTAATGAGCGAAATAACATCTTTAAGCTTAAGGAGGTTAAGTTTTAACGCAACATTTATTTCGTCTAAGACAATAATATTGTATTTTTTTGTTTTTATAGCTTTCTTTGCTGCTTCTAGACCGCATCTTGCTAATCCTATATCTTTTTTAGAGGGAGAGCCGCGCATAAAACAAGTCCTACCGAACTGCTCAACTTTTATATTTTTTAATTTCTGTAAGGAAGTTAATTCGCAATAATATTTACCTTTTAAGAATTGACAAATATATACCTTAAGGCCTGCCCCCGCTGCTCTTATTGCAAGGCCTAGCGCAGCCGTAGTCTTTCCTTTGCCGCTACCGGTATATACCTGTATCAATGTACCACCGCCTTCCAACTCATTATGCCCAAAGTACAGAGAGCCAAAACAATCAACCCTGCACAAATGACGCCAGACACTATCGCAATAAAAGCATATCTAAATCTGATTTTAAAAAGTGACGCTGCTACTATACCGCTCCAGGCACCGGTCATAGGAAGCGGTATGGCCACAAATAAAGCTAAACCCAAAGCCTCGTATTTCTGTATGGCATCTGAGTTCTTTTTGGTGCGTTCAAATAGCCAATCAAAAAAGCGCGACCAGAGTTTAAGCTTTCTTAAACGATTAGAAACCGGCTCAAAAAGAAAAAGTGCCGGTACAATAAAACTAACATTGCCCAGGACCGATAACCAAAATGCCTTGCCTAATGGCATTCCGTAATATAGCGCTAAAGGAAGAGCGCCTCTTAATTCTGATATGGGTAATGCGCCCATAATCACTACAATGTATTCCTTAGGCATATCTCTCAACCAGGTTAATATTATATTAAGCATTTTTGTCTTGCCATCCGTATTTGCCTACCAGAGGCACAAATACACAACCACAAATTTCAATTGACTCAAAGCCGTCTTTTTTCTTTTCTATTACCGTTAATACTTGACTGAAGCTCTCTCCCAACGGTAAAACGAGCTTACCACTTTCTTTCAATTGCTCGGTTAAAGGTAACGGTACTTTTGGCGTGGCTGCGGTTACGATAATTCTATCAAAAGGTGCAAATTCAGGCCAACCCAAAGTCCCGTCTCCGACTTTTATCTTAATATTCGAGTAGCCTAAACCTTTAAGTATCTCTTGGGTATTTTTACTTAAACTCTCAAACCTTTCTATACTATAAACCTCTTTGGTTAACTCTGCTAATATCGCTGCCTGATAACCTGAGCCAGTGCCTATTTCCAAAACTTTTTCTTGGCCTGTCAATTCCAGGCATTCAGTCATTAAAGCCACGATGTAGGGCTGAGATATAGTTTGCCCCTCTAGGATAGGCACAGGAAAATCTGCGTAAGCACTCGCCCTTAAATCTTCAGGAATAAATTTATGTCTTTCTACCTTATAAAAAGCATCAATTACTTTTTTATTTTTTATGCCGCGCGGTATAAGCTGTTCTTCTACCATCCGCTTTCTTAAAACTTCATAGTCCATAGTCTTAAAAATGCCTTAAGGAATTTATATTCCATATTTTAGAAGATAACTATTGAGCCAACGCCTAATCCGTGTTGATATTAGCCGGCCTTCTGAAGATTTCTCTATGAATAAACCTGATAAATCTTAATGTATCAAGGACAGGATTAATCTGACTTTTTGCCCCCAGATAAACAGTCTTAATAGGAACAGATTCAATCTTAAAACCTAAACGCGAAGCCTCAATTAACAATTCCGATTCAGTCTCATACCTGGTTGTCCTGAGGTTAAGTTTCTCAAACACAGATTTTTTAATCAGTCTGAAACCGCATTGCGTATCAGGGATGTCTTGCTTTGTGACTGTAGATATAAACCAAGACATAAATTTATTGGTTACCAGGCGCATCCATGGCATATTCTTAATGTTTAACATCCGATTACCGATAAAAACACCGCTATCGGAATATTGTGCCAGCCGCGTAAAATATAATATATCTTCAGGCAGGTGTTGACCATCACCATCCATAGTAACAATAGCATCAAAGTCTTTGCTTAACACATAAATGAATCCCCTGATTAAAGAGGCCCCTTTGCCTTCATTATTGCTATTCCTTAAAACAAGAGCGCCGTTGTCTTGGGAGATTCTAGATGTATTGTCAGCTGAACCATCATCAACAACTACCACCTCCAAGCCTTGGCTTCGTATTTGTCTTATGAGCTTGGCAATTGTTTTTGCCTCGTTATATGTAGGGATAATAACACACGTTCTCACCTGCGCTCTTCCTTTCTATTTATACCCCACACCCTATTCCGTTCTAGTACGCAAGGCCATTGTTTTTTTGAAGGGCGGGGGCTTATCCCGCTCTTCCTTCGATATTATATTTGATTTCAAGGAAGGGCGGGGCTTATTGTATCCAAAATCTACGAAACATATACCACTGGTCAACATATTTTCTGATATAGTTTTCGATGATAACCTTATACTGCTCAACCAGGGCTTTTAAATCCTTATCCTTATCTCCTGTAGGATTAAATTCAACGGGTTTCTCCATTTTAAGGGTAAAACTATCATCTTCGTTCCTGAACATAAAACAAGGCACAATCCTTGCCCCTGTTTTTAAAGCGAATGCCGCAGGCCCTTGTGGGAGATGTGTAGGCTTACCGAAGAAATCCATGACTATGCCCTTATCATTAAAATCTCTGTCGCCTACTAATGCCACAATCTCGTTATTTTTTAAAACATTCAGGCATGACCTTGCTGCATTTCCTAAAGGTATAACTTTTACACCCTTACTTTTTCTCTGAGAATTAAAAAAATTGTCTACACGCTTATGCTTATGAGGAAGTGCTACTACCCAAAACGGATATCCTAAAAGCGCGATGACGACTGCGCCTAATTCCCAATTTCCTAAATGGGCGGATAGCGCAATTACGCCTTTTCCTTCCGCCATTGCCTTATCATAATATTCAATATTTTCTACTTTTATATTTTTCTTTATATATTCTGTATCTAATATTGAAAAGCGGAAAAAGTCTACCAGGTATTTGGCGAAGTTCCTAGACATCCTTAAACGAATCTTACGGAGTTCTTTTTCTGATTTTTCAGGGTATATCACCTTAAGGTTATCCCTCACTGCCTTACGGTCCTCGCGAGCTAATATGTAATGCAGGTCGGAAATAAAGATCGCTAATTTGTAAGCTATTTTCAAAGGCATGTACAGCGCAATGAATAGCCCGATTTTATAAAGGATATAATTGAACACAGTTATTAGATAAATCTAAAATTAGTTTTGCTATATCTAAACTTGCATTTGGTTTATTTACGAGACCTGCTGATTGACGCAAACACTCTAATTTATTTTTATCATTCAAGAGGCCTAGGACAACAACATCTATATCTTTTATCTTGTCAATTTTGACTGCCGCACCCTTAGCAATCAGATAATTAGTGTTATTGCTTTCCTGTCCCGGTATGGGCCTTACTATAATCATAGGGAGTTTTTTTGCCAAAGCCTCGGCAGTAGTTACGCCACCGGGTTTAGTAATAATCAGATCTGAAATACCCATCAATTCATTAATATTGTCAACATATCTAAAAAGCAGGGTTCTTTTTGGGTGCTTTTTAAGCATCCTGTTCAGGGAATTATAAAGCTTATTATTGATACCGCAAACAATAATCTGCTGGAAATCTTTTTTTATCTTTCTCAAGGACTTTACAATTGTTTTTATCGGCCCTAAGCCCTGGCCTCCCCCCATAATCAATATCGTAGGAAGGTCGGTCTTAAGTTTAAGTTTTTGTAAAATTTCTTCTTTTACAATAGGCTTATTAAAACCGGGGTCAAAAGGGATGCCCAGGGACTTTGCTTTATCAGCCGATACTCCCTTTTCTATTAAGCGCCGGCTCACTTCTTCTGACGGAGTAATATAATAATCTACCCTATCGTAGACCCAATATGAGTGCGGCACATAATCAGTAAGAACAGCTACAAGCGGTAAGGGCGAATTGTATGTTTTTTTGAAGTCCGCTACCATACCGCAGGGAAACGCCTGAGAACAGGCAACCACATCCGGCTTAAACCGGTCGAAAAGATTTTTGAGTTTGGGAGAATTAAATTTATGAATGGCCTCTTTAATTTTATCTATTTTATTAACCACCGATGGGTTATCGTAGAGATAATCCCAGATCAAAGGAGTACTTTTAATTACGCCCATATAAAGTCCATT
The DNA here is from genome assembly GCA_026387385.1 of Candidatus Omnitrophota bacterium. Lineage (GTDB taxonomy): Bacteria > Omnitrophota > Gorgyraeia > Gygaellales > Profunditerraquicolaceae > JAPLLU01. The sequence goes on from JAPLLU010000024.1 coordinate 10,479, forward strand.
GACAATTTTCTCAGAAATAGGGTTGGTATACTTAAAGGCATTGATATTTAAGATTTCCGTATCAGGTGACAGCAATTTAATCGCCTTTTCGATTGCCAGGGTAGCACTGTGATGGCCTGAAACCTCTGAGATATACATTAAGATTATCCGTTTTTTAGACATTTTGTTTTATACTTGAGCGGCCTAGAAAACCTCGTCCTTTAGGACTCTGGATGGTGATTTGGCCGCTTCAAGTATCCAGTTTTTAGGGCCTTGGAACCCCTTAAGGCTTATAGCCTTTAGGTGGGCTCCATTAAGCTAAAGGGGTTATTTTGAAAAAAAATCCTTCTATTAAGTTTTCTCAAGCAGGCTTTTTCTGCGCTCTCTTTTTACAAAGCTTAAACTTGATTTTTCTCTAATCCATCTGTCTATATATTTACGATGAAATCTCCAGTCCATACCGATTTTAAATGCCGGAATTTTACCCTCACGGGCATAACGAATCACTGTAAAGGGATGAATTTTTAAATAAGCAGCAAGTTCCTTCGCTGTCATGATCACATCTTGGGTAGGCATAGTTTTGTAATTTATATTTTGAAGGCAATTCTTAAACCCGTTACAAATCCCTACCATTTATGGCGGGCATGATACAAAAGGACGATTTTTTAAGAAATGGCGGGTTTTAAAGACTCAATATTTTATAACGGGATTATCTTGCGACTAATTCTGTTATTTTAAATATCGGCAGGAATAAAGAAATAACGATTCCTCCGACGACGATACCCAAAAGGCCTATGACTAATGGCTCAATCATGCTTGTAAGCCCTGCTACC
>JAPLLU010000022.1 GCA_026387385.1 Candidatus Omnitrophota bacterium
CCAAACCATTGAAGCGCCCCTATCCCCTACTACTTCTGCCGCAGGATAACCGCGCACATTAATAATGCCGCCGATTTGAAATTGTTCTGAGGCAGTTAAAATATCAGAAGTAAATTGAAACTGGTTTTTCCATAAAAGCGTTGCGTTAAAGGGGAGTTTTTGCAACCTAAGTATATCTAAATTGTCCTTAAAAAATTCACCGCCAGCACCAGGGCGTGAAGAACGGGCATCCACTTCCTCAAGGCCAGCCATAATGTCAGGGATACCAAAGCTTACCTCATTATTAATAATCGTTCTGCCCAAAGCATCAGTTAAATCTAAATCCAAACTTGATTTGGCAACACGCATCCGGTCACGGCTGGTTTCAAGATTGTTCTCAAAATTAAATGTATCCTTATAATCAAAACCTAAATTAAGAGCCAAACTGATATTTTCTTTACTAATAAGTGATTGAGTTAGAAAGATACTGTAAAGACGGCTTTTTCCTCTGGCATTTGAGGCTTCAAGTTCCTTTTGCAAATCAAGTTTTGAATCAGCGGCGAAAAAACCGAGTTTTAAACTTTCAGTCAGAGGAAAAAGATAACGCAGGCTCAATAACCTATAATTTTCTCCCTCAGCCAATTGGTATTGAAAATTAAAAATATCATCAAAGCCTAAAAGATTATTATGGGTAAGCGTAGTCCTTACGCGGTCATTGTCAATATAGCGCGAGCCGTAATTATCATAATCAAACCCTATATGTATAGGTAAGCGTTCCTTTACCTCTAATACTACATCGGTAGTTCCCGGGGCTTTTCCAGGGGTAAGGACTGCTTTGGCACTGCGGTCCGGAAGCTGGTTTATTTGACTTAAACCCTTCCTTAAACTTTCGTAATTAAATGGCTGGCCATTTGTTAGGCGGATCTTGCTACGGTATAGCGCGCTCTTAAAATGACGGTTGTCCTTTACATATATCTCTCCAGTTATTCCTTCCATTACCCTGATCTCAAGCGAGCCTGATTCTATCTTTTGCGGAGGCAGGTAGGCGCGGGAAGTAATATAACCTTTTTTGCGATAAGCGTCAGTAATCAAATCTGCGACTTTCTGCATTTCTCTTACAGCGAGTTCCTTGTTCTGATAGGGCTGGATAATTTTGCTTATTTCTGCTTGCGTAATGAGTGTTACGCCGATGACTGTAATGTCTTTAACCATTACCTTACTTTCACCAGGTACAGCAGGTGCTTCTTCCAAAGCGGGCTGTTCCTCAATGACCGGCTTGGCTTTCTCTTTCTCTATCTTCTCCCTAAGGGCTTTCTGTTTTTCAATTTCGGTGACAGCTTTTTGAGCCTGCCCTACTGTCTCTGCAAGAAGCTGGAAACTTAAAAACAGAATAAATGAAGTGACTAATAATAATATTGCAGTTTTTCTCATTTATTTTTCTCTCCTTAGTTTGGTAAATAAATCCGATTAATACTTAGACTCTTCAATTTCTATAATCAATTTTTTCTTTTGAATCTGATAAGCGATTTTTACCGGCTCTAAAGTATAACCCTTCTCTTCATAAGCCTTTTTAATTAATTCTAAAATCTCTGCAATAATTTTCTTTGTAAGCCACCTTTTCTGAAAAGGCTGCATTATCTCCTGAACCTGTTCTTCGCTAAGTGAGCTTACGCCTTTTACTACAATCTTATTGATAAATATTTTTTCTTCTTGCTTAAGCCTATCTCTTAAGGCCTGTTCCTTTTCTATGACCTCCTGCGACCTTTGTATCTGGCTTATTGACGGAGTCTGAGCAAAACAAGTCAACTTAGAATCTAATAATAAAAATAAAGAAAACGCAACAAATAATTTTTTATTGCTCAATGGCCTATATTTTTCTCTACCCGTATTCGTCTTGTGCTCTTGAGAAAAAGTCTATTACTACCAAGGAAAGTTCAAAATCCATAAATACTTAGCCATGAGAAGTAAGCTGCTTATGACAATAATAAATAATCCGATAAGGTTGCCCAGGCTTCTCAATAGCTTCTGTTCTTTATTCGCCAGATAACAGACAATATAGCCCATGGCTAGAGCAATTAACAAAACCGAGCCTTGTATCCTGCCAAAATTAAAAAACATGGCCCCCTCCTTTTTTAAAGTGTCGGTTAAAGTAAACTTAGTAATTAGAATTCTAAATCTCTGCGTCTTTTACGAGCTTGCGATAATATTCAATGCACTTGTGGCAAGTCTTTCCTTCTTTTGCCCAATCAGGATGGTCATGCCGTATTAAATCTAACAGATACTCTTCGGTTTTTATATGTGCGAGGCTTACAAAATCATCAATGTACCTGTCACATATCTGGCATTTATATTTCATATTTCATACTTTCGCGGTCACAAAACCGAGCCATTCATGGCGCGGATCGCTTAAAGTATTTCGCTAAAGAAACCCTTGGGGCTTTAAGCCCAAGGAGCTTCATTTCTTTAAACAGTCGCTTCTCCAGCAGCAAACCCATTGGTCGCAGAAGTTCAGTGCCGTACCAAAGCAGTCAAAATTATTTTCTTTACGCTGGATGGACTTAACTAAATCTTTTTTTGAATACTTCCAGGTATCTTTAATGCCTACATCCCTTGCCTTTTTTTCTATCTCAGTAAGCCGCATACTACACCTCCTTTAGTGATTTCTTTTGACCCTGTAATTATTATTTAAACCTTGCAAACAATATCGTGTTGCCTGACGCGCGAATCCACTAAAAGCCCAATCTCCTGGCCCTTTTTAGCAGAAGTTATCGGTACGCGGTCAATTTGCATAGAAGTTATATTCTGTGTCAAATTCGTGGTGTGGCCTTTAATCTTGACCGTATCACCTACTGATAATGGGGCTTTCATTTTTATTACCGCTGCCCTGACTTTAGGAAAATAATGCGTAACTACACCGATTACATCTTTTTTTGTGACCTTGCTAACCGGTTTTTTCTTTGCAGCCTTTTTGCTTATCGGTTTCTTTATAGCTTTTTTAGTTACTTTCCTGACAGCCTTCCTGGCAACTTTTCTCTTTGTTATCTTCTTCTTTGTTTTTGTTACTTTCTTCTTGGGGCTTGTTTTTTTCTTTTTCTTTGCCATATTTATCTTCACCTCCAGTTTTTTAATAACCAGTTAGTATCTTTCCATGTGCATAACTTCTTTCAGGGCTCTCTTGGAAGGCATTACCGGTTTGTCAAGCGAATAGCCGAGCGGTATAAGGCTAACCAACTTATAATCCTCGGGTGCACCAAGTGAATCCCTGACTTTATCGCAATAAGGCTTTTTATCGCCTGCGACCCAACATGCGGATAAGCCTAAATCCTCTGCCGCAATCAGGATATTCTCGGTGGCTGCGCAACCGTCTTCAAGATAGTATTTTGTATCACTGCAGAAAACAGCGATGCAGCAGGGGCTTTCAGCAATAAATCTTCCGTTATCGGCTAAAGAACCCAAAATTTTAAGGGTCTCTTTTTTAGTAACTATTACAAAATCCCAGGGCTGAACATTTCTGGCGGTAGGCGCATGACGGGCACAATCAATAATAATTTCTATTAAATTGCTTGGTACTGGCTTGGCATTAAAGGTTCTGACGCTGCGCCGCTCTGTTAAGGCTTCTTGTGTCTGCATATTTTTTTTAGAGAATTATTTTATCGGCGATATCTGAGATTAAAGGAATACGGCTGTAATTGCCCATTAAAGCCTGCAAAATACCCCATATTGAAGCCAATGTAAAGCATATTAGGCCTACCACCCCTACCAAAAATCCTAAGTAGGGAATGATCGAAAGAATGAAAACCCCTACCTCCAAGACAAAAAGAACAAGGCCGTGCTTGGCATGGTAGAGTGCGAATTTATTCTCTTTTTTTAAGACCAGAGCGATTATGCAAAGAAAGATTAGGTAAGAAATTACGGCGAAGAATTTTCCTTCATCTATAACTTTTTCTGGTGTAGGACTAGTCATTTGAGTATTGCCTGCCTGCCGGCAGGCAGGAGTATTGAGTTATACGTTATTCTTTTTTAGCTAACTCTAATAAAGAATCCATTTCCCCATAAGGGTTCGCTTGCTTGTTAGAGTTATTGGGGTCTTCTGTCCACGTTCCGTCAACAACAAAACGGTAACGGTAATTTCCTAGCCCGAGTTTCATCCTTTTTGTCCAGATATCCTTATCTTTTTGCATGCGGCTTGAGGCATCTACCTTCCAGTCATTAAAATCACCTACGACATAAACTTCCTTTGCATCAGGAGCGGCTACGGAAAAAGCAACCTGCATCAGCTTAGGAAGTTCTTCCTTCAGGACTTCTTTCATCTTTTCTTCCATAACTTCCATGACCGGAATCCCCTCTTTTGGCTGTTCTTGTGAAATAATCTCCCTGGACAGGCTAAAATAATCCTTTGTACCGCGGCAGTATTTATCAAAATCTAAGATGTGTTTGCCTTCATTCTGCGCCTCTTTTAGTTTTACATTAACATGAACGATATTGCTGAAGAGCTTACCGGTAAAATTTGACTTTATCCGGTTTAACATTATAAAGGAATGCGCAAGCCGTGAATCAAAGTTACTCACCAAAACTCTGTAATCAACATCATGGTTTAACCTATCCTTGACCAGGTTTATTATATCCATAAGCTGGCTTAAGCCTTCTATGGAGAACCTGCTGGCCTCAACCGGTATGATAATCTCAGAAGCTGCGCGTATAGCGTTTATAGTCAATATACCCAGATTAGGAGGACAGTCGATTATGATATAGTCGTAATAACTATAAGTTTCTTTAAAATTGTTCAGAATATCCCAGAGACGTGATTCCCTTCCTATCTCACCCGCTAACTCCTGCTCAAGCGTACTCAAAACAATGCCTGAAGGGGCAATGTCAAAATTCTTACTTACATTTTTAATTATCTCTTCTAATCTCACCCGGCTCGGGCTCAGTTTAGACAGGACGTTATAAATACTTAATTCGGATTTAATGCTTAAGCCAAAAGTTGCGTGCGCCTGAGGGTCTAAATCTATCAATAAAACCTTCCTGTTATTTTCTGCTAAACAGGCGGATAAGTTTATTGCTGTTGTTGTCTTGCCGCATCCTCCCTTTTGGTTCGTTATTGCAATTAGCCTCATCTTTATCCTCCTTTTGGGTTTTTCTTTAAAGTTATTTTATTAATTTTATTTCATCTATATAAACAACGCCTTTTTTCTCTCCTACATTCCATTCTTCAACAATGAAAGCAAGCTTGGACATCTTTGACCAGTCGGTTATTTTTTGAAATTCCATCAGGTTGATTTTATAATCCCGCCATTTATGAGGAATGTCTTTAACATATAGTTCTGATTTTTCTTTAAGGGAATTTATGAATTCCACCCTCAAATGAAGGTTATCGTTATAATCGGTCTTTTTAACAGAAAAACTCAGCGCCTTGTACCCCGTTAAATTTAAGCTGTTTAAATCAATTGCATAAGTTTCCTTTCTTGCGGGATCAAAATGAAAATTTATTTTTGCTGCCTCTGACAGAAGAACCAGGGAAATTTCCGAATTTAAAGAGATATTCTTATGGCGGTTAATAAAAAAAAGAGATATTATGACACTAAAGATTAATATACTTGCGAGAAGGACTTTTTTTGAAGATA
>JAPLLU010000035.1 GCA_026387385.1 Candidatus Omnitrophota bacterium
TCAGATAGGGATAAATTTTGTTCCGCAGAGTCTTTGTCTTTTGCATATATTAAAACTCCTAAGTTATATTCTACCACGACCATTCTTAACCACAAGAAATAAGGATGTTGGCTAAATAGCAGAGGTGACTCCCGTGAGGACACCCAGAAATACGGCGCGGCAGAAAGAATCTTTTCCAGTTTCTCACCAATTCTTAAGCCAATAATTCCCGTTATATTGCTATATAACTGCGAAACTAACCTTAAGAAACTAATAGCCAATTCTGAGATAAAGAGATAAGCTGGAGAGATTTATTGGGCTTATTTTTGCGAACCAGGAAAGAATTAAAAATTAAAATAATTAGTAATGGAATGGCGATAAGAATATCGCCCTAACTCTTTGACACCTCGAGACATAAAAAATACCCTGACTAGCGTTGCTAATCAGGGTTTGAATTATCTCTCTATCAGGAATTTGAGAGATTTAAGTGGCTGCCCCGCATGGACTCGAACCATGATAGTCAGATCCAGAATCTGAAGTCCTACCGATTAGACGACAGGGCAAGAAAATAAATCTATATTAACCTTCCTACCGTCCCCCTTCGCCTGCGGCTCCGGAGGACTGCGCTCGCCTGTAGATACAACAACAGGCTCGCTTGATTACCTGCCTGCCGGCAGGCAGGGACGACAGGGCAAATTGTGTTATTATTCTATTATCCTTATACCGTTATGACAAGCAGAATTTTCTGTGGCTTCTGAATGCAGCTGTTGTGATATATTTTGCCAATTTAAACTTAGAGATAATAGCTATCTCATTCGCAAGGTGTTCGGAATTTAAGTATTTTATAAAGCAGGGCTTTTATTATCTTCAACGCTATATAATCCAAAGCATCTAGTTTGCGTTTTGTTACAAAAAGTTTTAAGCAATAGTAGTTGTTTTTTATCTCTTTTGATCAGCCTCGTTAAGCGCTGAAATGCATTTTCTGAATATTTATCATATTTATCTATTATTATAATCATAAAAAATTGATTTAACTTCTTTAATTGGTATTCATAAATTGACTCGATACTAAAGCTAGTACCTTCGGGAAAATCAATAACCGGATAAAAAGGGTGGTTCCAAAAATCTTCCATAGGACCATTGAATCCCCAGGTAATTATTTTTAAGCCTGAGATAAAATCGATAGTCTGTAGGAAAGTAAAGTTTAAACAAAATACTTCTTGTATGTTTTTACTAATTAGGTAGTTTGTTAGATTATCCATAACAGGTGTGCAAATAACATTCTCATCATTTTTCAGGTCACTCCATATTTTTCTCATTATTTTAAACTCCTGATAGGCATGTGGAATCAAAATAAAGAAAATGAGTATATAGACCAAGGGCTTTTTTCTTAAATAGATAATAATCAAACTTAAGAATATGGCTTCTACTATTTGTACAATGGGAAGCAAAATAACTACGTGTGATGGATCAAAGGAACCGCTTTTAGGAATAAAAGAACTAAGGCATAAGAAGATTCCATAAGTTATAAGCAAGAAGGAGATCTTATGCTTATAAAGGGTTCCTTTTTTTGCAAGAAACAAATAAAGCAAAATAGCCACAAGCGACAAACAAAAGAGTGTGGGGTTAATGTTATTTCTTGTTGCAGACATTGCATCAACGGCAATTTGACTATGCAGCAAATCAGAGAAATTACTAAATCTTATTTTAAAGTTGTGTATGAAATTTAAATTATTCCATGAATCCCAAGGGGTAATATCAGTACCGTCAAAACTATTTAATATATCGGTAACGGTACCCCAACGATTAAAAATATTAAAAATTAATAACGGCGCGCAGCCAAGTATAAATGCTGCAATAAAAAAAACAATGTCTTGTTTTTTCTTAAATATTCTTGTCCTAAGAAATGCGTAACTCTTTTTACCAAAAAACAGGAATGCCACAAGAACTCCGAAAAAGTATCCTAAAAACATAAGTTTTGCCCATAAGGCAACCCCAAATATAAATCCAGAGGCGTATAAAAAAACTCTTTTTTTCTTATCCATGTATAGTTGGATCAAGGCCATACCTAGCCAAAATAAGAAAATCTGAAGAACTGCATCTTGCATATTTCCAATGCGAGTTACTCTTATAAAAGTAGAGTCCATAGCCAGCAGTAAAATAGTAAATATCCCCACTATTCTATTAAAATGACGGCTGCAGATATAATAAATACATATCAGGCTTCCTAAAGAAAATAAGACCTGCACAAACCTTAGATTAAAGACACTTTTACCGAATATGAGAAAAAATAGGGCTTCTGGGAAAGCGGCTAC
>JAPLLU010000122.1 GCA_026387385.1 Candidatus Omnitrophota bacterium
TCTGATAAATTTAAACGATGCGTGATCATATCGTTTACGGCTATTTTTTTTGAACTGATTAACTCCAGTGCCTCGATATGATCCTTTGGGCTTGCGGCGTATGAGGAAATCAGCTTTCTTTCATTACGCCAAAAAAGCTTATTTATAGATAAAGGTATGGTAATTTCTTTATCCGTGGCTGCAAAGAATAAAACTGTTCCTGCGCGCTCTACAGATTCTAACCCCTGTTTTATGGCTGAAGTGGCTCCGCAAGAAACAATAACCAAATCCGCCAATCTGCCGTTATTTATCCGAAGAAGATGTTCCGACGTATAATCATTTGCCGGAAAAACCTCATCCGCTCCAAATATCCTGGCTTTCTTCATGCGATAATCTACGATATCTGTGGCTAAAACAAGACTTGCGCCCAACAACTTAGCCAGGCTTATATGCAATAGTCCTGCTATGCCGCAACCCAAAACCAGGACGCTATAGCCGCGTTTTATGCCTGCCACTCTCTGTCCTCTCAAAGTGCAAGCCAAAGGCTCAATAAATGTTGCCTCATCAAAAGATACGGAGTCCGGCAGAGAATAAACACCGTAATCTACATTTATTTTAGGTAAACGCAAATATTCACAAAATCCCCCGGGATCAAAATTGGTCTTACGCAAAGTGTCGCAAACCGTCTCATGACCCCCTAAACAATATTGACATTTTCCGCAGGGGACATGATGCGAAGCAGAAATTCTATCCCCCTTCTTATATTTCTTTACGTTTTTACCCGCCTCTTCAACTACTCCTGCAATCTCATGCCCCAAGATTAGGGGCACCCTGTCAATGCGGTACCACTCCATCACGTCACTACCGCAAATACCTGAAGCCTCGATGCGAACCAGGAGTTCATCCGGGCATATTTGAGGCATAGGCCTATTTTCTATGCGAATATCATTATTGCTATAGTAAACGGCTGCACGCATGTTCAATGAGCGCATAACTTACGAAGCTATTATTTTTCTAAGAAGTTACGTAAGTTATTGCGCGAATTGGACCCCACACCCAGATACAGAATATATACTTTATAATGTCTCTGGGTGTGGGGTAAGTTCGGCCGACAACTTAGCTTTGCTTATGCTTGCTAAGTTGTGGCCTCATTTATTTTACCACCAACCTAACATTTTGCAATAAAAAGACTAATCTAATTTTCAATAAAAATACATTGACAAAACCCAAAAAGATGATATATTTTTAATTAGTTAATTAAGGAGTAAAGATATTAGTAGTCATTTGAACCGTAAGGCAAAATAAGAAAATAAACAGTATGCTTTACGGTTTTCTTATTTAACGGGGGAGGTGAAAAGTAACACATGGCAAAAGGTAAAGTGAAGTGGTTCAGTAATCAAAAGGGTTATGGCTTCATCACGCGCGAAGATGGTAAGGATGTTTTTGTACATCACAGCGCTATAAAAGGAGAAGGCTATAAAACCTTAGAGGAAGGCCAAGAAGTTGAATTTGACGTCACTCAAGGCCCCAAGGGAGAACAGGCAATCAACGTTAGTAAACTATAACTTCAAATATAACTCTAAGTAACCCAAAATAAAAAAGCCGTTGTTTTTTACAGCGGCTTTTTTATTTTAAATGCCGAGGGAGGGAATCGGACCCCCCACGCCGGCCTTTTCAGGGCCGCGCTCTACCACTGAGCTACCTCGGCTAATATTTTTATATCTGCGCCTGCCTACCGGCAGGCAGGAATCCCGTTACGTCTTTGCGACTATAGACTAATTGAAGTACGTAACGAGAGAGCTACCTCGGATAAACTTTATGTGAATTTATCAATTTTACCACAAAAGGAGAAGATATCAAGTAAACTAAAAAGAGCGTAAATATGGTAATTTCCGGCAAAAAGATAACCGCAACCATTGCAGTGCATAATACCGGTATTTTCCCCCTAACACCTGCTTCAAGCCGTCTAAGAGAAATGACAAAATTATCGCCCAGCAGGCAAAAGTAACATGCAATTCCAGAGAAAAAATAATGGAAGCTAATCCTGAGATGAGGCTTATTCCGGTAAGAATATTTACCAGCCAGTTCATTTAGCTTCCTCCATAATCTTCAAATACATATCTTGGGCCAGGCTTATATTGGGAAAATGATATTTACGCGCAGAAACTTTTAAGCGGGTAGTAGCCTGGGTTATTTTAATCAATCTAATCCAGATAAAACCCGACTCCACTGCTAATTTTAAATAACCACCTGATACATCCTCCTGTCTTATTGTGCCGCGGATTCTGCTTACCTTCAAAGCTGAGCTCCAAAGGTTATCATAAGGTATATCAGTCTCGCCCTGAATAGTGTCTCTACTGACAGCATATCCTCCCAACGCTCCTGCGCCCACAAGTATCGGCACGCAGCCTAAGAAATTAAAAAGCAGCAAAAAGCATAAAAAAGAAAAAACTAATAATTTCATCATTTTATCTCCTTTTTTGAGAATACTTTTAGAAAACAAAAAGCGGTAAGACCAAAAATTATGCCCCATGATAAAAATAAGAATATCCATCCTTCTATCTTCATTTTATATTCTCCAGCTGAACTTTTTTACGCCTCCAGGCTACCTTGACCATAATCGCCAGGATTAAGAATATCAAGACCAATCCTATTCTTGTGCCTAATATAAAAATCCGGTCTGCCGAAGATATATTTTTCATAAATATCACGGGGAGCCACTCCTGCCAAAACCACATTCCTAATATAAAAAATAGAAACAGAGGCGTAATATACTTGATAATAAATTTATAAATCTTAGGAATCCGCATGTCAGCGCCTTTATGTATCTCATCCCAGGCCTTCTCCATTCCGAAAACCCAGGCAAAAAGTATAGTTTCTATGGTGGCGAACAGAACCAGAAAGAAAGTTCCGCCCCAAAAGTCCAATTCGTCTACGACTCCCCTGCCAAGAAAAAATATTGCCGCCTGACAGAGCAGAAACGAAACAATGCCGAATATCCAGACTGCCTTTTTTCGGCTGATATCAAATTCGTCTTCCAGGAATGCTACTGCCGGCTGAGCAAGCGACACGGAAGAGGTTATACCTGCTAAAAACAATAAGAAAAACCAGAAGAAACCCAGTATTTCTGCAAGGGGCAGCTTGTTTAAAACTAAAGGCATAGTCACAAATCCCAGATTAAATACCCCTGAACGCGCTATCTGTTGTATGTCTATGGGCCCAAAAAAAACAAATGCTGCAGGTATCACGATGCTCGCGCCTAAAATAACTTCTGCTACCTCATTTGTACTGGCTGCGGTAAGCCCGGAAAGAACTACGTCGTCTCCTTTAGATAGATAACTGGCATAAGTCAGTATAACTCCGATGCCTACGCTTAAAGTAAAAAATATCTGGCCTGCTGCCTCAAGCCAAACCTTAGCTGATTTCAAGGCAGAAAAATCGGGATTCCATAAAAAA
>JAPLLU010000052.1 GCA_026387385.1 Candidatus Omnitrophota bacterium
CTCCTGTTGGCATTTGACTTCGATCCCTGTAGGTAGATGCCTAAGATAAACGCAGGTAGAAACTTTATTGACATTCTGCCCTCCGGGCCCCTTCGCCCGGGTGAATTTTTCCACGATATCCTCTTTGCGCACGCCCAGGCGCTCCATCTTCTCGCGCAACGACTTTTCCTTTTCTAGGCCAACCATTGAATTAATTTTCCTTATCTTCGGAAATCAATTCCCAATGCGTGAGTGCATTGTCTTCGTCAAAATAAAGGTAAATCTTGTCGGTAAAAAAATGTTTTGTCGGATTACGGTAAAGACAGGCGTTCTTACCCGGAAGCTCTTTCCTTGCTAGACAAGTGATCGGCTCAAAGTATCTGGCTATGGCCTCTTGTTTTAGAATACCCGGGTTTAACCGACCATCGCTAATATCCTGCTTTAACTGTTCAAATCCTCTTTCCTGTGACCTGATGTAATTTTCTTTTTCTTTTTCATTATCCGCTAAACTCTTTAAAAAAAGCAGCTCTTTGCTATGCCTCAGATACACGCAACCCTGAAGCAAGAATACAAACACAACCAATGCCCATTTGAGTCTTAAAATGTCTTTCACAAAATCCATTATACTGCTACACACAAAAAATCCCAAGTACTTTCGTACTTGGGATTTTATTTTGTATAGCCGAAGGCAAAAAACCTGAAAACTTAAGCTGTTACGCGCACATTAACGGCACGCGGCCCTTTTTCTGACTTCTCGACATCAAACTCGACCGCCTGTCCTTCGGTAATATCTGTAAATTTCACATCTACAAGGCTTGACTGATGAAAAAACACTTCACTTCCGTCCGTATCGTTGATAAAACCAAAACCTCTTTCGCTGACTACCTTTTTTATTTTACCTGTATGCATTACCTCTTTCCTCTCTGCCGCAAGCTGCGGCGTTATAAAAATAAAAGAGCCCGCCACTATAGAATGCCGGGCCCTTTTTTGCTTTCAGGTTATATCTTGACTACTTTTGTAGCCTGTTCGCCTTTAGGGCCTTTTTCGATTTCAAATTCGACTTTCTGGCCTTCTTCTAAAGACTTGTATCCTTCACCCTGAATTGCGGAATGATGCACAAACACATCGTTACCCTCTTCAGGAGTAATGAATCCATAACCTTTTTGATTGGAAAACCACTTTACTGATCCTTTTACCATTGCTGTTACCTCCTTTTCTTCAAAATTATAGTAAATCCCGTTAGAAATCTTATCACTTTAACCTGCTAGCTCTTTAAGATTACTAACGGGCCGAATGACGTACACAAAAAAACCGCAAAGATAGACATCCTTCCTTGCGGTCCGAGACTTCTAATCTTTCATTTACTACACCATAACTATATCACACTTTTCGCAAATGTCAACTTATTTCTTTAAGAGGCAGAGTCATCAGCGCCCAAGCTACCCCTGCCTGTCGGCAGGCAGTAACCCAGTTCGTATAATCGGAAATAGCTTACCGATTGTTGAGACGAAAAACAGGTGTTGTACTTATTTTTTGTTGGTTGCTTGATAAAGACCATAGCTGACACCTGCAGTAATAGCAGCGCCGATTAAAGCACACCCGGAAGTAGCCACCGTCAAAAATACCAGAACCAACCAGGTCAACATTAACTTTTTTTTATTCATTTTTCTCCGTTTCCTCTATTTTACGCTTCTCTTCCTCTGCCTCATGCTCTTTCCTGTCTTTTATCTTACGCCTTAATTCCTCTTCTCTGGCGTCCCTTTCTTCTTTGGCCTTAAGATCCGACGCTTCAGCTTCTATCTGGTGTTTTCTTGCCTCCCCTTGTTCAAGGATTCTTTCTTCTGCCCGAAGCTCTTTTCTTCCTTCTGCCTCGAGAGATTCTTGTTGTTTTTTTTCTTCTGACAAGCGGTTTGCTTTTGCTATTTTCATACTCCACTTCTGCCATATAATAATCCCTATAACGAGCGCAATAGATAAAAATATAATATTCATAATCTCTCCTTTAAAAAATACGCTGGGCAACCCCCTGTTCTTCAGGAAGTTGGCTTTATTCTATCGTTAAACTCTTGATTTTGCAATGATCATTTAAGCTTTGGAATAAGAGATTAGGCACCAGCAAACCAGTAACCAAGTTAGTCCGCTATGCACGGTAGAAAATCCACGGTTGAGTTTGGAGCTATGAGTTATGAGTTTGCCTGCCTGCCGGTGAGGCAGGGAGTTTTTTAAGATTATTCCCAATTCTTGACTCATAACTAAAAAAACAGTTTCCAGATTGGCTCGAAAAGCGTTTCGTATATTACCTTTTAGTCTCAAAATAATCAGAGGTATTTATATCGGGGAATCCGAATATAACCGGGCTACAGCTGCCTCTGGTTATCAGGCTCATTACGCAGTTAAATATTTTTCCTACTTCGATCTTATATTTTTCTAGAAACTTATCTCCCGGATACCAGGAATTAGTTAATTGCAAAGTATGCTCTTTCTCTATAATACCTGCCATGTAATCAGGGCTCATCTTGATGTTTTCCTGCTTTTCTTGTAAAGGACTAAATGTAAAACGTATTACGTATCCCTCATAACCCGGGCCGCCGGTTACAGTTACCTGCCGGGTAGATTCGCCTGTTTTAGCAATTGAAATTATCTTACCTGTTCCTGGGATCCTCTCATAACTACAGGCACCACCAATAACAACCCCTATCTCCTCAGCATAAAGGATTCCTCCTATAACTAACGATAAAATTGCTAAATTTAAAATTATTCTGCTTTTCATATTTTATCCTCCCTGCACAGTCTCTATCCTCTTACCGGTCCATTTCCCATCCCAGTTATTTTTTTCAAAGCCGTAGCGCCAGTTACCGCTAAAAGTCTTTACGTCTTCGGAAAATACAAATTCAAAATCACCGGCATCATGAGTAGGTGCATACGACGGGCTCTCTGACCACTTCCCGCGCAAGGTATTACCCTCAAGTTTACCTTCAATTCTTCCGCTGTCATGAGTATAGGTTCCGCTGACATTGTTTGTTTCTTGCGTAAAAGTCAAGGGGCCAAAATTTGTCTCCCATGACCCAGATATCTGTAAAGGCTGAACACACTTACTTTCTAAATTTTTTATCATCGACTGCACTACATTCTCATTGGCATACTCATTAGTTTTATCTATTTTTGCGGATTTAAGAATCCCTACAATAGACCTTTGTGCCTCTGAGCAAAAAAGTACTCTTTTGGCCAGCGGATCATCCGGATATGTAGCATTCACATATAAATAACGGCCCTCTAAAGGCACGTTTATTCTTCCGTCAAGACAAAGTTCAAAAAGGTTATTTTGGCTATCCCCTACTGCGATGCAAAGAGTCCCTCCGTCTTTAGCCGTCACAGCGCCTTTGATTTCAAAAGGCGGATAGAGGACTTTGTTTTCTCCCTCTAAAGGCACTGTGACTGTAGCGTCATTTGCTAGAACCATGGGACCGTTAAGCTGAATCAGGCCGAATGCCAAAGCTATAACTAAAAGCAGCGCCCTAAGCCTTGCCTTATTCATTATAAGCCTCCTTATTTTTTTTAAACCACTCTATATTATTTATTCTCGATCTTCTCTATTACAGCCCTGACTAAATTTTCTACATCCGTACCGACTGAAACAATTTTCGCGGATTTAAGGATGTTAAGGATAGATTTTTCTGTATCTGAACCTGCCAGCACCTTATTATTAGTTTCATCCGGATGCACGGCATTGGCATATAAATAACGCTGGGCCTCAGGAATCTTTGCCCTGCCGTCAAGACAAATCGGAAAAATATTTTTCTGGCTGTCTTCTATTATAATGGAGATAGTTCCTCCGTCCCTATACATCGTTGCTCTTGTAATCACAAAAGGTGCAGTTAAATTTATAGTTTCTTTTTCCAGGGCAATCGTCACAGTTTCGCCATCTGTAAAAGCGATTGCGGCGTTAAGCTGAATCAGGCCGAATGCCAAAACTATAATTAAAAATATAATTCCCGGCTTTACCTTATTCATTTTTAATCTCCTTGTTTAATTAAAATGACTCTTCCAGTATTTTATCCTTTCGATCCCGGGGAGGAGAATCCTTCCATTTCTCATTCCATCTCTCCTGCCAACTCTCTGATTCTCTAATTGCTTCCTCAAGGTCTTCTTTCCTGTATTTAAGCTCCATGGTGAGTTCTTTACATTCGCTATTACCCATCAACCAACTAACCTCGCCTAAGGCCTCCTTAAAACTAAAATCAGACTCGTATAAAAAAGAGAGAAACCAGTGATACGCCCATTGATTGGAAATTTTTTGTAACTCAGCTATCGCAAGATCCCGCTTACCTTGCTTTTTGTAATCTTCTGCCTTTCCTTCCAACTCTAAGTCAGTTTGAGAGAGTATCATTGCTTTACATTCAACCGGATCCTGCGGCGGCGGAAATTTTCCCTCAAAATTTGTATATAACCCCGGTGTACCAATCTGCGCATACAATGGTGCCGCAATAAGGGCGCACAAGGCGACTAAAAAAATGTTTTTTTTCAGCATACGAGCTCCTCTTTCTCAAGATTTTATTTTCATTATACCATTAAAAAGTTTGATTTTTATAAGTTTATTTATCCCGTCCGGGAGCCTGCTGTAAATCCTGAATGAAACCTGGTAAAACTGCATATCCCAAACTTTGCGCTTTATGCACATCATCCCAGGCCTTACCGTATTCTTTGGTAAACATATAGCAGATTGCCCGGTAGTAGTATATTTCTCCGTTATTGGGGTTTAGCTCTATGGATTTAGCATAGTCAGAAATGGCATGCGTAAGTTCGGTTTTAGTGCGATATAGATGTCCCCTAAGGGTATAGAATTCAGCGGCACTAGGATCAATCTGGATTGCTTTGTTTAACTCAGCAATTGCCTGATCATACATGCCTTTATTAAGATACTCTTGGGCTTTATCATAAAATTCTTTTGCGCCTTCGGCATACACATTTCCCATAAGCACACAGAGTGCTATCAAAATAAATATACTGATTATCAATAACTTGACTCTCCTGTCAATCATTAAATACTCCTTTCACTATAAAAATCACAAGTGACCCTGTTGTTGGTTATGAGTTAGGAGTTTGGAGTTAGGAGTATTTCACTCCGAACTCAAAGCTCCGAACTCCCAACTAACAACCCCTATTCATCCACCTGCGACATAATGTCTTGTAACGACGGCTTCCCGGAACCAGAGCCAAAAGAAGGCATGGATACCTTCTGAAAACCTTCTGGAATCTCAAATAGCGAATCTGCTTGCGGCCCAAGAGAAATATTTCTATACTCCACTCCCCAACTTCCATCAATAGCTTCCATCTTTATGGGAAACCCGGAAACTGTCAGCCATTGAAACATGGTTTGCTGTTGGTTTGGTCCTTGATATGTGACTTTGAATTTTTCTGCCTGAGTGCCACTGACCATTTCTTTTCCCAGTGATACGCGCTCCACCTCTCCTTCTATTGACTTAGAAGTCTTGGGTATCATCTTAGTGTCAAGTGACTGCTCCATACACATTTTATCCGAAGGCACGATCATCCACATAACATTTTTATCAAGACGAAGTATCATAATATTACCTGCCATATCATTACGCATCTTTTTATCAGAAACATAGACCTTGGAATTTTGTGTCTTATCTCCTGCACGGGTTATCATCTCCGCAGAAAACTGCTGTATGTCCGCGGCAAAAATGTAATTACTGATGCAAAAAATAATTGTAACTATCAAAACTAAAAACCCACCTAATCTTCTCTTGTATTTTACGCTCATGCTTACTCCTTTTCATTAACACCCTTCTTATTTACTTTGGTCACCAGGACACAAAGACACCAGTTGTCTCCAGTATCCCAGTACCCAGTTACCCAGTTTTAGATTATAGGAGTTTGGAGTTAGGAGTATTTCACTCCGAACTCACAACTCCCAACTCCTAGCTATCACTCCACCCGCTAAAATATAGCGGACTTTAGTTTTTCTCTTATTGAATCGCATATGAAACCGTGCAGCCTCCGGTGACTTCTATATATCCGGATTCTACCTGTGGAGCTGGAGCTTCCGCTCTAGAAGCAGCCATCATTGGCATCGCTTCTGCAAAAGCCATCTTTTGTAAAGGCCGTTCATAAGATACACTCTCTATCTTGATAACCTTACCTAGTATGGCGCCTGAGCCCTCGGCTAATTTGACTGCTTTCTCCCTGGCGTCACTGGCTGCCTCCTTTAAAACCTCCCTTTTTATCTCCTCGATTTTGGTGGAGGTATAACTAAGGCCGTAGACGGTGGTTTCATTAATTTCAGAAATATTAGCCAGTATCTTACCCAGATTTTCCAGCGCATAAATAGTTACCTTCAGTGTATACATAACTTCATAACTGGTAGGCCTATCTATCGTAGTAAAAATCTTTTTTCCTTCATATAGCGGTTGATA
>JAPLLU010000011.1 GCA_026387385.1 Candidatus Omnitrophota bacterium
ACGTTTGACGATGAATCATTGTAATCTTGTCGTTATCTGTGTAATCAAGGGTCTGATGTCCGCCGCGGCGGATCAGCAGACCCTACTTAAGTATGATTTTCTTTATTTCATCCGGGTTTGCCTTAGAATTTTCTGAGATAACCTTGGCAACAGTTCCGGTAACATACGCGGAAGCGATGGAGGTACCGGCTTTATTATCATGATAACCTCTGAAATAGAGATCAATGTCTGCTGATTGAGCCGACTCATTATAAACTTTGCCGTACTGGTCAAGCGCTCCGACCGCAATCACCTCGGGGTATTTAGCCGGATAAGACACTTCTTTGCTTGACAGGCTGCTGTCAACTGAGGTTTTTGCATCTAGAACAGAGTAATAAGAAGCGCTGAATTTGTCATTATTACCTGCAGCTGCAACCAAGATGATCCCTTTATCATAGGCTTTCTTTATTGCCTCATGCAGCTTTTGGCTTGGTTTAACGCGCAATGACATATTGATTACTTTGACATCCTTAGAAATCGCCCATTCTAATCCTAAAATAACCGCATCCTCGTTTATCACCAGTCCGTCTTGACCTATTACCTTTACAATGTAAAGCTCTGCATTCGGGCATGTTTCCTTTATGATGCTAGCTATTAAAGTGCCATGGCCGTTATTATCCTTTATGGTATTATCCACAAGGCTAATCCCTTCTTGGTATGCGCCATTAGAGCCCGAATCTAAAATTGCCACTTTTACCCCGTTAGAGATGGCCGGCGACTCCTGTAGGTTGTTTGAATCCATGCTGTCAGATAGAGCTGTAATGTTGCCATTTTTGTTCGCTAAGCGGTCATTGTCTCTAACGGGGTTTACCGCCTCTGATGCATAAAGCTTCGGAGTAAGCAAGAGAAACAATCCCGCCAGAACCGTCATCCCGATTTTTTGTCTTCTTGTTTTCATTTTCTTGTCCTCCACCTAATAAGAGAAGCAAGAATCGTGCCAAACAAGAAATAGAAATAAAAAAAGCCGATTATTATTCATAAACGGCTTCAAAATAGAATGCTTTTTTGTTTTTGCTTAAATTACATCAATATGATAGGTGTTGCAGCGGTTAAGCGGGTCTTAGCTCAAATTTTGAACAGGCGAGTTCAAAAAATGCTCAAATAGGGAGAATTGTTACGATTTTGGGGAGAAAAAGGGGTCAGGTCATGAACATCCGCCCCGCCTCCGGGGCGGTATCAGATGTCCCCCTCTTTTGCAAAGAGGGGTAAGGGGAGATTTATTATTGTCAAATCCCTCTCAATCTCCCTTTTTCAAAGGGAGAAGTTACCGAGATTGTGAACTTATGCAGAAGGCGGGTGAAAATCTACTCTAAGCCGTGTTCTTTCATAAGCGCGCGAAGGGTATTTCTGCTTATTCCCATTACTTTCGCGGATTGAACCTGGTTTTTATTGTTTAAGTTCAATACTGTTTCAAGCAATGTCTTTTCCAAACTGCCGGCCATCTTCTTATAGAGGCCGCTATCTAAAAAAATTGAGGGCTCTTTAATTATGGGAGCTAACAATTCCTTAAATTTGTCAGCGTAGTTATCGGCTGCTCCTTCCCCTAGAGCAGGAACCGGAGCGGGAACGGATTCCTTCGGCTTGCCGAGTAAAACCGGAAAATCTTCCAAAAATAAAATCTCTTTTTTGGCCATCACTACCGCGGTCTGAATCGCGTTTTCCAGCTCTCTAACATTACCCGGCCAATCGTATCCTGACAGAAAACTCATCGCGTCCGGATGAATATTTTTGATGCTTTTATTAAATTCGCGGTTAAATTTCTGAAGAAAATAATCAACTAAAAGCGGGATATCTTCCTTTCTTTGCCTAAGAGGAGGCATGTACAAGGTAACGACTTTTAATCGGTAATATAAATCTTCGCGGAATTGCCCTGCCTCAATCGCCCGCCACAAGTCTTTATTGGTAGAGGTAATTACCCGCACATCAACCTCCGACGTCTCTTCGCTGCCTACCGGTTGAAAAGTATGCTCCTGCAATACCCTCAAGATCTTTGCCTGCGTGGATAAGCTCATATCGCCTATCTCGTCTAAAAATATGGTCCCGCCTTCACACTGCTGGAATTTACCGACCCTTTTATTTATCGCGCCGGTAAAAGAGCCCCTGGCGTGGCCGAAAAGCTCGCTTTCCAAAAGCGACTCCGGAATAGCCGCGCAGTTTACCGCTAAAAAAGGCTTATCTCTTCTTAAGGAATTTTGGAAAATTGCTCTGGCCACCAGTTCCTTTCCGGTTCCGCTTTCTCCGCGGATTGAAACCGTTGCGTTAGACTCGGCAACCTTGCCGATTGTTTTGTAGATATCCAACATCGGGGAACTCTTTCCTATAATACAGACACCATCTAAATTATCGGGGTCGGTGCGTAAAAACACTTTCTCTTTCATTAATCTGCCCGCTTCCAGGGCTTTTTTTATCAGGGCTTTAACTTCCTCATTTTTAAAGGGTTTAGTAATATAGTCGTAAGCTCCGCGCTTCATTGCTTCAATGGCGGTCTGGGTAGTTCCATAGGCGGTCATCATGATCACCGTAGCCTGAGGATCCTTCTTTTTTATTTCAGAAAGGGCGTCTAATCCGCTCATCCCCGGCATTTTAATATCCATTATCACCGCATCCGGCTTATCCTCTTCTATCGCCTGCAAGGCTTCCTGGCCGGAAATAGCGGTCTTTACGGCATAACCTTCTTCTTCTAAAAAATCCTTCACCATCTCCAGCAAAACCGGCGTGTCATCAACCACTAATAGTTTAAAATTTTTCATTATTCACCTTCCCAAAAACCAGATCGAGATAACTACAGGTTAAGGTTGAGTAAAACTTTTTATCTAAGATTTCCCGTCTTCAGCCTAAACCTTAAACTCAACCTGTTTTATTCATTCGTAATGTCAAAAATATCTTTAACATTTACTTGTTAATTTGTAAAATTTCTTGACGCAACTGCTTCTAAAACTACTGTTATTTTACTAACCTCCCCCCTGTTTTTAGAAATTTTCGCTTATAGATCCTGCCCGCAAATATCCCCTCTTTTATTTAAAGAGGGGCAGGGGGAGTTCTGGTTTCTTTTTTCTAACTCCCCTTTTTCCCCTCTTAATCCTAAGAGGGGAGTCTCAGCCCAAAGACTTACCCCTTGAGACTGTGTCATAATCGGGATTTTTGGTGCCGTCATTCCCGAAATCCGTTATCGGTCTTGACCCCGGAAGTTTTGTTTCGCTTTGAGAAACATTAGGGGGAATCCAATGTCCGACGATGTTAATTTTAGATCCCCGATAATCCGCCGCGGCGGGCTGGGCGGTTACCATAACTTCCCCCTTTGAAAAAGGG
>JAPLLU010000082.1 GCA_026387385.1 Candidatus Omnitrophota bacterium
TACTGCCTCGGCTTGCCTGAGGTGCCCTGCCTTGCCGTCATTTAGAATCAGAATATTTTTCTCACCCGCATACTTCCATATTTTATAAGACCACAGGTACTGGGTAGGATGCTTATAGATGTGTTTCTCAAATATATTAACAATGGCCTGCAAATTATCATGTATATCGGCCCCTATATTGCCTGTCCTCTTTATCTTGAAAGGCGGTTCAATAATAATCTTAATGTACGGGCCCCTGACGCGATAATAAAATCCGGGCAGAAGCGTGGCATCATATTTTAAACCGAGCCTAACCGCTCCTTGAGGCATAGAGGCATCTTTACCCATAAATTTTACCATGCATCCGGTTTTGCCTCCCTGGTCTACAGTAATCCCTATTGCCTCATTATTCTTCAGCGCCTGAATTAACTGCCGTGTCTGATTCTTTCTTCCAATGAGCTTACAGTGGTCCCTAATGAATAAACTAAAAGGAAATCCCAGCTGCGCACAGATAATATTAGAAAGCTCCCAGCTACCTGCATGCACTCCCAGAAAAATCACTCCTTTACCCTTTTTAAAGGCTTCTTTTATATGATCCAGCCCTTCTATACTTATATATTTATTTATATATTCCTTATTGATGAAAGGGATAAAGAATGCCTCAATAAAATTTTCTCCGAAGGCCCTGAAAAAATCCTTAGTGAGCTTACTTAATCCGGAAGGAGACAATTTAGAGGCAAATGCGGTCTTTATATTAGAATAACTTACTGACTTATGTTTAAGGTCGAAATAGTAGGTTAACTCGCCCAAACACCTGCCTAAAAAAAGGCTAAACCTTTTGGGAAGGCTCCTGATCAAAGGGCCGGCAATTCTAAACAGAATACAACTTAAGTAATCGATTAAGAAATCTTTCTTCATTTTTTGTAATTTTTAATTCAATGCGCAAGACCATAACTTGCAGCTTGCAGCTTGCAGCTTGCAGCTGTTTAAGCCTGACTGCATCCTTTTCTGTAGTAATAATGGTATCTATGTTTTTACCTTGAGATTCTTTAGTTATATTCTCTAAATCCCTCTGTGTATAATAATGGTGGTCGGCAAATCTAAGAGATAGGCCAATCTTGACTCCTAAGTTCATAATCAAATTCTCAAATGAAACCGGATCAGCAATACCAGAAATCAAGGCCACAGCCTTATCTTTTAATATATCAGTACTTAATAGCTCACTAGGTTTATCTATATTATAAAAACCTAATGGCCGGTGAATAGATTCTATAACGGCTGCCGAGGGTTTAATCTGAATTAAAAAATCCTCTATATCTTGCGTATCGGGATTTAGGTCGGTTTTGGTAAGGATAAATACGTCTGAGCGTTTAAGAGAAGAAAGTGGTTCGCGTAAAATACCACGCGGTATCAGGTGTTTATTACCAAAGGGATTCGCAGCATCAATAGCTAGAATATCTAAATCTTTCTTTATCTTCCATTGTTGAAAACCATCATCTAGTATAACGGTATCCACAGAGTAATCTTTTATTGCTAATTTCGCTGCCCTGATTCTATTTGCATCAACTAATACCGGGACATCTCCTAAATTTTTGAACAACATGTAAGGCTCATCCCCCATCGTCTCGCAACTTGCGTCCTGCGTCCTTTCTGCCTGCCGGTAGGCAGGGCGTCCTGCGTCCTTTCTTTTATATCCCCTACTTAATATCGCCACCTTATGCCCCTTTTGCTTTAAATAACGGGCAACAAACTCAACTAAAGTAGTCTTTCCAGTACCGCCCATGGTGATATTCCCTATGCTTATAACTTTACAATTCAATTTATAAGGCCTTACCCGATAAAGCAGGATTAAAATCCTCACTATTAACTCATAGATCAAAGATAATATATATAAAAATACTTTTATCAGGTTAGCAATGGATCCTGTATATTTATCCGTAGCCAAGTTGTAAACAAAACTATCAATACGCATTATTTATTATCCTAATGAACCGGTAATTTTTTTAAATGAAGCCCACCTTAGGCTATAAGCCTTAAGGGGCTCCAAGGCCCTAAAGGCTGGATACTTGAAGCGGCTCCTTTGTTCATCCCTGCCTGCCGGCAGGCAGGCTCGTCCTAAAGGACGAGGTTTTCTAGGCCGCTCAAGTATAAACTTTAAAAACATTAATATGCCGATGATTATGAATAAGCCTGCTCCCAAGTACCGTATTAGTTCTGGCTTAAGATATCTGCCTAACATGGCTCCTAACAAAACCGAGATTAAAGTAACAATGATATACGCAGAAACAGAGCCTAACCATACTGAAAAAGGTTTGCCTGATTTTGCTGACATTCCTATACCTACCAGTTGTGTCTTATCTGCTAACTCAGCTAAAAAAATAGCGCTAAAGGACACACAAAATATCTTCCAGTCCATTTTTCCTCCTAATAGAATCCAGAAAGAGTGCCGTTCTTCTGGGTATTTAAGGCCTCTATTAAATCTTCCTCTTTAAGAAAACCCAGCTCTTTGATAATCTCTCCTAAAATAATGCCTTTCTTCCAGTGCATCCTTAATGCTTCATCAAGCTGTTCTCCGGAAATAATTTTTTTCTCAAGCAGGATTTGCCCTAAAGGCTTATAGACATCCTGAGGGTCTGGTTCTTTATTATAAATCTGAAGGCCTAAAGAATCATCCGGCTTTAAGTCTCTTCTATCAGCCATAAATTTACTTCCGGGAATAGTCTTAAGATACCGCTTTATCTCAGCCACTTTTTCATTTAACTGAAGCATATCCCTGATGCCGGATGAGTCATTTTTATTCACTATTGCTATGGATACGCTCATTAAGGATATTCTTCGTACTTGACTTGTCCTGTCGGTTGTGATTATAAAACCGTCTTTCCTATCTTGTGATGAATAATGGTAAGGCGCAATTCTGTCAAACATCAGTATAAAGTTTTGACAGGCCTGTCTATACTTATCGAGAGTTGTCATAAATACGAAATCATCTCCTCCGATATGCCCTATAAAATCTTCTTTATTGCCGAATCTTCTTATAATGGTATAAAGCATGTAAGCGGTCTGCATAATTACGTTGTCGCCTTTAAGATATCCGTAAACGTCATTGTAGTATTTAAAATTATCTATATCTAAGTACCCGAAAGAAAAAGAAGTATCTTTTTTTATTTTATCTTTAAGAACCTCCTCAATAATTCTTCCTCCGGGCAGGCCCGTTAGGGGACTGGCATGAAAACTATACTGAGACCTTTTTATAGCCATATCTATGCGCACGCGTAAATCCAGGGGATCCGGAGGCTTAATTAAGTAATCGTCTATACCCTGCTTGATATTCAAAAGCTGTTCACGTAATTGGCGCTTATTGATAAGA
This sequence comes from Candidatus Omnitrophota bacterium, assembly GCA_026387385.1. GTDB lineage: Bacteria > Omnitrophota > Gorgyraeia > Gygaellales > Profunditerraquicolaceae > JAPLLU01. Next base: position 3,347 of record JAPLLU010000082.1, read on the forward strand.
GTGATTATGGGTATGAAGGCGGTAATAAAATCGTCTTTAAGAAGGTGACATATCTCAAGGTTGGCCTTACTTGCAGAATGCACGTCTACCACTATAACATCGGGATAAATTTTTTTAATAGGCAATATATCGTGCATTGGCGAATCAAAAAGATAGACTTCATAGCCCCAGCCATCAAAACAGAAGTTAAGGACCTCTCTTAAATTCTTATCCGAGGTTATAACTAAAACTTTTTTTATCTCTTTCACTTAGGACATAACCTTTCTCTATTTTTCTTATTCATTTTCTTTCTCACTAAATCATCAATGGAGACTTCTAAAGCTGTGGCTATTTTAGCTACGGTAGTTATAGTGGGCTCCTTGGCAACGCCCACCTCTATCTTTATAAGCGTAGCGTTAGAAATATCGGCTAAACGGGCAAGTTTTTCCTGGGAGAGGCCTTTCTTTAACCTGAGCAGCCTTATGTTTTTTGCTAGCATTTCCTGTTTACCTATACATTTGTACTAGTGTATATATATAAGTATAAGCGTTAACCTATATTCACAATTATACAATAAATACTTCCAAAAATCTATAAGAAAATATTGTCTTAGGCAAAGCTAAAACGGGAAGGATTACGCCCTGTTAAAGAATAGCTCTAGGATACATTCGAAACAGGCAGTTACGCGCGGAAACTTTCTAATTTATTTTATCTGCGTATCTCTATTAAAGATTTCAGTGAATATTTTAACGATTTCGGGATCAAAATGGCTACCAGCCTCTTCTTGAATTATCCTTATAGCCTCTTCTTTAGAATATGCCTTGCGGTAAGGCCTGTCAGAAGTTAATGCCTGATATGCGTCCGCTACGGCAATGATGCGCGCGCCTATGGGTATCTCTTTTCCTTTAAGTTCAGCCGGGTAACCTCTCCCATCCCATCTTTCATGATGATGGCGTATAAGAGGGATTACACTCTGCATGAATTGTATCGGCCTTATTATATCTGCGCCTATCTGGGGATGCGCCTTTATCTTCATAAACTCCTCTTCTGTAAGGTTAGTCGGTTTGCTTAAAATCTCCTCACTGATACCAACTTTCCCCAGGTCATGCAGCATACTGGCCTGCTGGATATTTTCAATAGATTCGCCTGAGATACCCAGCGCCTTTGCAATCTCTGTAGCATAAAGCACGGTCTTCTCTACATGATCACCCGTGTGATAGTCTTTTATTTCTATTGTTTTTGCAAAAGCAGCAGTGGCCTCAATAACGCTTTGATTAGCTCTCTTTGTAAGCCTATATATTTTATCTTTTAGCGTGCTTACGTCACTGCTTTCCTGAATGGTTTCCACAGGAACGCCTTTGTTATTTTTAGTATCTTCTGAAGAGTAGACGCGGTTTCCTCCATGCTCTTTTGCCTTAATAAGTATTTTATCCGCTAACTCAACTAAATCCATGCCTCTATGTACGTAATCGTTAGGATACGAGCTTACGGCTATGCTTACTTTTAATTTTACGGTTTGCGTACCGTTTCCAAACTCATAGGAGTTTATGCTGGCCAGAATCCTACCGGATAAAGCCATGGCATCGACTATACTGATCTGCGGCAATATCACAACGAATTCCTCTCCTCCGTATCGCACCAAAATATCGCTTGAGCGAACCACTTTCTGTAAATTATTGGCGAACTGCTTTAAAACCAAATCCCCAAATTGATGACCGTAAACATCATTTATAGATTTGAAAAAATCTATATCCATAAAAATCACCGAAAGCGGATGCTCATATCTTTTAGCACGGCTCAATTCAGACTCTATAATTCTGACAAGGTAACCGTGATTATACAGACCTGTGTGTGAATCCCGAAGCGCAAGCCTTCTTAAGTTTTCATTTGTTTTTAAGAGTTGTTCGTTTAATTTTTCGCGCTCAGCTTCAAACTTCTTGCGTTTATTAATCTCTTCTTCAAGTATCTTTATTGTTTCCCAGTTAAAAATCCTGCTTATGCCTACTATTGACCAGGTGGCCACTGCTGCACAGATAAGACGAAAAACCTGGACAGGAATCTTGGTAAGCGAAAGAAACAAATCCTTATTTAGTAAATTGGAGGGGAAAAAATCGCTTTTATGGACTATAAGCCCACCTAACACACCGTAGAATAGAAATGTAAGGCTTGCTCCTATAAAATATCTTCTGACTCCGATAGGTTTAAATATTTGCCTTTCGTAATAATAATACAGAATAAATCCTGCGCCGATTAATATTCCGCTGGGAAACCCCAAGAGATATCTTGTCCATATTTCCTCAGAATGAAGGCTCTCATTAAAAAAAGCGCCTAAAAAATAAATACATAAGACTAAAACAGGAGCTACCCACCAGGAAAGGCATTTTGAAAATTTCTTTAATATTACAGGGTATTTTTCTTTTTCCAAAAGAAATAACCGCCTGCCAAACTCAAAAAGAAAAAAATATGAAATTAGCAAAATATAAAATCTAATGCCCGCCAATGACCGGTTGTATCCTTTTATTATCTCCCAGGCATCCAGCCATTCGTTTATGCTGTGCGTCAACCCAAAATATGCCAAAACCCAAAGTATGTTTGCTAATTTAAGCTTACTTCCTTTTTTGGGCTGAGATAATATAGATACACCCATTATAAAAAACGCTAAGCCGTAGAGAATAAATACTAAGTCCATATTGTTTTGGAACCAGTTAGAGATTGTTTGCATACAAAAACCTCTTTTTGCAGATTAAGATGCGGATTATATCAGAAAAACAATAAGAAAGTGGAGTGCCGAATTACATTAATTCGGCACTCCACCAAAATTTCATTGATGAAGAGCTGAGTGGAGGCCAAATCACATTGATTTGGCACTCACTTAAACTTTCATTAATGAAAGTTTAAGTGGAGCCGGGGGGAGTTGAACCCCCGACCTTTTGACTGCCAGTCAAACGCGCTCCCAACTGCGCTACGGCCCCATAAAATAAGCTTAAAGTGTAAAGTGCAAAGCGTAAAGTTAAAGTAAAAAGTTTAAAGCTTCTAAACACTTTTGAGTTTTGGTTTTGCGCTTTGCGCTTTGAGTTTTGAACTTTAACTTGACCTTTGCTATTTTAGAATATAAAATAACTTGCGTGAGCCCCGTTAGAAATAACTATTGTAATAATATCATAATTTCTAACGGGGTCAATAGAAGATTGCCGAGGTGGTGGAATGGCTTACACGTCGGTCTCAAAAACCGATGAGCGCAAGCTCGTGAGGGTTCAACTCCCTCCCTCGGCACTATAAACTATGGGAGGGACTCCCTCGGCACCATAAAAAAAATCTGCCAAGGTTTTAACCCTTCCGTAATTCGGCTAAGATTTTATAGAAAGGAAAATTATTTCCGGGGCACTCCGTAATCACTCCTTTTACGTCTTTATTCCTGCGGACATTGGATAAAGGAATAGAATATTGCTGAGTAAGGATTTTTAGCAATTTGATTAAAGAGGCAAACTGCGCCTGGGAAACTTCCTGTTTATTAAAATTACCTACTAAACAAATCTGGATATCTTTCTTACGACTTACTTCAGCCTGCCTCTTCCATCTCCAGCCTACTTCTATTTCACCGTCTCCTGAGTCAGTGCCATTACCGATTACAAAATGATAAGCCAAGCCACCCATGCGCCTCTTACGATGGTTGCGGTCAAAGGCTTCTGCGTTCCCCTGTAAGGTGGCGCTGTGATGCAAGGTGATGGTCCTCCATTTGATACGGTACTGCTTCTTGCCAACCAGTCTTTCTACGGACTCATAAACTTCCGGCCTATGAGGCACAACATAAATAGGAGCCTGAGCTTTAGGAATAAACAACTTTTCTCCTACCCCAATCTGATCGGGGTTTTGAATATTATTTACGCGCATAATCTCGTGCATATCCACCCCATAGGCCTTAGAAATTCTGTATAAATTCTGGCCGCTACCCACAATGTGGTATACTCCGGATGGTTGTGTGAATTGAGGCTGATAAGGGGTAGTGGCGCAACCACTAAAAAATAAACTTAACAGAATAAACAAATATACCCTATTAATTTTCATTGATTTTCTCTAAGTACCGAGATGCCCTGGTTAAGGTAAGGCAGTATAACCCGGTATATCCGCTCCGCAATAAGCTTATAACCATTGGCATTAGGATGAATGAAATCGCTCTTAAGAGACGGATCGGTAATAATGCCGTTTAAGATTTTGGGAATAAATATTGCGCCTTCGGCCTTGCAAAGATTATAAAGCGGCGCGTGGTATTGATTGAGGAGGAAGCCCGCACTGATATCCGCAATAGCTACAATAGCGCCTTCTTCCTGAATCCTTTCCACCATCTCTGCAATATTATTTATTGTGGTTTCCGTGGGTATCCCTTTCAAAAAATCATTTCCGCCAAACTCAATAATGACTAAACGAGGGCTTCTGTCTAATACATCGGATTCTAAGCGTTTTAGCGCCTCTGTTGTGGTATCGCCGTCAATACCAGCATTTATTAAAGTATGCTGAAGCATTTTGGCTAATGTCGAAGGGTAATCCTCTCCTGCGGATACACCATAGCCAAAGGTAATGCTATCCCCGAAACAAATAATATTCTTTCCCTTTGCATCTATATTTTTTATTTCCCTCTTAGCGCAACCTATCAACAAAGTTGCAAGCTGCAAGCTGCAAGCTGCAAGTAAAATTATTTTTCTTTGCTTGGAGCTTGGAGCTTGGAGCTTGGAGCTATTTCTTCTCATACCTCAACCTCAACTGTCCGCAGGCAGCATCAATATCTTGCCCCCGAGGCTTTCTTAATGTTACGTTTATACCTGATTTAGAAAGATAATCCTTGAAAAATAGAATCTCCAGCTTATTTGGTGGTTCAATATTAAGCTCTCTTATGGAATTTGCCGGAATAAGATTTACCTTACAGTCAAACCCTTTTAGTATTTTACTTAAATTCTTGGCGCTTTGCAAATCAGAATTTATATTCTTAATTAGGACATATTCAAAGGTGACCTGCCGCTTCGTCTGCTTAACATATTCCCTGCAGGCCTTGATAAGGCCTTCTATAGGATATTTTTTATTTATCGGCATAATCTCTGACCTAGTTTTATTATCCGCTGCGTGCAGCGAAATAGACAACTCAATCTGCAGGCCCTCGTTTGCTAACTTTTGCATTGCAGGGATTATGCCACAACTAGATATGGTAATCCTTCTTGCGCCGATATTCAATGCTTGTTTTGAGTTTATAATCCGGATTGCCTTAACGACATTATCATAATTATCCAGCGGCTCACCTATTCCCATGAACACAAGATGAGTGAGTTTCTTATTTTGTGAATTATTTTTTAAAAACAAGACTTCTTCGACTATCTCCGCACAGCTTAGATTTCTCCGAAAACCTAGTGTTCCGCTAGCACAGAAACGGCAGCTAAATCTACATCCTGCCTGGCTAGAAATACATCCGGTAACTCTATATTGCGTAGGAATAATAACTGCTTCGATAAGATTCTTATCCATTAACTCAAAAAGCAACTTTTCTGTCCCGTCTTTAGATTTAAGCTTCTTGGCTAATTGTAGGCTGGAAAGATAAAAATTTTTTTTTAAACTATCTCTTAAATCTTTAGGCAAGTTGCTCATGGCTTCAAAATCTTTTGCGCCTTTATCATATATCCAGGAAAATACCTGACTGGTACGGAACCTGTCTTGCTGCCAGTCGCTTAAAACCTGCGCCAACTCTTCTAAATTTAAGTTATTTATATCTTGCATAGGGATAACATTATACCACA
>JAPLLU010000007.1 GCA_026387385.1 Candidatus Omnitrophota bacterium
TTTTACCTCCTCAAACTTTATTCTATTCGGATTTACGCGGCAATAGACAAAGCCTTCCTTATCCATTCCGCGCCGGCCTGCGCGTCCGGCCATCTGATAAAAGTCCCTGGTCTTTAAAGTCCTTACATAGCGGCCGTAGAACTTCCTTAAGTCATCAAAGATAACTGAGCGGCTGGGCATATTTATACCCAGGGCAAAAGTTTCAGTGGTAAAGATGACTTTAAGGAGTTTTGAGGTAAATAATCTTTCGACTACCTCTTTTAAAGTGGGAAGCATCCCGGCATGATGATAGGCAATCCCTTTTTGGATTAAAGGATATAAGTTTTGCGCAGTGCGTTCCTGCTTCAAATCAAAACGCTCACAAAGTGAATTATACAGAGCGGTGATTTCACTCCGTTCTTTGCCATTTAGGAAATTAAAACCATACAAATCCTGCGCCAGATCTTCTGCCCGTCTTCTTCCGAAGACAAAATAAATGCAGGGCAGGCCTTCCTCTTGCCGGACATAATTTATCAGGCTGTGTAGTTTGTTAGGGAGGGCTTTCTTTATTTTTTTTAATTTGGCCAGATTATCCACGACTTCATTCTGGCACTGGAAGAAGAAATGCAAAGGTACGGGCCTTTTATCTTCAACAACTGTCTTTACGGGCTTATTATGTATGGACTCAATCCAGGAAGCCAGTTGCTTTATATTCGGTATGGTGGCAGAGAGGCATAAGAGTTTCATATGCTTGGGAAGGAAGATGAGAGATTCTTCCCAGACTGTGCCGCGTTCAGGATTGTCAATATAATGCACCTCATCAAAGATTATCCAGGAGTATTTCTCTAAACTCTTTGGCTCATCAAGGATTTTATTACGGAATATCTCGGTAGTCATAATCAAGACGGGTGCAGAGGCATTGATAGAGACATCTCCGGTCAATATGCCGATATTATCACCGTATTGGCCCTGGAAATCACGGAATTTCTGATTAGAGAGGGCCTTGATGGGAGCAGTATAGATTACTCCGACTTTACTGGCAATACATTCTGTAATTATGTGTTCGGCGATGGCAGTTTTTCCCGCGCCTGTGGGTGCTGAGACAATTACAGATTGCCCCTGGTTGATATAATCGATTGCCTCCTGCTAGAATCGGTCGTAGATCATACGTGTATTATAATCTAAAATTGTTGATTTATCCATTTAAAAAAGGTAGAATAGTTGAGCGTAAAGCTAAAAGAGTAAAGCGAAAAACTACAACTAAAAGCTTAAAGTTTTTAGTTGTAGTTTTGCCTGCCTGTCGGTAGGCAGGCGCTCTTAGCTTTGCGCTTTAAGCTAAAAATATGAGTTACGACATTGCTATAAACAAGGCCTGGGATGAATTGAGCAAGTTAGATCCGCCGAAGCTCATCTCCGTTAAATTTATGGCAGATGAATATACGGTAGACCTGGAAGATAAAACAGTAACCTCGTTTTCCTGTAATGTTGCGGCAAAGGATTTTACGGCAATTTTGATCCTACATTACCTGGCGCAGAAATTAAAGGCAATTACTATCTTGACCGGAGAGTGGTTGAGTTTTAAGGAGTTATCCGGAGTCGAAGGCTATTACCTTGCATTTAAAAAAAGGGTAATTGAGCCGCTAATCAGAAAATATGGTAGCCATCCAGAGTCTCTATTAGAAGTCTTGGGTCGGTTTTCAGGAAAAAGGATTGACCACGGAGATATTGGTATTGTCCTGGATGTTTTTGAAGGGGTGCCTGCGTTGGTAGTCCTTTGGCGGGGAGATGAAGAATTCGGGCCTGAAGCAAATATGCTTTTTGATAAGAGCATTACCACGATATTTTGCACGGAAGATATAGTAGTATTGGCAGGGCTGATAGCAAGTCAGTTATAGGAGCGTAAAGCTAAAAGTGTAGAGCGAAAAACTAAAACTCCTGCCTACCGGCAGGCAGGTAAAACTAAAAACTTTTAGTTTTAAACTTTAACTTTACGCTTTTCGCCTTACGCTTTACGCTAGGAGAATTATTTAGATGAAGAATTTAATTAGAGCCTTTCATATTGCCTTGCTCTTTTTTACTATCAATGTTTGCCTGGCTGATAGTGAGCCTGCACAGAATCATTATGCCGCTAACTGGAAATTTAATTGGCCTTTTACCAAGTCTTATAATTATGCGGATGTTTATGTGAAAAGGGTGATCGACGGCGATACGATAGAGCTTGAAGACGGCGAGAGGGTGCGGCTTATTGGGATAGATACGCCTGAGATACACGAATCGTATAAGCTGGATAGAGATATCCGAAGGACAGGCCAGGATAAAAGGACGATTCTGGAATTAGGCAGGCGCTCGTATTTATTTACTAAGAACCTTGTTGAAGGCAAGCGCGTAAGTTTAGAATTTGATGTAGAGAAGCGCGATAAATATAAGAGGTTGCTTGCTTACGTATACTTAAAAGACGGGACTTTTGTCAACGCCGAAATTATCAGGGCAGGTTATGCTTCTTTAATGACTTACCCGCCTGATGTAAAATACGCGGAGTTATTTACGAAATTATATCATGAAGCCCGCGAGAACAACTGGGGGCTGTGGGGGGTTAATTGAGTCAAGAGTTGGGAGTTGTGAGTTAGGAGTTAGGAGGGCTACAGGATGCAGGCTACAAGACTCAAGAGACCAGGACATCCTGCCTGACGGCAGGCAGGTAGCTAGAATCGTTAATCGTTATGCGTTTTGCGTACACATTACGTCTGACGCATGACGTTTCGAACTACGCAACCGATATACGATAGACGCAAAATGATAGATTAAAGCGGAGGTAATTATGTTAAGATACTTGACTGCAGGAGAATCACACGGAAAAGCACTTTTGGCTATTTTAGATGGTATACCTAGCGGGTTGAAAGTAGATTCGGCAAAAATAAATCAGGAACTGAAGCGTAGGCAGCAGGGTTATGGCCGGGGTAAGCGGATGCTGATTGAGCAGGATAAAGCAGAGATCCTCTCCGGACTAAAAAACGGACTGACCCTTGGTTCTCCGATTGGTATTCTCATTAAAAATAGAGATTTTAGCATAGAGAAATTGTCTTCCATAGCCAGTCCGCGACCCGGACATGCGGATTTAGCCGGTCTTTTAAAATACGGTTTTAAAGATGTGCGTAATGTCTTAGAGCGCGCCTCAGCTAGAGAAACTACTTGCCGCGTAGGTATAGGCGCAATATGCAAGATATTCTTAAGCGAATTTAATATCAGGATATCCAGCAGAGTCTTATGTATCGCAGGAGAATCTTCGCCTAAGGCGATGCAGGATAAAATTGCCGTCGCTAAGGAAAGT
>JAPLLU010000045.1 GCA_026387385.1 Candidatus Omnitrophota bacterium
GCAGGAAAAGTCAGAATTTAATGGCGCGGATATATTTATTGCTACCAGTTATATATTTAAGGAGGCTATTCATAATTTCGATCTCGTAGTAGTTTTAGCGATTGATAATTCATTAAATCGCGTTGATTTCCGTGCGAGCGAAAAGACCTTTGCTTTATTAACCGGCCTTACAGGTTTAACTGATAAAAAAATTATAATTCAAACTAGCCTCACCAATCATCATTGCTTCCGGGCATTAGTAAATAATAATGTCAGCATGTTTTACGAAGAGGAGTTAAGGCAGAGGCAGCAATTGAAGTTTCCGCCGTATCAACATATCGGTTTAGTAAAATTGCGTGGAAAGAATGAGGCAAGAGTTCGAGATTCAAGCAATGGGTTATTCAAGAAATTAAACAAATGTAAAAGTAAGGGCATAAAGATTCTTTCTGTAAGCCCGGGCCAGCCTTCTAAATTACGCGGCAATTTCTATTGGCAGATATTGATTAAATCCGGTTCTGCATACAGGATTACCCAATTCCTAAAAAAGCACTTAAAAGATTTCTCGCATTCAGGTATAATAGTGACTATCGACATAGACCCTCTTTAGTAGGTAGCATGTAGTAGGTAGTAGGTAGGGGGGGCAATACGAATGGCTAAGATAACGAGTTTCAAAGAACTAAGCGTATGGCAGAAAAGTCATGAATTAGTTCTTGAGATTTATAAGATAACCAAGAGTTTTCCGGTAGAAGAGAAATTTGGTTTAGCTTCACAAATGAAAAGAGCAGCAGTTTCAGTTGCGGCAAATATTGCAGAAGGGTTTAAAAGGAAGGGCATCAAAGATAAAATTAACTTTTATAATATATCACAAAGTTCATTAAGCGAATTAGAATATTATACAATTTTAACAAAAGATCTAAATTATTCCGAAGGGTTAGAAAAAATAGGTTTACTTATAGAAGAAACAGGTAAAATGCTTAATGGATTAATTTCTTCAATCAGGACTCAACCCTAATGCCTACATACTAACTACTACCTACTAATATGAGAATAGTATTCTTCGGTAGCGATATCTTTGCCTTGCCTTCGCTAAAGGCCTTGTTAACTACTAAGCATGAGATTTGCTGCGTAGTGACTCAGCCGGATAGAGAAAGCGGACGGGGCCTACATCTTTCATTCACCGTAATTAAATCCCATGCTCAGGCATCAGGCCTCAAAATTTATCAGCCTCAAAATGTAAATACTGCTGAAGCAATAAAATTATTAAAAGATTTGTCCCCGGATTTATTTATAGTTATTGCTTACGGGCAGATATTGTCAGAGGAGTTATTAGGCGTACCAAAAATATTCTCTATAAATGTCCATGCCTCGCTTTTACCGTTATACCGCGGGGCTGCACCTATAAATTGGGCGATAATCAATGGAGATAAAATCACGGGTGTTTCCGTTATGAAGATGGCTAAACAGATGGATGCCGGACCGGTAATTTTACAGAAGTCAGTGGATATCGCATGCGAGGATACAGCAATCGATTTAGAAGAAAAACTGTCTGATATAGGGGCACAATTATTATCGGACGCTCTTAAATCGATACAAAATGGCGATTATAAACTAATACCTCAGGATGAAAAAAAGGTAAGTTTTGCGCCTAAACTCAAGAAAAAAAACGGCCTGATTGATTGGGGTAGGCAGGCGCAAAATATTTATGACCTTATCAGGGGCAGTTTAAGTTGGCCGGAAGCCTTCACCTATCATAAAGGAAAATTAATAAAGATATATAAAGCAAGAATTGGACCGGAAGATATTTTATGCCCCGGTTGCCGCCGCGGCGAAATAATAAATGTCTCACCCGAAGGCTTAACAGTAGTTACAGGTAATCATAATTTAACAATAGAAGAGTTGCAGATAGAAGGTAAAAGGATAATGAAAGTTAAAGAATTTATTATTGGACATAAGTTTTGCGTAGGTGAAATATTGGGTGAAAGATGAGTGAGAAAGATTATCCCTGCGGTTGCAAATTTTTAGCAACCGCAGGGATTAATTCGGCCAGACAACTTAGTTTCACTATTGTTCGCTAAGTTGTGGCCTCATTAAAAAAATGAGAAAACAGTTGCATAATAAACCTACTGTGTTATAATTTACAAATTAAAGTTTTTTAGGTCTTATTTTTTTAAGAGGAAAATACTTATTTTCTAAAGTTAAGATGATATGCCAGAATTAAGAAAAGATCCTATTATAGGTAGATGGGTAATTATTGCTACTGAACGCTCAAAAAGGCCGGATCAGTTTAGCGGCTCATCTCAAGAAGCTCCTCTTGCTTCGGATAAACCCTGTCCTTTTTGCGAAGGGAATGAATCTTTGACTCCATCTGAAATATACGCCCTAAGGCCAAGGCGTAATCAGCCAAATGGCCCTGGTTGGGATCTAAGGATTGTACCTAGCATCGCTCCTTTTTTACGGATAGAAGGAGATCTCGAGCGCAGGGGAGCCGGTTTATTTGACATTATGAATGGAATCGGTGCGCATGAGGTGATTATCGAGTCAAGCCAGCATATAGGTAATATGGCAGATTTGAGCGATGAGCAGATTTCGAAAGTCATAACCGGATATATAGACAG
>JAPLLU010000102.1 GCA_026387385.1 Candidatus Omnitrophota bacterium
CATCTTTAAACTCAGACCTAAGCCCTAAACTATAATCTATGCCCAGATAAGTTGTGCTATCTTCATCATCTTGACTATCTAAGTCCACGATATTTTCAAAAGTTACCAGATCCTGCCTTAAATACGTATCCATAGATAATATAAAATCTTTCGTTTCTAATAAAGTAGAGCCGAAGCAGTAATCTTTTAAGAAGAAAACTGCTACTATGATTATTAATGGCTTCCTTGACATGGTTAATAAACAGGCAAAAGCGACTTTGGGGTATTATAGTATACTACTAATAAGACTCTTTGCAAATCGATAAATTAGGCAAGTAGGCGGTTACAGACTGACCTGAAGAAATGGAATTTGTGGCTTTTTAGAGTGGTATTAAAAACATAAAAGATTAAAGAAACTCTAAGACAAGCAAAACGCTGGTTAAACCCATTATGCAAAGACCAACCAGAAAGAAGATATCAGCTAGGCGTTCTAGCCTATACCTGTTTCTACGCATTTTATTTCGTATTGCCATATAAGAAAGCAGGCAAGAAACTAGAAACAACACGGAGTCTAATGCCATCAATTCATCGCCAAGGCCAGAGATTTTCTTTAACGTCTGGCTTATTGTAAAAATCCCGAAAACTGTAATACATACACCGACCATGGCAGCGGAAACCGAAAAAATATGGATAGAAATATTTTCTTCTTGTTTCTCCAAAAAATGATTCTCTACCATATTGCCTCCATTATCAAACATTATTTAGCTTCTTACCATATATATGAATCAGAACGTCTTCGCGTAGAACATGTTTAAAATAAGACCTCTTTCCTTCGTATAATAAATTAAATCCCTCTTTGGCAAAAAAAATGCTCGCCTTTCTAGATATGGTCGCGAAATGAACCCCTATCGCCCCTTCTCTTTGAAGATATGTTAAATAATCAGCAATAAGCCGCGAACCAAACCCTCTGCCCCGATAATCCTTATCGATATTGATATGTAAAGTAGCCGGGTATTCTTTAGAAAATTCGGGCATGCGGAATTCTCGCTTGATGATGCTTCGTAAAACACCAAGGAAAAGAGATATATTCTTCTTTTTTATCAGTGTCCCCCTTAATAATGATTTGCTTAATAAAGGGGAAAAAATCCTGCGCAAGAAAATTTTTTCCATGGTTTTGATACTCTTTGAACCAACCAAATAACCAACAACGTTTCCCTTAGCTTCAGCCACAAAAGATGATTCGGGTTCATAGTCTGTAAAATATAAAGTCAGGGCATCAGCAAAAATTTCATCATCTTCAAAAAAAATTGAGCTCGCCTGTCCCATTAAGGCAGTCTCGCAGCATATCCTGCGGATATCTCTTCTATCGCCATATCTGAATTTTCTTATAGTGCCGGTAAATTTACTTTCCATACAAGCGCCTTCTTTGTATTTTTTCTGCAATAAAGAGCGTAATATAATAAAAAACTACTGCACACAATAATCCCAAAATAACGCTTCCCAGAAATAAAGGGTAATAAAAATCCTTGAACACCTCTGGCCTGATCTTCTTAAAATAGCTCCAAGAAAGAGGAGGATAATCCTTATTGATGAGAATAAAACGTCCAATATCGTACGCTGTCCAAGTTATGGTAGCGACTGTCGGGGGCAGAGAGATATTCGTACCCAACAATATCGCTAATTTATTAGCCTGCGGTATCAAAATAGCGAAAATAATGACCATTACGGTATGAAGTCCGTAAAGCGGCAAAATAGCAATAAAAACCCCTATTGCAACTCCCAGAGCTATTCCCCTAGGCGTGTTGTGTGATTTTATCAACTTAATGAGTGCTTCCTTAAACTTTATTTTCTGCATCTTTTGTCTAATCGCTTAGTGTATACACCTATTCCTGAGGCTTTAAATCATATTCTTTCATAGATAAAGAATACTTAAAACTGCCTTTCCCTTTTATTTTAAGAGGCTCAAGAGGGTTATCTTTATTAATCCAGATTTCAAATTTGTCGGGATTGCTGATAAAATGGTAGGCATTAAATTTTTTCCCGGCTATTTTAATTTCATCAACTGAAACCAATTTTACCTCAAATTCCTGTGGCAGCCTAAAAACAAAAGACCATCCGATATCAAGCTTTGGAATAGAACGAGGATACAAGGGCAAAAGAATAGCATTATAGATAGGTCCGTTGCTTTTAAGTATCTGTTCGTTTATTTTTCTCTTGCCTCTAAACTTTTTAATGGTAAGCGTAAAATTACTCTGATCATAATCTTCGATAATATACTCTTTACCAAACCACCAGGACACGTTACGCTCAACCTTAAAGGGCAACATAGTTTTCGGATCGCAATAAATCTTCTCGCTATCGTGGAATCCTAAGGTATCAGTTGTAAACGTTACTAATCTTAGTTTTCTTGACTCAAGCTCAACCATCCCTAAATCAGTATACACTGCCCTGCCTCCAAGAGGATGTATGGCATATATGATATTTTCTCCCTTATAATCAGAGGAATGTAAAAGAGAAACTGATATAAAATTTGCGAGTAATAAGACTAAAAATAGAATTGTCACGCGCTTAACCATAGCGATAATTTACTGTTCCAATAACAGAACCCTCCAAGCAGATGCGTCTAAAGGCAGGCTTCCGGAGTGTGTCTTTACACTGCTTAAAAGATAATCCGGATTACCAAGCATATTAAGAGGTATTTTGAAAATTAATTCCTTGCCCTGAGCGCTTAATTTGGCATTTTTAACATGCAGGATTTGCTTCTTATCTTTAATAACGAGACCTCCCCAGCCAACGCTCAATTGTATTTTTGGCATCTTGGCAAAAGGTGTTGATTTATTATAACCCAATAAAAAAATAGCGACTCCAAAATCCCTATCTATATTTCGTTTTAAAACTATCTTAATAAAAAAATATTCATCTTTTAAAGCATAGGCCACATAAGAAAGCTGATTTCTTGCTTTTTCCAAAGTAGCAGATGTTACTTCGTCATCTATGCCCAAATCCTGCCAATATATTTCACTGTCTACTTGCCGTTTTATAGTAAACATAGGGTAATCGCCAAAAAGCTCATTTTTACGTGCAAAGGTAAATAAATAGTGGGGATCGCATTCAATTTGGCTTTTATAAAATTCTATGGCATCGTGTTTAGAATTTATTTCTTCATTTATTAAGCCTAATTTTTGCCATGCAATTTCACCGTCGTTGATTTCCGCGGGAGGATTGAGCTCCAAATCAAGATGATAGCCCCGAGGCATAGGCCAGCCCAATACATGAATTATGTAAGAGAAAACCTTCGGTTGCTGAATTTGCTCTTTTAAGTCCCATAGGGCAATACGCGTAAATACATACAGGGCGCGGTGGTCTCTATTAGTATCTGCAGGATGCGAGACGAAAATTTTGGTTGGTTTAAAACCGGCAATTACTTTTTTCAAATCTTCTAATACGCTTTCGCCTACATAGGGGGCGTTTGGCGATATTGCTTCTGGATAAGGAACTTTAGTTTGCCGGGGAAACATACTCCGGTAAGGTTTATCTGTCTGCCAGTATTTAGTCAGTATTTCCATTGTTCCAAAGTCAGGATAGCCAAGAAAAATAACATCTTGCGGTTTCACGCCTAAATAAGCCATCGCGGAAATAGTTTCTTTCCTTCTAACTTCTCCCATATGGAGAAATTCACCTTTTCTAATAGTTAATCTTTTTTCATAAACAATAAAAGCCAGCTCATTATTGTCGCCATTAGTAAATAGAACTACTTTTACCTCGGCGCCTGTTTTAAGTGCTTTTTGAATGACTCCGGCTGTACCAATACTTTCGTCATCGGGATGAGGCGCAAGAATAAGTATCCTATCATCCTTATTGACATCAAGCGGATTATTAACTTCTTCTGCTCTTAGGCCAAAGGAGGAGAATAAACACACAAGAATAATTAATAGGGAAGATTTATTCATCTTGGTCTTTCTTAAATATTATGCCTACCTTAACCTGGCGTAAATCTGCGTAAAAGCTAAAATGCTATTTTCAACTTAGTTCCTAAAACATTAATATCAACCCGCTGGCCCTTGCTCCTGCTACTCTGCAACATATAGTAAATCTCAGCTTTCGCATTCTTTGTTAAACTCATACCCAGTCCGGAAGCAAGCCTATTCTGATTGAATTGGTTAGTTCCACCAAAACCAACAAAGATCTCATCCGACACATAAGGCTGTATCTCCATCTTGGTAAATTTCCATGGCAACTTTATCGTAACTTTATTACGGTACCTGCTAGAATCAGCCTGATAATCAAAATAACGATATTCCATGCGGTTACGGTCTTCAAACTTAAATCCTTTTAAATCCCAAAGTAAAGTTACGGTAATATACGGTTCGTTTTCCAGTTTGAATTTTCTCTTCTTTAGTTCATATACATGACGGTATCCGCCTCCGATGTTTACATATTTGTTTAGGCTATAAAAATACCCTATATCGTAATGATGGTAATAGAATTCATTGGCATTATCCACCCAGCGAAATTCTTCTTCTAATGCTAACTTTGCGCTTTCACCAATCTTAAATTCCTCGGCCTCTGTGTTCCATACCTGAAAATCGCGGTCGTCATAGGCCTGCACCCTAGAAGCTAACAACAACATTATTCCTATCAGCAATAAGCTTATTCTTGTCATATTAAAGTTGGCGAAAATTAGAAGGTTGGCGGGCCCGACGAGTCTACTTCGCTCTTCGGTAGGCCACTGATAGCTCTGACGAGCTTCGTAGAACTGCGTGTAGCAGCGTTCTACTCCTCCGGTAAAAAGTGCTTCTTTAGAAATGCTTGACCTGAACCAGCTTTTAAATATATCTCAAACTTCTCAGCCGTATTCTTATCTTTAAAAGCTATGAATGTTGTCAATCCCCAAGGAGCATACCGTTTACTATAGCCGCTGCCCTTAGTATTATGCTCGTTTAACCTTCTGTCTATATTATCGGTAATGCCTATATAATATCTGCTTTTATCCGATAAACTCTTAAGAATATACACAAAGTGCATTATTTAATACGCCCAGTTGCTACGAAGCCGTGGGCGAAAGCGCCACGGCGAAGTAGAACGGGCCCGACGAGATTTGAACTCGCGGTCTTCAGATTGACAATCTGACGTGCTAAACCAGGCTGCACCACGGGCCCTATTATATACAGAGTGGGTATATTGTACTTAAAATTAATCTCTTTGCAAATGTTTTATTTAGCTAAGAACAGGTATTTAGCGTAAAATGCAAAGCTAAAAGCGAAAAACTGAAGTTAAAAACTTAAGGCGTTTTTAGTTTTGTGTTTAAACTTAACGCTTTGCGCTTTAAGTTTAACGCTTATTTAAAAATGGGCGCTAGAGGACTTGAACCCCTGACCTGTTGAATGTAAGTCAACCGCTCTAACCAACTGAGCTAAGCGCCCTGAATTAATAGATCCTATCACAAAATTAAATGATGTCAAATCAGCTTTATGAGCCGATGAGTTTGCCTAAAATTCCCAATGTAAAAGCCATCACAAAAAGTGCGACCGTCTCGGTCATACCCAAAATTACAAGGTAATTTCCAAAACCTTTGTTAGTCTCGCCCATAGCATCGCAGGCCACGGCCGCGCACTTGCCCTGCCAATAAGCAGACAGCCCGATGGCTAAACCGGCAAACGCTCCTATACCC
>JAPLLU010000085.1 GCA_026387385.1 Candidatus Omnitrophota bacterium
AATGTAAATACCGTAATCGCCTCAAAAATAAAAGGTTTAAGCCCTGATTTTGAAAAAATTGATAAACTACTTATTGACTTAGATGCTACTGAAAACAAATCTAAACTCGGTGCTAATGCAATCCTGGGAGTATCTTTAGCAGTGGCAAAAGCCTGTGCCCTCTCTAAAAAAAATCCTCTATACAAATTTCTCGGCGGTAATACTGCAAAAATCCTGCCCGTGCCTTTAATGAACATATTAAATGGAGGGGTACACGCCGATAATAACCTGGATATTCAGGAATTTATGATTATGCCTGTTGGCGCACCCACGTTTTGCGAAGCCCTAAGGTATGCTGCGGAGGTATTCCATAACCTGAAATCACTTTTAAAATCCAAAGGGCTGTCTACTTCAGTAGGTGATGAAGGCGGGTTTGCGCCGTCACTTAATTCCAATGAGGAGGCCTTAGGCTTAATAATACAGGCAATCGAGAAAGCCGGCTATAAACCGGGAAAAGATATTTATCTGGCATTGGATTGTGCAGCCAGTTCTTTTTATAAAGACGGCAAATATCAATTTGAAAATTTTAAGAAAGATTCATCTGAGTTGATAGAAATATATGCTAACTGGATTAGCAAATACCCCATTATCTCTATTGAGGATGGTCTTTCCGAGCATGACTTTTTGGGCTGGAGGGATATGACAAAGCGGCTTAAAGACAGGCTGCAGTTAGTGGGCGATGACATATTCGTGACTAACCCCAAGATTTTTAAAAAAGGTATTGCCGAAAATATAGGTAATGCTATACTGGTTAAGGTCAATCAGATCGGTTCACTTTCTGAGACGCTTGAGGTAGTGAGCATAGCCAAGAAGAATAAATATAAGGCAATTATGTCGCACCGCTCAGGAGAGACTGAGGATGTTACCATCTCGCATCTAGCAGTGGCAACCGGCATAGGACAGATTAAGACCGGCTCATTGTCCCGCACAGACAGAATCTGTAAATACAATGAACTCTTAAGAATCGAAGAAGAATTAGGGAAGAAAGCCGTCTATGCAGGTGCTCTCTGGCATAAATGATAATCAGAAAGGCATTTTGGCTTTTTGGCATCGCGTTTCTTCTGTTGATAATGTTTTTACCCGGTTACACCAAACTACAGGAATTAAGAGACAGGTATCGGGATTCGGAAGTAAAGATTAGAGAATTAAGTATAGAAAATAAAATCCTCCAACAGGAACTTAAACGCATAGAGAACGATCCGATTTATCAGGAGAAAATCGCCAGGGAAAAATTAGGTATAGTGCGCAAGGGCGAGGTTCCTGTTAAGATAGTTCCGGAAGAAAAATATTAAATTTCGCGGGGTGGAGCAGCCTGGTAGCTCGTTAGGCTCATAACCTAAAGGTCGCAAGTTCAAATCTTGCCCCCGCAATAAATTAGTTGGCAAGTTCTCCCGCCAAAGCATGAACATGCATAAAGCAGGCGGGATTTCGCCACTTTAAGTGTAAAATCAGGGTGGTTCAAAATCCTCTCCCCGCAACTCTCCTTAATATGTCCCAAAGGGGAATAGAGGGAAGTTCCCCTGAAGCCTTGGCGAAAGGGGGACAACCACCTCATAAAAAAGCGAGGATAATTTTAAGTTCTTATCCTCGCTTTTTGTTTATACAGGCCTCAATTAAGGGGTAAAAGAAAGCACAGCGCCGGTGGTGATCTGATAACTAGTTATGGAGCACTTTGTTCCTTTTTGTACGCAAGTTGCGGTTACATTGTAGCCGCTAGAACTCAGGCTTAAGGAGTAGTTATAGCCTGCAAGCGTATTGCCATCATAACCTTGATTAAGGTAAGGCGGCGTGACGTCAGTTAACTGGTTCTCTTCTGTCGGATACATTCCGCTATTAGCTGAGGCGTAGTTCTCAAAGGCTTCGGAAATTTTCTTTAATGTTACCTGTGTTGCAGATTCGTTGTTTGCAATCATTACCCTTAAGAAGTTTGGTATCGCAATAATAGCTAATATAGCGATTATTGCTACAACGATCATTATTTCTACAAAGGTAAAACCTTTCTTCATTTAAGGTGGCCTTTCTTTATCAGAATTATACTCGTTTAAAATCTTTCGTCAATTAAAAAAACCTGTTAGTTTTCTTTGTTTCTTGTGCCCATTTATTCCTTAAATCCTCTACCATTTTTAAATAAAAGTGGTATAATAAAAAATAGTAAGGAGGGGTAGTGAAGCGCAGCAATAAGGTATGGTTAATCGTTTTGTCGGCAGCTATTGTTGTCTTTCTTGCCTGGGTATCTTTCTTGCTCATAAACAGGCTCCTTAGAGCCGAAAGAGAACTTAAAGAGACCAGATTCCGGGTATACCAAGAAAGGAAAGAAAATCAGCTACTGCAGAATGAGCTAAAGGGGACAAAAGAACAGTTACAGGGGGCACAAGAGGAGCTCTTAAAGGTAAAAACAGAATTAGAGAATACTCAAAACGAATTGAATATTGTTAATGAAAAACTTAGCGGTGTTGAGAAGGAAAATCAGGCCTTAATTGGAGAGAAGAATAGATTAGAAGCAAAGCTGCATTCATTAAAAGAACTGAAGGAAGCAATCAGGCAAGTTAAATTGGAAGACTATCAGCAAAAGGTCGAACAACAGAAGGAAATCGATGCCCAAGGGTTAGCAGGGGGTAATCGCGGTTTTCTGATTAAAGACGGACAATCCCAATACCGGCCAAGTATAAAAATAGAAGTAAAACCCGCCAATTGAAACTATTTTTTTCGCTCTCACCCGGTAATTTAACCCTTCATGCATATAGATCACTTCATAAAGTTACTTACTATTTTTAAGTTTAATGATATAATGTAAAAGAGGTAAATATGGGCGAATTAATTTGTCGTTATTGTGGCGAGGGAATAAAGGTAAATGAGGTAATCTGTGGCTCTTGCGGTTACAACTCAGAGACCAGAACTATGTCTCCCGGGTTCACTAAAAGAGAAAAAAAGGCCAAAAGCAGTTTTCCGAAGACAGGTAGGTTACGCTTGATTGTTTTTATCATCGGTATGATTGTGATTGTTTCTCTAATTGTATTTTTCCCGGACAAGGCAAATAAAATAGGTAGTTCAATGATAAGTTATATCTCTAATATTAAGGAAGACGCAAAGCAATATCGTAGTGGGTTGAAACCAGATTCAAATACGAGAACCGGGCTTGCTAATTTAGGTTCTGATATTAAAAAATCGCGTGAATTTTTAGACAGTTTTCTAAATGAAGATTTTTCGCATAAGCCAGGGGAAGAAATAAACATCGCTTCTGGCAGGCTTGAGGGGATAGTTGTTTTTGATTCGTCCGGCAAAGGTTCTGTAATCATAAATGATCAGGTACTCTATGAGGGCGATAGTATCAAAAACGCTAAAATTATAAAAATAAATAAGAATTCCGTAGAAGTGATGGCTGATCGCAAAAGAATAGTCTTAGAAGTGAACCAAAGCCTGCCTCAAGGCCGCTAGCAAATCGCGGGCCTTAGATAAGGCCCGCTTCACATAATTTTTTATAACTATTTTTAAATAAATAAGTTAGAGATTATTTCCTATTTGGTTACTTGACTTATTATACTCAAATATGTTATACTTTATAGCCAGCTGCAAAAAGGATAACAGTATGGAAATAGAGTGAAAAGACTTTAAATTTAAAAGGCAACTCTTCATTGAAGAGTTGCCTTTTTATTCTCTAGTAAAAAATAAAACTAAGAATTGTAGACTCCGGATAACCATATGGATGAAAATTTAAATTTACAGTGTCAGGAAGTTATATCTATTTGCGACAGCATCGATCAGGTCATTTATATTACTGACCCGGATACCTATGAGGTATTGTTTGCAAATAAGGCCCTCAAGAAAGATTTGGGAGAGGTAGTAGGAAAAAAATGTTATGAGGTCTTTCAAGGACTAGACAGCCCTTGCCCCTTTTGTACAAATAAGTACATCTTCGGAGAAAACCTCGGAAAAACTTATATTTGGGAATTTCAGAATAGAAACGATAAGCGTTGGTATCATTGCATTGACAAGGCTATTCGCTGGACGGACGGCCGCTGGGTGCGTTACGAGATGGCCATTGATATTAATGAACGCAAGCGTTCCAATGAGGAGCTACAGAGACAACAAGAAGAATTGCAGACTATCTTTGACTCCGTGCCCGCAATGATTTTCTACAAAGACAAGCAAAACAGAATGCTTAGGGTAAACAATGCTTTTGCTAAAGTGATGGGAAGGCCAAAAGAAGAAATAGAAGGGAAAACTTGTTCTGAACTCTGGTCTGGCGAACAGGCGGAGAAATACTTTTCCGACGATAAGGAGGTTATAGAATCAGGGCTTGCAAGACTAGATATCATCGAGCGCCTTGAGACCACGGGGGGTGTAAGATGGGTTTGCACACAGAAAATTCCTTACAGGGATAAAGATGGCAATGTTATCGGAGTCTTAGGCTTTGCTACCGATATCACCGAACGTAAGCAGTCTAAAGAAGAAAGAGAAATTTTAAATAAAGAACTTCTAATATCAAACAAGAGGCTGAAGCGGTTATCCCTGAGAGATCCGCAAACCGGACTTTATAATCATCTCTTCTTCCAAGAAGTTATCGAAACAGAATTTCATCGTGCAAAAAGATATGCCCATAATCTTTCTGTAATCATGCTGGATTTAGATTATTTTAAGTCTATAAACGATGTCTATGGCCACCTGTTCGGAGATTTAGTCTTAAAGCAGTTTGCAAGGCTCCTTAAAAGAATGGTGCGTGGATATGATATTGTTGTCCGCTACGGCGGAGAAGAATTTGTCATTATTTCTCCTGCAACTACAAGGGCAAGCGCCTTGGTTTTGGCACAGAGAATCATGGAGGCTATCAATCTGTATAATTTTGGAAATAAGAAAAATACGGTTAAGCTGAAATTAAGCCTGGCAGTAGCTGCTTATCCGGAAAATCACATCTTAAATGGTATGGAGTTAGTTAAACTCACTGACCAGATATTAAACAAGGCTAAAGAAAGCGGCGGTAACCGGGTTTATTCCTCCTTGGATTTAAAAAAGGGGAAAACACAGGACTTAGAAAACGATTCTAAAAGCTCCGATGTAAAATTTCTCAAGGAGAAATTGGAGAAACTCACTAAACGGGCGAATCAAAATTTAATTGAAGCTACTTTTGCTTTCGCCAAGACAATTGATTTAAAAGACCATTATACCGGAGAGCATGTCGAAAAGACCGTCCATTACGCAACTGAAATAGCCAGTTTATTAGGGTTGCCTAAAAATGACATAGAGGTGGTCAAGCAGGCATCTATATTGCATGATTTGGGTAAAATCGGCATCAGCGAGAAAATCCTGCTTAAAAAATCGAAACTAACTAAGGAAGAGTTGAAAGAAGTAAGAAGGCATCCTAGGATCGGCGTGGAGATTATCAGGCCCATTCACTTTTTGCATTCGATTGTCCCCTTAATGCTTTATCATCACGAAAGATGGGACGGTAAAGGTTACCCTTATGGTTTAAAGGGGGAAGAAATCCCTATCGGGGCGCGTATCATTGCAATCGCTGATGTTTTTCAGGCTTTAATCTCCGACCGCCCTTATCATAAGGCATATTCTGAAGATGAAGCAGTAAGTATAATTAAAGATGGCTCCGGTACGCAATTTGACCCTCACGTTGTGATAACGTTTTTAAAAATTTTAAAGCGGAAGAATTAACCCTCCTGACTCCTAACTCATCTTAAGCTTTTTTAGTCTTGAGTTATGGGCTATGAGTTTTGAGTAATACTCCGAACTCATAGCTCCAAACTCCCAACTCCCTGCCTGTCGGCAGGCAGGCAAACTTGAATCCAGCATCCTGAAGCCCTTCATACTCTTAACTCCCAACTCATAACTCCTAACTGATAAAGGATAATTTTATTTGCTAAAATTTAGATTTTTGATATAATAAAATACTCTTAAGACCTTTGTCAGGAGGCCGTATGATTGAACGTTATAGCTTACCTCAGATGAGCCGGATTTGGCAGGATGAGTCTAAGTTTGAGTCCATGCTGCAAATAGAAATTCTTGCCTTAGAGGCACTCGCCAAACAAAAGAAAATCCCCCGAGATGCGTTATCCAGAATCAAGAAAAAGGCGAAATTCGATTTAGTAAAAGTAAAAAAAATAGAAGAAAATACACAACATGATGTGGTAGCGTTTGTCACTAATGTAGCCCAACATATCGGGCAGGACGCCAAATACCTGCATCTAGGGCTTACTTCTTCCGACCTTTTGGATACTACGCTGGGAGTGCAGTTAAAAGCCGCAAGCGATATATTGATTGCAGATTTAAATAGGTTAATTAGTTTACTGGAAAAGAAAGCAAACAGATATAGAGATATGGTGTGTATCGGCCGCACGCATGGAGTACATGCTGAACCAACAACTTTTGGCCTTAAGCTCGCTCTTTGGTTTGATGAGACAAGGCGTAATTTAGAGCGTCTTAAACTGGCAAAAGAGGAAGTGGCTGTTGGTAAGATATCGGGTGCGGTGGGCACCTTTGCTAATATTGACCCGCAGGTTGAAACATATGTCTGCCGGAAATTAGGCCTTAAGGCCGCTAAGATTTCTACCCAGATAATCCAGAGGGATATTTATGCTGTATTTATGGCTGGACTAGCAATCATAGGTTCAAGTTTAGAAAAATTTGCCACCGAAATTAGACACCTGCAGAGGACTGAAGTTTTAGAGGCTGAAGAGCCTTTTGGTAAAGGGCAGAAGGGCTCATCAGCAATGCCGCATAAGAGAAATCCCGTAATCTGCGAAAGGATTTGTGGTTTAAGCCGGCTTTTGCGTGGCAATGCCTTGGCAGCTATGGAAAATGTGGCCTTATGGCATGAGCGCGATATCAGCCATTCTTCGGTTGAACGGGTGATCATGCCGGATTCCACAATAGTTCTGGATTACATGCTTAATAAATTTATTGAGGTTGTTGAGGGGTTGATTGTTTATCCGGAGAACATGTTGGCCAATTTAGTGAAGACAAAAGGCTTGATATTTTCACAGAGAGTGCTTCTGGCATTGATGGATAAAGGCCTTACTCGCCAGGAGGCATATGATTTAGTGCAGAGATGCGCCATGCAGACCTGGCGCGGGAATAAAGATTTTAAGGAAGTCCTTTTGGAAGACAAAAAAGTATCTAACAATCTCTCCCGAAAAGACCTGGATAAAATCTTTGATTTAGATTATTATCTGCGCAATGTAAATAAGATTTTTTCCCGCCTTTTCTTTAAATAAAAAGCGGGATCCCGCCTGCTATAAAATAGCTTGTTGGGAAAAAGAGTCGGTTTATAGAAACCGGTATTTTTAATCCTGCCTTAAACCTCTGAATAAACATTAAAATGATACAACGGTGTATCAAATGGAGCCCATCTGAGGCTAAAGCCCGGGGTTCCAAGGCGGAATACTTGAAGCGGCCAAATCGCCATCCAGAGTCCTAAAGGATGAGGTTTTCTAGGCCGCTCAAGTATAAAAAATTGTAAAATATCTGCTAGTGATGCAGAAGACACAGATGGGATATTTACAATGAGATAGATAAGCCATTTCTTTAGTGAGAAGTCATTAACCGCGTGAGTAGTTATATTTTAAAAAAGGAGTTTTAAATGTCTGATAATACGCTTGTAATTACAAAAGAGATAATCGAAAAGCAGGGTTTATCAATGGATGAATACGATAGGATAAAAAAATGGTTAGGGAGAGAGCCTAATTATACAGAATTAGGGATGTTCTCAGCGATGTGGAGTGAACATTGCTCTTATAAGAATTCAAAACCGGTTTTAAGGCTTTTTCCAACTAAAGGCAAACAGGTTATCCAGGGCCCGGGAGAGAATGCAGGAGTAGTGGATATCGGTGACGGGATGGGCGTAGTTTTTAAAATTGAGTCGCATAACCATCCTTCAGCAGTTGAGCCATATGCGGCCTCGGCCACCGGCGGAGGTGGTTGCATCCGGGATATTTTTACTATGGGCGCTAAACCAGTAGGGTTGCTGGATTCTTTGAGGCTGGGCAGCTTAGAAAAAGAGCGGGTGAAATTTTTGTTCAAAAATATCATCCGTGGTTTTACGGATTACGCCAATATCGTCGGAATTCCTGTTTTGGGCGGGGAGATATATTTTGATGAGTCTTTTGAAGGTAACCCCCTGGTTAATGCTATGACAGTGGGGATCGTTAAGAATAAAGAAATAATTAAAGCCAGGGCCAAAGGAGTAGATAACTTAGTTCTTATTGTGGGTGGCGCAACTGGCAGGGATGGAGTGGAAGGTGCAGCCTTTGCCTCTTCGGGGCTGGATGAGGAAGCCAGCAAAAAAAGTTCTGCAGTCGCTATTGGCGATCCCCGCATGGGCCGGATTTTAAGAGAGGCATGTCTAGAGCTGATGCATAGGGGGTTGGTAATTGGCATGCAGGATATGGGTGCCGCCGGTCTTACCTGTTCAACCTGCGAGACGTCCTATAAGGCAAAAACAGGAATGGAAATAGATATTTCTTTGGTGCCACGCAAAGAAGAAGG
>JAPLLU010000008.1 GCA_026387385.1 Candidatus Omnitrophota bacterium
TATGCAGGTATCCATATTATTTGAGAAACTAAAATAACCAACACAACCCGCATATAGGCTGCGTCTTATGTTCTCAAGTTCATCAATAATCTCCATTGCGCGGATCTTGGGGCTGCCGGATACTGTCCCTGCCGGAAAACAGGACCGTAAACAATCATAGACATCATAGCCCTTCTTAAGAGAGCCGTTAATTTCGCTTACAAGGTGCATTACATGAGAATATTTTTCTATCGACATAAATTCCCTGACTTTTACCCCTCCGGGGTTACACACTCTGCCTAAATCATTTCTTCCTAAATCTACCAGCATGAGGTGTTCTGCTTTTTCTTTTTCATCGTTTGCGAGCTCTTCTTTAAGCTTTCTGTCTTGCTCTTCGGTTTGTCCGCGCGGCCTTGTGCCTGCGATAGGCCTGGCCTGAACCAATCCTTCCTCGCAACGCACCAGCATCTCGGGGGAAGAACCGATTAAAACAACCTCGCCTAACTCAAGGAAGAACATATAAGGAGAAGGATTCAGGCTCCTTAAATTCCTATAAATATCTAACGGTTCTCTTTTAAAAGGCAACTTGAATCTTTGCGATAAGACAACCTGAATAACATCTCCGTTTTTTATGTAAGTCTTGGCTTTATTGACTATGCTCTCAAAATCAGATTTCTTAAAATTAGATGCTATTTTTATTTTTCCGGCTAAAACCTTATCTTTTTTCTTCTTTTCAATAAGCGGTTTTTTTAAATCTTCGTGAATAGAATCTATCTTTCTGATTGCATTATAATAAATTTTATTCTTATCGGCTTTTGAAATCCTCGTCTTCATAGTCTGAGGCAGGATGACATTTGAGATTATCTTAATCGTATGGTTAATATGATCGAAGGCAAGCAAGGTATCAGTCAATATAAAGATAGCATCCGGTAACTTGAGGTCATCCCTATTTTTATCCGGTAACTTTTCAAAGAATCTTACCATGTCATAACCTATGTAGCCTACAAGCCCTCCGTAAAAACGGGGCAGTCCTTTGATATGGGAAACCTTAAAATTCTGCATGATCTTTTTTAGCTCATCTAAAGGGTCGGTATCGGTAATAAACCTGCCTGTCTTTATGTTAATATTGCACTTTTTAGTATTAGGATAAATTATCTGGATATTCCTGGCTTTACTTTTAAATATGAGCGACGGATTACTTCCTAAAAATGAGTACCTTGCAATTTTTTCCTGTCCTTCGACTGATTCCAGTAAAAAAGCGTAGTCATCTTTTTTTATTTTCAGGAAGGCAGAAACAGGGGTATCTAAATCAGCGCTGATTTCTTTATAAACAGGAATGACGTTTGCTTTATTAGAAAGTTTTAAAAAATCTTTTAGTGATGGACTGTACATTTTTAGCTTAAAGTGCCTGCCTGCCGGCAGGCAGGTAAGGCGAAAAGCGTAAAGTTAAAGTTTAAAACTTAAAACGTTTTAAGTTTTTAGTTTCAGTTTTACCTGCCTGCCGGTAGGCAGGCGCTCTACGCTTTTAGTTTTGCGCTACCCAAATATCATTTTGCACTACTCAATCTTCCTATAAAAACACGACCTGTTGCCGGTATGACAGGCAACGCCAACCTGCCTTACTTTAATCAGGAGCGTATCCATATCGCAGTCATAAGCTATGGATTTGACGTATTGATAGTTGCCGGAGGTTCGGCCCTTGATCCAGTACTCTTTTCTTGAGCGTGACCAGAAGCAGGTCTTGCCTGATTTTATGGTCCTTTTAAGCGAAGTCACGTTCATATAAGCCAGCATCAGGATTTCATTAGTCTTATAATCCTGTATTATTGTCGGGATTAATTTTTGCTTATCAAACTTCAGTGTTTTAAGACTAAATTTGTTGATTCTTTTCACTCTTTTTTTTCCTCCTGGGATCATTGACGAACAGACACGCCCTTACCCTTAAGAAAATCCTTTACCTGTTTTATAGTATATTCCTGATAATGAAATAGCGAAGCAGCTAAACAGGCAGAAGCCCCGGTTTGGCTGAAACAATCGTAAAAATGCTCTAATTTACCCGCTCCTCCGGAAGCGATAACCGGTATGCTTACTGCCTCTACGACATTCTTGGTTAATTCTAAATCATAGCCGTCTTTAGTGCCATCGTAATCCATGCTTGTCAGGAGTATCTCCCCGGCACCTAACTCGTTTGCCTTCTTTGCCCACTCTACCGCATTTAAATCAACGGGAGTCCTTCCTCCGTTAATATAAACCTGCCAGCCATCATTCTCTTTTTTTGCATCTATCGCCACTACAATACACTGACTGCCAAACTTACGGCTAGACTCGGTAATTAAATCCGGACATTTTACAGCCTGAGTATTTATTGAAACCTTGTCTGCCCCTGCATTCAGTAACTCCCTTATATCATTACTATCTCTGATTCCTCCGCCTACAGTAAAAGGCATGAATATATTCTGGGCAATCTCCTCAACCAAATTAACAAGAGTCTTTCTATTCTCGTAGCTCGCAGTGATATCCAGAAATACGAGTTCATCTGCCAGTTGTTCTTCATAAATTCTGGCTACTTCTACCGGGTCTCCGGCGTCCCTAAGGCCTAAAAACTTTATACCTTTAACTACCCGGTTATCTTTAATATCTAAACACGGGATTATTCGCTTGGTTAACATATCTGGAATACCTGATTCTTATTTGTTTTTCTTATAAAGGTATTCTTCTAGCAGGCCCCAGGTTTTCTTGCCGACTTTTCCGTCAACCATTAAATTGTTCGTACTCTGAAACGCCCTTATTGCCTCTCTGGTTTGCCTACCCATTCTGCCGTCAATAACACCTGGATTGTAACCCGCATTTGTTAATGCAGTCTGAATCTGTTTTATGGTCGGCCTGGATTTTACTTCTCCTACGGCTTTTATTTTACCGGTTGCTTTGGCTTTTGACCATTTTTCTTCGCTCATTTTATCTAAGCCCGATCTCAAGGTGCTTAATTCTTCATCTTTAGCCTCAAGCTGTGCCTCCAACGCAGAAACCTGATTTCTTAAGCCCTGGATTTCGAGGTTATTTTGCTTACGTGCAGTTGCGCACCCTGCGAGAGTGATTAACAAAATGGGAAGAAGAAAAAATGCTATTCTTTTTGTTATCATATACTGCCTCCTTTCTTACGTTAATTTTAAGGCCTGTTTTAAGGTAAACCTTCCTTCATACAAGGCCTTACCTATAATTATACCTGTTACCCCTTGTCTTTCCAATAATTTAAGTTTGTATATGTCGTCTAAGGAAGATATTCCGCCAGAGACAATAATCTGCATCTTTGATTCTTTTAATATCCGCTTCGTATCTTTTACATTCGGCCCTTTTAAGGTTCCGTCTTTAGATATGTCAGTATAGATTATCTGCTTAAAACCTATATTTTTTAAAAATTCGACAAATGTTGATATGCCTAATTTCGTTTTACTCTGCCAGCCCTTGACGCAGACATGGCCGATATGGGCATCTACGCTCACAATAATACCATCCTTGAATTTCTTAAATGCCTTTTTTAAGAAATCTTTATCTAGCGCCGCCTTTGTCCCCAGGACTATCCTGCTGATGCCAATGCCCCTTAGTTTCTCAATTGCCTCTATGGTCCTTACCCCTCCGCCAAATTGAATCGGCACATCTAAATCCCCTGCAATACGTTTCACTATATCTAAATTCTTAAGGGCTCCGCTAACTGCGCCATCTAAATCCACTATGTGTATTAATTCTGCCCCCTGGCTCTGCCAATGCCTGGCTGTCTGAAGAGGGTCACGGGAATATACCTTTTTGTTGAGTTTACCCTGCACAAATCTTACCACACAGCCGTCTTTGATGTCTATCGCCGGTATTATTAACATAAATTTACGAAATTTTCTAAAATCTTTAAGCCCGTTTGCTGGCTCTTTTCCGGATGAAACTGCACTCCATAAATATTATCCTGCCAGAGAATAGATGTAAAATCAACCCCGTAATCTGTAACTGCAGCAATTATATTCTTATCTTTTGGTTGGGGATAATATGAATGACAAAAATAAACATAAGAATTATCCGGCGTATCTTTCAATAAAGGACAGTTTTTATTTTTAATTTTCAATTGGTTCCAGCCCATATGGGGCACGGCAAAACCCTTTCTATCTAGAAACCTTCTTACTTCGCCTTCCAATATCCCAAGCCCATCTGATTTATTTGCCTCTTCGCTGTTTTGTAATAAAAGCTGCATACCTAGGCAAATACCCAGAAATGTTTTCTTTTGCCTAATATGCTTATTCAACGCAGCTATTAATTTCTGTTTTTTTAATTCTGACATAGCATCATCGAATGCGCCTACCCCAGGCAAAATCGCTTTATCAGAAGTTTCAATATCTTTTGGGTTATTAGTAACGACTGTCTTTGCGCCAAAATGCTCAAGTGCCTTCTGCACGCTGTGAATATTACCCATCCCGTAGTCAATAATGGCTATCATACTAGTCAATTACGCCCTTAGTTGAAGGCACTCCTTTTCTGCGCGGGTCAATTTGAGTGGCCTGGTCTAAGGCTATACCCAGGGCCTTAAAGATAGGTTCTAATGTGGTGTGTAAGTCCGGATTTGTTGAGCTTACCATAATATTTAAGTTAGCACCTAAATTTTTAGAGAAGGCATCAAAAAAGTGTTTAGCGTATTCAAATTCATACCCCTCTTTCTTGTCGGGCGCTACGCCAGCACCGTCAAGAGGCCATGTAAAATGAGCCCTGCCGCTAATATCAACCGCAACATTAGCTACAACATTTTCCATGGGGACAGAGGAAGAACCGAATCTGCGAATTCCCTTTTTTGCTCCCAGCGCCTTCTTAAACGCCTGGCCAAGAACTATTCCCACATCCTCATTTGTGTGATGGATATCTACTTTTAAATCACCCTTGGCTGCAATCTCTAAATCAAACAAGCCATGAAAGGCGAATAATTCTAACATATGATCCAAAATCCCGATACTGGTATTTATTTTTGTTTTACCGGC
Source organism: Candidatus Omnitrophota bacterium (assembly GCA_026387385.1). Classification (GTDB taxonomy): domain Bacteria; phylum Omnitrophota; class Gorgyraeia; order Gygaellales; family Profunditerraquicolaceae; genus JAPLLU01. The sequence goes on from JAPLLU010000008.1 coordinate 4,989, forward strand.
GCCATCTATATTTAACTTTACTGTTATATCAGTTTCTTTGGTTTTTCTTTTTATTTGTGACTTTCGCATTCTCTTTCTCCTTACCTAATCCCTACCTACTGCCTACTATCTACTTTACTGAAATCTGGCCTTAACCGAATCCAAGTGTTTACCTAATCCTTCTATAGTCGCAATTTTTTCAAGAGGTTCTCTTATTTTCTCTAATGCTTTCTTAGAGTAGCTTATTATATGATTAGTTTTGACAAAATCAAGCACAGATAATCCTGAAAAAAATCTCGCTGTCCCGCAAGTAGGAAGGACATGGCTAGGACCTGCCACATAATCCCCCACTGCGCAAGGGCTGTAAGGGCCTAAGAATATCGCGCCCGCATTTCTTATCCTCTTTATTAACCGCCGGGGATTTTTTACTAAAATCTCTAAGTGTTCGGGAGCAATTTTATTACTCACCTCAACTGCCTGCTGGAGATTCTTGGTTAAGATTATAAGGCCACTGGTATCACCCATTTCAGATTTTATTTCTTTAGCTAAACCTCTGGAATTTGTTATGAGCACAGTAAGGCCGCCAGTATGTTCTGCCTGTGCCTTGAGGTCAGCAATAATAAATTTAGGGTCACTGTAGCCGTTAGCAATAATAACCAGTTCTGTTGGCCCGGCAATCATATCGATATCTACATAGCCAAATACCTGTCTCTTTGCCTCGCTTACATAAACATTCCCCGGGCCGACAATCTTATCTACGCGGGGGATTATTTTTGTCCCGAATGCCAATGCTGCAATGCCCTGCGCTCCGCCTGCACGATAAATCTCATCTACCTTTAAAAGATCTGCCACCACAAGTATGTGAGGATTAATGTTCCCGTTCTTATCCGGTGGGCTAATTAAAATTATCTTTTTAACACCTGCTATTTTTGCAGGAACAACTGTCATGTAGACAGATGAAACCAAAGGTGCTGTCCCTGCAGGAATATATATACCGACTTTTTCTAATGGCAAAAAGTTCTGGCTTAAGGCAACGCCGTCACTGTCTTTTATCTTCCAGGATTTAGGGATAGCCTTACGGTAGAATCTGTTTATATTTTCGACAATGATCTTTAAGCTAGAGACGAAATTGGGGCTGATACTCTGATATGCCCCGCTGATTTCTATTTCAGATACCTTAAGTTGCTTAAGGGACAATTTAACCCCGTCAAACTTCTTCGTATACTTTATCAGGGCCTCGTCACCAAAGGCGCGCACGTCTTCAACTATCTGTTTTACCCTGTCTTCTATGCGCTTAGATTTATTAATCCCGCGATTACATAACTTTTCTAAGTTTTTACTCGTAAAACGAATGATTTTCATATCTTTAAATTAGCGATCGTAGTTTTTAGTTTCTGGAAGGCAGCATCTAAATTTTCCGGCCTATTGCCTCCTGCCTGAGCAAAGTCTTTTCTGCCGCCGCCACTACCGCCGATTTCCGAGGCAACGTCAGTAATCAGTTTTGATGCATCCAGGCCCTTTGAACACAGATCTTCTGTAATACCCATAACCAACAAAGCGCGTCCCTGTAATTTTGAACCCAACGCAATTACGCAATTATCTGCCTTTTCCTTGATTAAATCTATAGTTTTCCTTAACAAGTCAATACTTAAACCTTCTTTAACCTCTGAAATAATCTTGATTCCGTTTACAATTTCGGCTTTAACCAATAATTGGTCAACAGAGACCTTAACGTCTTCATTTTTTTGGGCATTAACATGCTTTTCCAATTCTTTTATGCGCAAGATTCTTTTCTCTGTTTCCTGTTTTATCTTTTCCAAAGGAACGCCTAATATAGAAGAGATATCATCTATAACAGATTCCTCTTTTTTGATTATACCATAAGCGGCTCCTGCGGTTACTGCCTCTATCCTTCTAATACCGCTTGCGATAGAACCCTCCTGAATAATCTTAAATAAACCGATCTGTCCGGTAGACTCAAGATGGGTCCCTCCGCAGAGCTCCTGTGAAAAATCACCCACGGAAACCACTCTTACCATACCTTCGTATTTATCTCCGAAAAACGCGAGGGCCCCCTTTTTCCTGGCATCTTGAAGTTTCATCTTTTTGCTCATAAGGCCAGCATTATTCATTATGTAATTATTTACCAGTTCCTCAATCCTGTTAAGCTCCTGCTTATCTATTCCTTTAAAATGCGTGAAATCAAAACGCAGCCTATTATCAGCGACTAAGGAACCCTGCTGTTGAACATGCTCCCCCAGAATCTTTCTTAAGGCTGACTGCAAAAGATGGGTGGCGGTATGATTTCTGGCTATTGCTAATCGGCGCCCGGTGTTTATCCTTGCTGACACATTATCACTTTTTTTAAAACTACCTTCTTTAACTGTGCCTATATGGATAATCACCTTACCAGTTTTTTTTGTATCTGATATTTCAAATATATTCTTTCCTTTTACAATCTGCCCTGTGTCACCGACCTGTCCTCCGGATTCAGGATAAAAGCAGGTTTTATCCAGGAATATCTCTGCTGTATCGTTTTTGGTTATTTTCTTTATCTCTTTGCCATCCTTGATTATCTTGAGCACTTTCCCTTGAGTCTCATATTTTTTATAGCCTAAGAATTTGGTCTCTTTTACATCCAAAGCAGAATCTTTGATATTAAAAACATCACCTTTCATTTTAGTCTGTAATTTTGAACGCACTTTTTGTTTCTCTAACTCTT
>JAPLLU010000080.1 GCA_026387385.1 Candidatus Omnitrophota bacterium
AGAAGTCAAATTACCCGAAGAGAATATTGAGCGTATAAAATAGTGATTCTTGTGCAATATGAAGGTCGGGGCGGCCTTAAAAAAGTTAACGGAGTTAAGGCTTATTTTTTCCTCTGCCTATACCTACCTGCAAAAAATCATTCCTAATTATCGCAATGATTTTAGATAAAGTAAAAAACACAATCAGAAAATTCAAACTGGTAAATAAGGGCGATAAGGTCTTAATCGGCGTTTCCGGAGGCCCTGATTCAGTGGCCTTGCTTTATTTACTGCGCGCCTTAGCAAAAGAATTTAAACTTAAGTTGCACATTGCTCATCTAGACCATATGCTCAGAAAAGATTCTTATAAGGACAAGGAATTTGTCGAAAGATTAGCGCATCGTTTAAAAATAGCTGTGACTACTACCCGGATTAATGTGAAAGAATTAACCAAGAGGGGTTCAGGTGAAGAAGTTGCAAGGAATGCCCGTATGGGTTTTTTATTTAGGGTGGCCAAGGAAATAAAAGCTGACAAGATCGCTTTAGGGCATAATTTTGACGATCAGGCTGAGACTGTTTTGATGCGCATCTTAAGGGGTACAGGTTTATATGGATTAGCCGGGATTCTACCTAAGAGAAAGATTTCCGGTTATAAGATTATCAGGCCATTAATAGAAACAAGGCGCCTAGATATAGAAAATTACTTAAAGAGAAAAAAAATCAGGCCGCGCATCGATGCATCTAATCTAGAAGATGTTTATTTCAGAAATAAGATCAGGAACAGGCTTATTCCTTTATTAGAAAAGGAGTACAATAAAAATATTAAGTCTGTATTGAACAACATGGCAGAGAGCGCAGGTTATGATTACGATTATCTAATCCGTATAGCTAAGCGGGTACTGAAGCGGCTAAGTACAAAGATTAATTTAGATAAGTTTCTAAGATTATATCCAGCCATGCAGAGATTGGTTTTGAGGCTTACAATTGCTAAGGTAAAAGGCGATACGCGAAGGCTCACCTTCCAGCATATAAGAGAGTTAGAGGACTTAATTTTAAACCGGCCGGTAAATTCAGTAGTTGATCTGCCCAAAGGCATATCCGTAATTAAAAAGCAAAAATACCTCGTTTTTTTCTGCAGGAAACGCTAATAAATACTTGATTTAATAGATAGTTAGGTATATAATAAAAAACTTAAAAGGAGCGATGAAAAAATGCCAAATCATAAGATTTCTAAGCTAAAAAAGAAAAATTTATTCAAACGTTTTCCTTTAGGTTGGATATTTGCGATTCTTATCTTTTACCTGCTGATTAGCTCACTGAATGTATCCATTACCGGCGTACCTAAGGAAATAGCATACAGTGACTTCTATAATATTTTAAATAACAACCCTGAGAAGATTAAGTCAGTGGCCAAGATTGAGACTTTATTGCAGGGAGAGTTTGTAGATAGTTCTAAATTCTTTGTGAACATTCCTGATAACGACCAGGAACTGCTTAATCTTATGCGTAAGAATTTAAGGCATTTTGAAGTTAAGCCTGCGCGTACGCTATGGGCGAATTTGTTTTACTCGCTTGGCCCGGTGGTTTTACTGATATTCTTCTGGTGGATGATGGCCTCAAAGGGAGAGCAGTTGGGAAATAAGATATTTTCTTTCGGTAAAGTACGCGCTAAACTACACAGCGAGAAAGAAGGAGAGCGGATAACTTTTAATGATGTAGCAGGCGTTGATGAGGCTAAGGAAGAATTAAAAGAGGTAATCGAATTCTTAAAAGATCCTAAAAAATTTGAGAAACTCGGCGGTAGAATTCCGAAGGGCGTTTTACTTGTAGGCCCTCCCGGTTGCGGTAAGACGCTTATAGCCAAGGCAGTAGCAGGAGAAGCGGGGGTACCTTTTTTCAGCATCTCTGGTTCTGATTTCGTAGAGATGTTTGTAGGCGTAGGAGCGAGCAGAGTCAGGGATTTGTTTGAACAGGGCAGGCGCGCTGCGCGCGCATCGGCAAAAGGTGCGATAATTTTTATCGATGAAATAGATGCGGTAGGCCGCCTGCGTTTTTCCGGTATCGGCGGCGGGCACGATGAAAGAGAGCAGACGCTTAATGCGCTTTTGGTGGAAATGGATGGGTTTGATGCGCAAGGAGGATTGATTCTTATTGCAGCGACAAACCGTCCGGATACTTTAGACCCCGCAATTTTACGTCCGGGTAGGTTCGACCGACACATAGTGGTACATTTGGCAGATATTAAAGGGAGAGAAGAGATTCTCAAGGTTCATACACGCAAGATAAAACTTTCTCCTTTGGTAGACCTTAAATCCGTTGCCAGCCAGACACCTGGTTTTTCCGGGGCCGATCTTGCTAATCTCTGTAATGAGGCGGCATTGTTGGCAGCTAGAAATAACAAAGATGCCATAGAAACGGTTGATTTTGATAAATCTGTGGAAAGAGTACTTATGGGCCCTGAGAAGAAAAGCCACGTTATGTCCAAGAAGGAAAAAGAGATTACTGCGCTTCATGAGTCAGGACATGCCCTGCTTTCTTTGTTATTACCGGAAGTGAACCCATTGAAGAAGGTTTCTATAATACCCCGCGGTTTAGCCGGAGGATATACTTTTACTCCACCGTTAGAAGACAGGCACTATTGGACAAAAACCGAGCTTATAGCTGAGATTACGCTAATGTTGGGCGGAAGGGCATCCGAAGAAATAAATTTGAGCGAAGTTACTACGGGAGCGCAAAATGATTTAGAGATGTCGACGCAAATGGCGCGCCGGATGGTCTGCCAATTCGGTATGTCTGAAAAATTAGGCAATATTACTTTGGGTAAAAGAGAAGGGTTAATATTCTTAGGTCGCGACCTCATGGAGGAAAGAAATTATAGCGAAGAGACAGCGCACCTTATTGATGAAGAGGTAAAGAGAATAGTTGATGAGGGTTATTCGAAAGCAAAAAACTTATTGCAGCAGAATTTAGATAAGCTTAAGGTTTTAGCTAACGCGCTTCTAGAAAAAGAAGTCCTGGACGGAGAAGAAGTAAAACGTATGCTAGGCATAGAAAAAAAAGAACTCGCATAATAGATTTTTAAATGCGCATCCTCCAAATTCATCATCCTAAATACTTAAAACGATTAATGCAGGATATAAAGGTTGATGCTTACGGTATCAAGATTATGGTGCCGAAAGCCATGAATTACCTTATTAAGATAAATTCTCTTTCTAATATTGCAGCAAATATCCTCAAGCAGGAAATGCTTTCTTTGGGTGGAGATGTGGCTATAGCCAGGGATGCCTTAACCGGAAAAACAAAGAAAACAGACTGTCTTTTAATAGGTAGCCTTTCAGAGCTTAGTCGCCTGTCCGTTAAATTAAGACAACAGCCTTTTAGTTTAAACAAAGTCGCCCTAGACCTATCGCATACATTGTCCGATTATGAAAAGAAAAATTTCGTGCTTAACTTAGGCAGGCATAAATTAATCCTAAAAGATGGCCATAGCTGTATTATGGGTATAGTAAATCTTACTCCGGATTCATTTAGCGGGGATGGCTTTTATCGGTCGACCGTCGACCGTCGACCGTCGACCACAAGCGAAATAGTTGAATTTATTGAGAAGATGGTAAGCGAGGGAGCGGATATTATTGATTTAGGCGCAGAGTCAACCCGTCCAGAAGCACGACCTATAACAGTCCGGGAAGAGTTAAAACGCACAATTCCGGTAATAAAAAGAATAACCAAAAAAATCAAAGTTCCTATTTCAATTGATACCAGTAAACCAGAGGTAGCTAAGCAGGCTTTGGATAACGGGGTCGAAATAGTAAATGATATTACAGGATTAAGGAACCCTGAAATGACTAAGGTTGTTTCCAGATACAAAGCTGCCTTAGTGATTATGCATATGAAGGGCAAGCCGCGCTCGATGCAGAAGGATCCTAAATACAATTCTTTAATCGATGAGATTATAGAATTTTTAACTCAAGCTATAAGGCATGCCGAGGCAGCCGGCATAGATAAAGAAAAGATAATCGTTGACCCTGGGATAGGCTTCGGAAAAACAGCGGAGCATAATTTAGAAATATTAAAAAACCTTAGAGAGTTTAAAATCTTAGGTCAACCTTTGTTAGTCGGCCCTTCTAGAAAGTCGTTCATCGGCAAGATACTTGGTGTCTCGCCGCAGGAAAGAATTTTCGGTACCATCGCAAGTTGCATTCAGGCAGCTAGCAACGGCGCAAATATAGTCAGGGTTCATGATGTTAAAGCAGTAAAACAGGCGCTAAAAGTTAGTGATAGCATAAACAATATATGATGATACATATAATTTCAAACTGGAAAACGATAGTTGAAATACTGATACTTTGGTTTGTGATTTATCAAATAATGCTATTCTTAGAAGGCACGCGCGCAATCCAGGTCTTGCGCGGCATAATTATTCTTTTAGTTGCCTTTTTTGTATTTCAAATATTAGGGTTAGGGATATTAGATTGGCTGCTCACAAAGTTATTTGCCGTCTCGGTTATTGCTATTCTGATTATATTCCATACTGATATAAGGCATGGATTAGCAAGATTGGGCCAGGGCCACCTGTTTAGCATGTCTCTAAGAGAAGAGGAGCTGGATTATATGTTGCAACAGATAGGTAAGGCAACCGAGAACCTCTGTAAGAACAAGATCGGCGCCCTCATTGCCATGGAAAACAATGATTCCCTAACCAATTATATTGAAAGCGGAGTCATTATCGATGCGCGCGTATCTTCGGATCTGCTTCAGAACATATTTACGCCAAATAGCCTGCTTCACGACGGAGGTTTAATTATACAGCACGGACGCATTGTTGCAGCCGGATGTTTATTCCCTCTGACGCAGAATCAGGATTTAAGCCGGATATATGGCACAAGGCACCGTGCTGCCCTGGGTTTAAGTGAAGAGACAGACGCAGTTATTATTATCGTTTCCGAGGAAAGGCATGACATGTCTTTGGCGTATGGCGGTAAGTTATACAAGGACCTAAGCAGAGAAGATCTGCTTTCTCAAATCAAAGAGATTATAAAACGTCCAAGGCAGACAAAAAAAAGTTAATTTTATACTTTTGCGGTCAAAAACCGCGCCCTTTAGGGCTAGGGATAGGGGATTGGACGCTTCAAGTATTCCGCCCTTGGGAATCTCGGGCTTTAGCCCGGGCGGGCTCCATAATTGAGTTAACAAGATGGCAAAAAAGAGAATTAGTATTGTTTATCGGATTGGGCATTGGTTCACCTATCATCCCTGGCTTAAGCTCATCAGTCTTTTGTTGGCAGTCATTCTCTGGTTTTATGTTAATGGCGAGATAAGCCGTTTTAATTATTAAGTGAGG
>JAPLLU010000060.1 GCA_026387385.1 Candidatus Omnitrophota bacterium
GCGTTAAAAGTAAGTAAATCCAGGTAAAATGGCTTCCGACGAGCCTAAAAAATATGAAACCAAAAGGCAGGCCAAAGAAATACCGGATAGTGCAAAAAGAGCCCCAGATTGACCGTTTTAGCCCCAGAGGAAAAGCAGGAAGGCCTGATGAAATTGACCTAAGTATAGATGAATTTGAGGCAATCAGACTGGCTAATTATTTAGGTAAGACCCAGAAAGAGGCAGCCAAATCCATGCGCATATCCCAACAGACATTTAGCCGTATCCTTAAAAGGGCACACAGAACCATAGCAGATGTCCTGGTGAACGGCAAGATTATCCGGATCCAGGGAGGCCATTACTTAATCGGTTCTGATAAAAAATCCCCAATTAAAGCCCGAAGTACACCTAAAAAAGGCACGCCATAAGCTAATTCCAGCCCTTATAAACCTGATTTTGGCTCAAGATTAGCCCTATCTGCAACTTCCTATAATAGCTCTTATGTTAACTTGCCAAGATTGAGAAAGTATTTATAAGTTATTATGCTGCAATATGTTAGATTATGTTGTGATTTTCCTGTGTAAAAGTCGAATTTAATTTACTTTAACTTACTTATTCTTTTTAACCTTTACATTCTGATGCAGATCACTGCTTCTTTATATACGGATTTTTTGGGCTATTTTAACTATTTTTCTTGGCGAGGGTGATTACGGCAGGATAAATGGTCCAGTCTCCAAGCTTGGTATTTATGGAATCTAATGTTTTTATTAAGGCCTCCCTTCTTTTTTCTTCTTTTAGTAAAAGGAGGCGGTTGGCTGGGAAAAGGTTGCTGCAAGTTAACCCCAGGGCCCTTATTTTTAGCGTTTTTTGACCTCCTGTAGCCATAATTTTAAGGGCTCTTAGGTAAACCTCATGACTATCATCAGTTGGTTCTTTATAGCTCTTCTGAGCCCCAAAATGAGCCATTTCTGGGCCGCTTAGCCATAGATGTACGGTTTTAGCAGCTATATTTTTCTGCCTAAGACGCCTGGCAACCATTTCGGATAAAAGCCTGATCCAGGCCCTGATAAACCCGGTATTTTCTGAGACTCTTGGTAAGGTGTATGAATGGCCAACAGATTTTACTTCTGACTCCTTTTGCATAGCATTAAAAGAATCTTTTGAGTGCAAAGCCATGTAAAGATTTAACCCGTTTTGGCCCAAAATTGACTCTAAAAATTGGGGTGATTTCAGGTATAAATCCAGGCAGGTTTTAATCCCTAAGCTATCAAATATTGCTTCAGTTTGAATGCCGATTCCGCAGAGTTTCTTGGCCGGGACTTTGGCTAAAGTCCATTCTAAATTTTCATGGGTAAGGATGGCTATGCCGTTTGGTTTATTTAACTTTGAGGCAAGTTTGCTTAAGATGCAGTTTTTGGCTATGCCAATGGATGCGGTAATGTTAAAATTTTCATATATCTGTTTCTGAATGGTTTTGGCTAGCCCCTGGGGGTCTTCTGCCTCAGATATGTCTAGCTGAAACTCATCTATGGAGGAATAGATGGTTTCAAAACCATAGGCTTTTAAGAGCTCAAAGATCTGCTCAGAGGTCCAGATATATTTACTCTGATCAGCCACTACAAACTCTAAATTTGGGCATAATTTGAAGGCCTCAAGTGAAGGCATACCTGAATCAATGCCCAGGGCCTTTGCCTCATAGCTGGCAGCGCAAACTACAGTGTGGAGTCTGTTATTTCTTGAGCCTACAATCAGGGGTTTACCCTTTAGCTTGGGATTCACAGCCTGCTCAATGGAGGCAAAAAAAGCATCCATATCAATGTGTAGGATCATAGTGAATTGCCGCAAGCTACAAGCTTCAGGCTGCAAGAAGTAAGTCTAGTTAGGAGTCAGGAGTTTGGAGCTAGGAGTGATACTCCGAACTCCAGACCCCTAACTCCAAACTTTTATTTTGTATCCTGAATCCTGTAGCATGAAGCCATAAATTTTACTCAATTATCTTATCAATCTTCCACCCGAAAGTCGTATTATTGAAGGATATCTGATACAGGTCAGAGCCGGTGTTTACGGAGAAAAAATTTATCAGTTTCTGGCCCTTTCGTTCCTGCCAGGTGTAGGTAATGGTCTTGATTTTGTATTTTTTATTGTTCCAGATGAAAATGCGCGGATAGATTTTGCTAGCGTTAAAGAAGGCAAGAACATCGATTCTTTCGTTCAAAGACTCTGAATTGTATTGGGGTCTTTCCGGAATGTGCCTGTCCCAGCGGGCCTTGGGGTTAAAACCAGATTGCTTCATAATAGCGTAAAGCTAATAGCGTAAAGCTAAAAACTACAACTAAAAACTCAAAACGTTTTACCTGCCTGCCGGCAGGCAGGAGTTTTAAACTTTAACTTTACCTGCCTGACGGCAGTCAGGCGCTTTTCGCTTTACACTTTAAACTTCAAGTATATTTTCTTAATATAGTGATTAGTTTCCCGATTATAGTAAAATCTTTATGGATGGGTTGGTAATTCTTATTAGCGGCCTCTAAATAAGTCGCGTTATTCCTGTGTCTTAATCTTTTCAGGGTTACCTCATTGTTGTCTAAGAGCGCAGCAATAATCTCTCCATTACGCGCAACTGCCTGCTTATGTATGATTGCGATATCCCCTTCCATAATTCCGGCCTCAACCATGCTCTCCCCTTTTACCCTTAGAGCAAAAACGTTCTCTTGGGCTATGCGCCGGGGCAACAAATCATGAGTATCAACATAGCCATGGATATCTTCATAAGCCAAATTCGGGGGTCCTGCAGCGATATTAGCGACTATGGGGATTTTGTTAAACCTGTCTTTTAATAATTCTATTGAACGCGATAAATTATCTGCGCGTTTTAAATAGCCTTTTTTTTCTAATGCGTTTAGATAATCCCTTACAGTCCC
>JAPLLU010000002.1 GCA_026387385.1 Candidatus Omnitrophota bacterium
TATCAAAGGACAGATGATAAAGAGGAAACAATAAAAGAGCGCCTTAAGGTTTATCTTAAAGAATCTTTTCCGCTGATTAAATATTACGAAGAGGAACATAAGTTGCATCGTCTCTCAGCGGATGTGGATGCAGAAGTAGTCCTGGGATATATTATACGTCTTGCGGAAGGATGCAGTAATAGTCTTAAAGTTAAAAAATAGTCTTTTTTGCGCATAATGATACCTATAAAGTCAGAAAAAGATTTAGAAATGTTAAGAAAATCGGGTAAGATTCTGGCTAGAGTAATGCTTAGGCTACAGGAATTAATAAAAGTAAATATTTCTACGGAAGAAATCGATCAATTGGCTGAAAAGCTTATATTAGAGGAAGATGCCGTTTCTGCCTTTAAAGGCTATAAAGGTTTCCCGGCAAACATATGCGCCTCAGTTAACGAAGAGATTGTTCACGGCATACCGGATTCAAGGAGAATAAGGGAAGGCGATATCCTGAGCCTTGATTTAGGAATAAACTACAAAGGCTATTTCTCGGATCTGGCTGTTACTTTAACAGTAGGTAAAGTAGATGCGCAGGTAAAGAAACTTATTGAAGTAACCAAGGCCGCCTTATCCGTTGGGATAACGCAGGCCAGGCAAGATAATCATCTATCGGATATATCTTATGCCATTCAAGATTATGTAGAAAGAAGCGGTTTTTCCGTGGTGAGGCAATTTGTAGGACACGGAATAGGCCTTAGTTTACATGAAGAACCAGAGATACCTAACTTCGGGCTTCCTCATCGGGGCGAGATTTTAAAGAACGGTATGGTTTTGGCTATTGAGCCGATGGTGAATATGGGGACATGGGAGGCTGAGATTCTTAATAACGGCTGGACTGCAGTTACAAAAGATAGGATGCCCTCTGCGCATTTTGAGCATACAATAGCTATTACCAGTAACGGTCCGGAGATCCTGACAAATTAATAACCTTATTTAGCTTTTTAGATAAATGGCTAAAGAAGAACTTATCGAAACCGAAGGAAAAGTGCTGGAGTCATTACCTAATGCGATGTTCAGGGTTGGATTAGAAAACGGACACATTGTACTTGCACATCTCTCAGGTAAGATGCGTATGAATTTTATAAGAATACTACCAGGCGATAAAGTTAAGCTAGAGCTTTCTCCTTATGATCTTAGTAGAGGGCGGATTACTTTTAGAGTCAAGGGATAGATAAAAAAGGAAGTGTATAGTGAAAGTAAAAGCATCAGTAAGGAAAATTTGCGATAGATGCAAGGTTATCAAAAGAAGAGGCATTATTCGGGTAATCTGCAATAACCCGAAGCATAAACAAAGACAAGGCTAAAAAAAGGCAAAAGGTAAAACGTAGAAGGAAAAAGTAAAATATAAAACTAAAATAAAAAGGTAAAGCTATTTGAAATTGCAGTTTTTAAGTTTCGACGACCAAATGGAGGAATAGATGCCGAGAATATTAGGTATAGATGTTCCTAAAGAAAAAAGGATTGAGATTGCTTTAATGTATTTATATGGTGTCGGCAGGGCGTTATCCGGACGCATTCTTAAAGAAGCAGGAGTTAATCCTGATAAGCGTGCTAAGGATTTAACCGAAGAAGCGTGTATAAAGTTGAAGGAGACCTGCGCCGGGACATCTCGCAAAATATTAAGAGATTAATGGATATCGGCTCTTGGAGAGGATTGCGCCATAGAAAAGGTCTTCCGGTCAGAGGTCAGCGCACAAGAACAAACGCACGTACAAGGAAGGGTCCTCGTAGGGGTGGAATGGCCGTAATGAAGAAGGCCGAGCCGGCTGCTAAGGCTCCAGTTAAGCCAGTGAAATAATATCTTAAAGGAGTTAAGATGGCAACTAAAGAAAAAGCAAAAAAGAAAAAGATAGCCAAGGGCATTACTACAGGAATAGCTCATATCCAGGCAAGTTTTAATAATACTATAATTACTATAACGGATAAGCAGGGTAATACGTTAGCCTGGTCTGCTCCCGGTATCGTAGGTTACAGTGGTTCTAAGAAATC
>JAPLLU010000027.1 GCA_026387385.1 Candidatus Omnitrophota bacterium
CAGGAACGCCTGGAAAGAGAGTATAATTTAAACTTAATTCTGACGGTGCCAAATGTAGTTTATAGAGTAAAAACGAAAGACGGTAATTCCATAGAAGTAGATACGCCTATAAAGCTGCCGCCCTTACAGGATATTAGTGAAACAGAAGAGCCATACGTAAGTTTATTAATGATTATACCTCAGGATGCAATAGAGCCTGTATGTGAACTGGCTAAATCCCGTAGAGGGATATTCCAATCCAGGGAATATTTAGGAGAAAATAGGGAGAAAATAATCTTTGATATCCCGCTTTCTGAAATTATCGTTGATTTTTATGACCGGATGAAATCCCAGACCAAGGGATACGGTTCGTTAGATTATGAGTTTAAAGGATACCAGCCCACAAAATTAGTAAAGCTCGATATAATGTTAAACGGTGTTATCTGTGATGCTTTCTCTTCTTTAATGCACAAGGATAAAGCCATGTATAAAGCGCGCGCGCTGGTTGAAAGGCTTAAAGAGTTAATTCCCCGTCAGCTATTTGAAGTAAACATTCAGGCAGTAATAGGTAGTCAGGTTGTGGCATCGGAAAGAGTGCGCTCTTTAGCAAAGCATGTTACCGGAAAATGTTACGGTGGAGATATTACTCGTAAACGTAAACTTTGGGATATTCAGAAAAAAGGTAAAAAGCGCCTTAAGCAATTCGGGAAAGTGGAAATTCCTCAGGAGGCATTTTTGGAGGTATTAAAAATATGAGTGAGAAGGGTCAGGCTCAAACGGTTAATAAGAAGTCGGTATTGCGTGACTGGGCAGAGTCAATAATCATCGCCCTGATTCTCGCCATGATTATTCGATTTTTTGTTATAGAATCTTTTAAAATTCCTACGGGCTCTATGCGGCCAACGTTGCTGGAAGGTGATTTAATCATGGTGAATAAATTTATCTACGGAGCAAGAGTTCCTTTTGCGGATTTAAGGTTACCGGCTCTTCGGCAACCCAATAGAGGGGATGTGGTTGTTTTTATTTATCCCGTTGATCGCAAGAAAAATTTTATAAAAAGACTGGTTGCTTTCGGGGGCGAAACAGTCGAGATTAAAAACGGCACTATCTACATCAATGACCAGCCTTTATTAGAGTCTGTTTTTAATCAGAAATACTATTATAATAGAGGAGATTTTGCCAGGGAACAAGAGAAGATAATGGTGCCCGAAGACTGCCTGTTTGTTTTAGGGGATAATTCTGCATCTTCGCAGGATAGCCGATATTGGGGTTTTTTACCGAAGAAAAACCTTTTAGGAGAGGCCCTGTTGATTTGGTGGCCGCCGCAACGTATTAGGATAATCAAATGAATTTCGCCAACAAAATCTCGACATTTAGAATCTTGAGTGTCCCGTTTTTTATCGCAAGCCTCGGCTACTTTTCTCTGGAAAGGGAATATTTGAGATTCGTAGCTTTAGGTATCTTTATCTTAGGGGTTATTTCTGATGCGGTAGACGGTTATATCGCCAGAAAAGCAAAACAAAACACTAAGGCAGGATTAGTGTTAGATCCGCTCGGGGATAAATTGTTGCTTATGAGCGCATTTATCTGGCTATCCCTGATTAAAGACTTAGCTATAAAATTTCCTCTCTGGGTTACTCTTATTGTTATAAGCAGAGACGCTATCATTCTGTTGGGGGCCCTGGTAATTTATATGCTTAAACAGAAAATTGATATATTTCCCACCAAATGGGGTAAGCTTACAACCGCTTTTCAAATGACTGCAGTAATTTTCGTATTAATACAGTGCAGGTTTTCATATGTATTCTGGTGGATAGCGGCATTTTTCACAATAATATCAGGTATTGATTATGTAATAAGGGGTTTTAAGATACTTTATGCTCTGGATAATCACAGGAACAGTCATTAGCTATCTTTTAGGCTCTATACCGACAGCTTATATATTCGGCCGTCTGTTAAAAGGTATTGATATCCGTAAGTTTGGGTCAGGAAATGTCGGCGCAACGAATGCTATGCGCGTATTAGGAAAAACTCCGGGTATTACGGTATTGATTCTCGATACCATAAAAGGTTTTATTGCCGTATTTTTTTTAGGCAATTTTATTATGGAAAGATATCCCGCAGTTTCCGATGAAATATTGCGCATAATTTTTGGAATAGCTTGTATTAGCGGCCACAACTGGACAATATTCCTGCGGTTTAAAGGCGGAAAGGGAATTGCCACTACCCTTGGCGTGCTCCTAGGATTATCAATTAAGATAGTGGCCTTGAAATTAGTATTGGGTTCAGTAATTTTTACTTGGTTGTTAGTATTAGTATTTTTTAGGTTCGTCTCATTATCCTCAATTATTGCAGGTATAAGCCTTCCGGTTTACCTTTTTGTGTTCAAACACTCGGGCATTCTTATATGTTTAGGCATTATTCTTGCAATATTCACTATCCTGCGCCATAAACAAAATATCAAAAGAATCATTCAACGTAAAGAACCCCGCCTGTTTTAATGAGCCTACAACTTACGCCTGCCGGTAGGCAGGCGTAAGTTGTTCGGGCGAATTAAACCCCACACCCAGCAGTAATAATCAAATCTATTGCTTTCTGGGTGTGGGGTCAAACTCGACCAAATAACTTACGTTCACTTCGTTCCGCAAGTTATGGTCTCGTTTGAAAGCGCTTTCTTATTTTACCCCTATTCAGCTTGAAAGCACTCGATTTTAACTTTATACTTTGTGTAGGGTCAGAAATAACTTATATATATGCTCAAGAAAATTTTAAATCAGCCTTTGTTGTAAAAAAAGAAGGGTATTTTTTTAGCACTCTTTGTAAATACTTTATAAAAGTTTTAGTTAATCAAGTGATATAAATTTTCTTTTTTATCCCACGCCCTCTGTTTAAAGCTTAGGGTAAAATCAGCCACGAGGGGGTTAAGGATGGCCGGGTTACTAAAGATTAATAGGAGGAACTAATTATAATGGTAGCCCGGCTTCTTAAAACTATAAGTTTAGGAATGAAACTATGAGAGACTTAATATTCAAAAACCTGACTTCTTATGACAAAAAGAGAAAAATTCTTGCCAGTTCCGAAATAATGGACACCCAAGGAATGCGCAGGATTATCCATAGGCACTTTGTTTGTATTGTAAAACCCGTCCAGGACACTAACGCGGATAAACCCTTACCATATCTATATGTCTTAAAAAAGAAGGGTAATCTTGAACATAAAGAAAAATTCTTCTGCCGCATAAAAGGAAGCCTTTTTGCCGTTGCTAACGGTAGGCTTTTCCTTATCCTTTTCATGCATTCTCTAAAGATAGACTTCAGCGTTATCACTCAGGGCTCCGCAGTCTAATAAAAATCATAACTACTAGAAAAATATAAGTTTTAGCCTTGACAAGAGACAAAAGATAGGTTATACTTCATTTAACGTTTTTAAAATAGTTTCTGAATCCGGCACAGCCTGGTTAAGAGGTTAATCAGGGTATGCCACGGTAATATCAAGCCGGATAGACTAGGGGGTCTATTCGGTTTTTTATGTTTACGCCTTTTTGCGTATAAAATGCTTTGACTATTCGCTCAAGAATATGTATACTACGCCCTTAGGGGGTAGGAATATGGAAAGAAAATCTATTTTTAACTTAATAATTTTGGTTGGTTTGTTGATCTCAACATCGTTATTCATTTCTCCTGAATGCGCCTTTGCGGCCTTTTCGTTATCAATTACACCTTACGAAGGAGGATATGATTTAAGGTACGGAAGAATTGGCTTGGGTTTAGAAAGGGTAAGCAAAGAGGTTAGCGTGCAAATTGCTGCTGATATTGGAAAACAATATCGCTTAGTCCAAATGCTCCTGGAGCCGTTAACCAACCCCCAAGGCATATCTATACCGCAGAATAATTTCCTGATGTATGGTATAAGAAATGCATCAGGGGCTATGAATGTGGAGCAGGAAATATATGTTTCTTTAGGCAGGACTATTATTTATACTTCAAATCAATTAGGCGGCCCTGATTCTTTTGTTCTCGTATATAGTTTAAAAGGGCCTTTCAATGTTCCTCCCGGTGAATACAGGGGCAGGATTAGTTTCACCTTGGAGCCCATAGATTCCAGTCAGGCTCCGGTTACGCAGATTTTAAATATATTTGCGGTAATAGAGACAGAATCCGCTATTGAAATAAAGACAGAAACAGGGGCTAGAGTTATTAGTTTGAGTGCGGCCACTTTAGAGACGCAGACTAAGAGCGTTTTAGTAGATTGTAAGGGTGATCTAGGGAGCCAGTTTAGGATTT
This sequence comes from Candidatus Omnitrophota bacterium, assembly GCA_026387385.1. Lineage (GTDB taxonomy): Bacteria > Omnitrophota > Gorgyraeia > Gygaellales > Profunditerraquicolaceae > JAPLLU01. Next base: position 4,263 of record JAPLLU010000027.1, read on the forward strand.
TTCAGTTATTATTGCAGCCTCTGCAGTCTGATGAAGGGAAAGAACTCCCTGCCGAAGCAATAAATTTTAAGATAGACGGAGCCAAAAAGGGGGTCGGGCAAACCGAAGCTACGCCTCTTTCTGCAAATCAAAAAGAACTTATCTATACATCAGGGTTGAAGGGAGATTCTGAGAGTTTTGCCATAAATTACAGCTTAATTGAGCCAGAAAGATACAATGCCGGCAGGTACAAAACAAAAATAGCCTATATCGTTGAAAGAAACGGAATACAGGATACTCAGGACTTCTTTGATTTAGAGGCTGAAATTGCGCCCGTATTCGACTTAATCATTACTCCTGAGTTAGGAGGAGTAATTAAGTTCCGGAACATAAAACCTAGCCGTCAACCCACGGTCAGTTCCTCTGAAGTCATAATTGAAATAAAGACAAATATTGGTAAGAAATTTCAAGTAAGCCAGAAGGCGCTTTCTGATTTAGTAAACAAGGAAGGGAAAATTGTGCCGTCAGATTATTTTACCCTTAGGACAGAACCCATAGATAATACGGGCACTGATAAAGACATTGACAAAATTAAAGGCTTGTTGAGGTTTCCTAAGAATACAGCAGTGACTAAAGAGGATACTGCTATATTTATTTCAGACGAAATAGGTTCTCCTGGCAGATTTAAGGTTATTTATGAATTGAATGTTCCATTAGATGTAGGGCCTGGCGATTATTCTGCGAATGTCGTTTATTCGATTTCAGAATTATAAAATTTAACGAAAAAGGAGGTGAAAGAAATGAAAGGAAGAGTAACTTTGTTAGATATTCTAATATGCCTGGTTTGCCTGGGTGTTGTAGCTGGATCAGCCATGCTTACTTTTGCCGCTACTGTAAATTTACCGGTGATTGCAATAGTACCTTCATTGAATAATCTCACTGTGACGCTTTTAAGGGCTCCTGCCGGAGGCGGTAACTGGACAAGCGCCTCTAGCATCGACTTCGGGACCCTGACTTTTGATAACACCAATAAAATCTTTAAAACCAACTGGTATTACGCGGCGGACGTAGGTACTGAATCAAATGCCGACTGGACCATTACCCATACCAGATCCTCAATCAACAATGCTACGTTAGGAGACGATTTGGACGACAATGTAAACGTAGTATTTGTGAAGAAGGGCGTTGGTGGTACAAACGAGACCGAGCTCGACAAGGTAACTTTTGCCAATAGCAACAATAAAGGTTATATTAAATCAGCATTTGCTGGCGGTTATTGGCTAAGGATTTACTACGGTGTAGCTACGGGTAACGTCACCACGGATGCTCCGGGTGCAAGTCCTATTGGTTTAGGCAAACCTGCAGGTAAATATCAGGGAACATCGACCATAACGATGTCACCGTAATTTGACCCTGCTTTTTTAAAAAATTCTCCCCGCCTTTTCTCTTTTTTTGAAAAGGCGAAGAAGTTAATTTACTTTCAAGCTATTGAGAAAAGGCGGGAGATTTTTTATCTATGCGACTAAAATTAGCTAACATTTGCCGTATTTTACTGATTTCTTTTATAGCTTCTTTATTCCTCAATATTGGTTTAGTAGAAGCTGCGAGCGTTTTTATCAAAAAGCCGAAAGTGCGCCTCATTGTTCCTCCGGGAGGCGCAAAAAGCGGATTAGTAGAGTTAGAGAATCCCTCCCCGGAACCGTTAAGCATTAAGGCTTATTTAGAAGATTGGGTTTATGGGCCGTTGCACGACGGCACAAAGGAATTTTCTCCGCCTAACACAACCCCCCTTTCTTGCGCTGACTGGATAACTTTTTCTCCCAGCGCATTTATCATTCCTCCTTTTGGTAGACAAAACGTAAGTTATGTGGTTAAAGTTCCACCTGATGCAAAAGGCGGCCATTATGCAACCTTATTCTGCGAGAATATGCTGGGAAATCCTGATTTAGAGTCTGGCGTAGGTATGAATATACTGATAAGAGTCGCTAACTTATTTTATATCGAGCCCGAAGGAACCATAAAAAGGCAAAGCGAAATCAGTAATCTTTCGTTGACAAGAGGAAGTCAGGATAGCGCATTAACCATAGACCTTGGTTTTAAAAATACCGGTAATGTAGATATAACAGTTGCCGGTTCATATCATATTATAGATGATCAGGGTATGGTTTTGGCGCGCGGTGAATTTAATAATGTTTATACGTTTCCGCAAGATGAGGCTAAATTGACCACTACCTGGAAAGAACCTTTACCTGAAGGCGCATATGATCTTGTCCTTACGCTGGATATAGGCAAGGCATTGGAAGAGGCTGGGCTGGGCAGAGGCCC
>JAPLLU010000042.1 GCA_026387385.1 Candidatus Omnitrophota bacterium
ACGTGGGATTAAAGGATATCTTTATTTTTCGCCAGATGGGCATTGATGAGCAGGGTAGGATTAAAGGAGATTTTGTCCCCACCGGAACTTTACCCACCTTTTTTGAAGAATTCCAAAAGCGCGGCATAAGCATATCCCAAGATGTATTTAAGGCAAGATGAGTCCCGCCTTCCCAAAGAGGGCCGATAATATAAGAGAAAGTAGCTTTAAAGTAACTAATACCAGCAAAAATACTGTTCTTGCTGATAAAGCAGAAGTCGCCGACACTTTTCTAAAAAGGCTCATAGGCTTACTAAGACGCAAATCACTAAGCCAGGGCGAAGCACTAATCTTAATACCCTCCAATTCCATTCATTCTTTTTTTATGCGCTTTAGTATCGATGTTTTATTTCTCGACAAAAGCGGCCGTGTAGTAAAAACTATAGTTTTTCTATCTCCCTGGCGCCTTACCAAAGTATATTTTAAAGCGCACCTTACTATAGAGTTACCCGTCGGTACAATAGAGAGAACCTCTACTCAGGAAGGCGATACCGTCAGTATTTTAAAAAATTAGTGCCTTGAAAAAAGGCGATGCGATAGGAAAACTATTTCTTTGCGTCAGTTTTATTACGAAGGTTATTTAGTAGGCTGTAGAAATTGGTCTTATCCAACCCCATGTCAATAGCGCTCTTATAAACTAAATCCGCTTCTTTAAAATCTTTATCCTTTTCGAACAGCTCCCCTAATTCTTTATAATAATTCGCCATGAAAGGGTCTAATTTTATGGCAGTTCGTAGTGACTTGACTGCTGATTTTGTATCCTTCATTTGGATATAAGCTTGGGCTAAGAGATGGAAAGCTTCGGCAAAGCGCGGATTTAATTTAGTCAACTTCTTATATATCTTTAGAGAGTCTTCGAATTTTTCTGTCTCCATATAAAAATTTCCTAAACTTATTAGTGTTGTGGGGCTGTCGGACTCGTATATGCTGGCAAGGCGTAAAGCTCTAAACGCCTCATCGTATAATTTTTGTCTGAAGTAAGCCCTGCCGATAATATTATAAGCATCGGCATAGCTGGGTAATATTTTTAATGCCTCTTTCGCCTCGCTCTGCGCCTGTTCATTAAGCCCAAGATAATAAAATATCCAGGCGCGGTTTACATAGGGCTCAGGGTAGACTTTCTTCAATCCTATCTTGTCTATATCTATTTCTTGAGTTTGCCATTTAGCTAAATCTATTTTTAACCTGTCAGTCAGCTGCCTATTCTGCGGGTTGTTTTTCACGAATACTAACGAGCTTTCATCAAAATAGACCAGTGTCCAATTCGGGTTATTAAAGAAATATTTTGAAAGGTCTTTAGTATCAAGACCGATTCCAGTTAATAAAACAGTATTTATATTATATTTAGCGAATGTATCATTAATAGTATCTTTGTCAACAGTCAGTATCTTCTGGTAATTTTTAAAGAAATCGTCTCCGTAGAGCTCAGTGCGGCCGTCCAAAAAGACCTTATTTTTTGGAAAGAGTCGATAGATAAGGTAAGCGCCGTTATTGAACTCGTTAAATATATTATTCGGCAAGTTATTATGCAAAATAAAATCAGCTGCCTTTTCAGGATAGCACCCAGGAGCTATACCCAGCAATACACCCTTGACACGGTTTTCTTCGAAAATATAATATCGCTTAAATAATAAAGATTGATTAGCTCTTATAAGCCAAAATATTAACACGACAATAATCGCATACTTTAACAGGTATAATAAAAGACGCGTCGGCTTTCCCAGCAGGTTTTCTATAAAATTATTTTTTTTGACATTAAAACCCTTGATTAGGCCGTCAGCCGTAATTAAAAAAGCAAAGAAATTAAAGAAAACAATATTCCTGTTTACGTTAAAAGATATGCCTAAGAAAAACAGCCAGAGTGTAAGATAGGCAATGTTAATCGTCTTTAAGTTTAACAGGAATACCGCCAATGATAATGCTATAAGAATATAATAAGAAAAGATTATTTTATAAAAGCGCCAGGTAGGCAGGAGTTCGATAATATGCTTGTAGAATATGCCGGATTTTCCTATGGTAGTAAAACTCACCCAAAACGGATACAACGCCCCTTTATAGCCATAGGGGTTTATAAAACAAACCAGGCATACCAGCAAAAATACTGTTTTAAGGTTTTTATAAGAAGCTGTATCCAGCAAATCAGTCTTAGCCCAATCCCAGGGGAGCAATTTACTCTTTTTTAATTTTTCAGCCAGCGTAAATACCCCTGCCATAAGTGGGCCCAGGATAAAGAATCCGTGAGAATTGACCCAGATTAGCTGTATCATGGGCAAGAAAAATAAACAGGCTTTGCTATGCAGGTGTTTTCTTAAGATAAATATATAAAGAGAGAAAAATAAGACTGAAAAGTTCTCTGGCCTTATATTAAACCTTAATTTCGAGGCCAGGATAGTTAAAAACAACATGCCCGCAACCAGGATTAGGTGTTTACGTTCCTCGTAAACACCTAAGAATAAGAATAAGAAAGCAAAGGTAGTTATAATTGCGGATAGAAAGATTAAGTTGTCTGGGCCTCCAAAGTGAAATACCAGATAGAAAATAACCTGCACCAGCCAAGAGTGGTCAATCCATTGCTTATTTAACAGGGTTGAAGAAAAAATATCTGTGCTCGGAATAGTTTTATGCTGCACAATATATTCGCCTGTTTTAAGATGGAGCCAGATGTCCGGATCCCGCAATTCATAACTCATATTGAGAGAAACAAATATAAATAAACCCACAAGCGTAATTATGCCTAAAACATATTCCAGTATGTCCAGGGCTCTATATTTGTCAGTCATTTTGAAATGGCATTTTCAAGGAGAAAATGGCGTTACGGCGCTCGCCAAAATGCTCCTTTACAGATTTACGCGTAAAATAGAATATAAGCAGAATATGATATAAGATAGAGGTTATGTTTTTTAGTGAAGAAGGGATGCTTGTTTCTAATGCCCCGCTAAGCGTTATAATCTTAGCAAAGATTAGTATTTTACTCAATATAATTATACTGCTAAAATAGAGCAATAAATTATAACAGCTGAGGTTGCCTTTTAATACGCCAAAACCCAGAGCCGTTGATATAGCCGCAGTGATTAATACAAAGATCAGGATTTCAGGAGGTTTTGCGGATTTTTCCTGGACGAGACTCAGGATAACAGCGATTAAAGTGATAGACCCGATTAAAATTTCTGTTAGGGCAAATGTCACTATTCCCAGTCTGGTTCTCATGGATTACATATGTTACCAAATAATGTCAGTTAATGCAATATAAATTTAGACACTAAAAATCCTCTTGCCTTATATTAAGACTCGCCAGGCAAGGGAGGCCTTTAATGTTGGCGCCTTTTAGAGCCCTGTAACTTTAGAGCTGTTCAAGGGCAATTTTGGACTAATAGCTACTTATAGCCATTTATTAGGAATTAACCTATTAAATTGATTAAATCCTTAGTTTAGTTACGTAACCTTTAGAGCTAAATAGAGCCTTGCGTTAATTTCAAAAAAATGAATTATTACCATTTAATCTCATTTTTCTATCTTTACAAAGGAAGAAAACTCTTGACAAAAAATTCAATTTATGCTATATTTCTGCTGAAATAAATGTCCAATTATTAATTTAATGTCCAATTTAATGTCCAATTTTAAAAAAAATGGCAAATTCTTATAAATTGAGTCAGGAAATCGAAGAATTCATCATCAGCCAAAAGAATTTAAATCCTATGCTTTCTTGCCGCGGATTAATACCCCTTATTAAAGAACAATTTCAAGTCAGTATATCAAAATCCCTGATAAACAGAGTAATTAAAGAGAGCAATTTGAGCGCGCCAAAAGGGAGAAAGAGGCTAAAGGAGCCGGAATTCGCTTCAAAACCAATTCTAGAGCCAATAAGGCCAACTATTGAACTAGTGATCTTCAAGGAGCCAAAAATTGTTGAAAATGGCGGTTTTTTCTTTTTGAGAGCTGCTGATTTAAGACTATCCTTAACTGCTTCTTTAGCTCAGGGTCTATCAGGCTTATTCCCTGAGACTACCCAAAAAATCCTTCAGGCTATAATAGAGGCCTCGATGTATTTATCATACTTCCAGAACAAAGATAGTAAGAATCTCTGGCTATTTATAGGCAAGGAAATAGCCTTAAACGACCTTGAGTGTTATTCCCAAAAATTAGCTCAAATTGCCACTCAGGACCTAAAAAATGCGCTGAGTAAAGCTAATTTTTTTCCTAACTTTAATGGAATCAATGAGTTATATAAACAATGCCTTTTAAAATTAAGCCAGTACGCACAAGAGGTTTTTTTCCCTTCAGAATATAACTCTTTGGGATTTGAGGAAATGCGGGAAAGATTTTACTCTATGCTAGCCAGGATTGAAAAAAGGCCGAGGGTGCTTAAAATAAGTTTACTTTATCCCCCAAGTTTTTCCTGGGCAAATGATATTGTCTGGCAGGAAGGCTTTGGTTACGCTGCCTACAAGGTTAATCAAGCAGCAATTTTTACAAAGGAGGGTGAACAGATTTGGATGAGCTCTTTGCCTGAACTTTTGATATAAGAAAACGCTTTCTATCTCCCTATTTTTTTTCTTGACATATCTATTAATAGTATGTTATATTTGTAGTGCCGAACGAAAAGGTTATTCTTAACACGAAACGGAGCAAAATGTTAGAGAGAGTAGCAAAGCCACGGAAAATAAAAAAAGCCCAGGTTGCCGAAACGGTAGTAGGGCTTTTTATTGCAGGAGTTTCTAATGACTTTTAAAAAGTCTAACAAAAGAGCTCAGTCAATTTTAGAGTACTTCATTTTAACGACCGTTGTGTTAGCGGTCGTTTTATTTTTTTCTACCAGTTCACATTTTAGTAGCATCAGAAATTCTTGCGCTAATGCCTTTAACCAATCAGTAATAGAAATTTTAAAATAAAATGAGAAAGGCACAGAGCACAATTGAATATGCGTTATTAGTTGCTGTCGTGGCTGCTGCATTTTTAGCCATGCATCTTTATGTGCAGCGTGCAGTGCAGGCGAATTTTAAACTTATTGAAGATCAGACTAACGTAGAACCGCAATAATGAAAGGAGGTGAAGAAAGAATGCGTAATAGAAAGGGTCAGAGCATTTTGGAGTACGTAATTGTTTTAACGGTCATAGTAGCAGCAATTGCATTGGCAGCAGGAACTTTGATTAGGCCTTCGCTTAATAAGGCGATGAATGATGTTGGCGCTACTATAAATACTGCAACCGGGAAGTTGCCCAAATAAATTTTAACTAAATCTTTTGCAGGGAGGTGAATCAGATGTTGAAGCGCAAGGGTCAGAATATCGCAGAGTATTCCATTTTAATAGCATTAGTTATTGCAGCAGCAGTAGCCATGCAGGTATACGTAAAAAGAGGCGTGCAAGGAAGAATAGCAGATGCAACCGATATGAAACCGCCGGCTACGGATGTAGGCGGAGGGACTTTAACGTTTACTGCTAACCAGTATGAGCCTTATTATCTTAAGTCTAACGCTGACGTATCATCTAATCGCACCCTTAACGAGAGGGTGGGAGCGAATATTTCTGTAAACAAGACAAATATTGTTGAGACTACCACGCGCGCCACAGGTTCTTATGAACAGACTACTAATTATGACGCTGGAGTAAGGTAATTTTTGGTTTAATGAGGAGGTGAAAAATAGAAATGTTTAATCGCAAGGGTCAGAATATCGCAGAGTATTCCATTTTAATAGCATTAGTTATTGCAGCAGCAGTAGCCATGCAGGTATACGTAAAGAGAGGCATACAAGGAAAGGTAGCAGATGCTGTTGATCATGCTCCCGATGTTGCAATAAGCGGTGTTGGAACTTTAGATTTTAGAACCCCGCAGTATGAGCCATATTATGTTCAGTCTGCAGGCAATGTGTCAAGCAACCGCGATGTCACGGAAAACATTACAGCTAATGGTGGGGTGCAGAGAAATATCGGTCGTGAATTGACCACGCGCGAAGCAGGCGCTACTGAAAATACTACTTGGAACGGCGAAGCCGCCAGGTAAGGTTAAATTAAAAGGAGGTTGACTAAAATGTTTAATCGTAAGGGTCAGAGCACATTGGAATACGCTTTAATTGTTGCTGTGGTAGTAGCCGGGCTTTTACTTATGCAGCATTATGTAAAGAGAGGCTATGCCGGCAGGTTAAAAACCGCTTCTGATGATATGGGTGAACAGTTTGACCCAGTTAAATACTCGGGAAACTTTACCATAAATCAGTCATCCCGTGTTTCACAGACGGTTACAAACAGGGCAAGCACAACTAATCATTTAGCGAACCAGATAAGCAACAGGACTGGTAATGAAACTCTCAATGCCTTTAACGTAGACGCGAACGTATATAATTAATTAGGCAGAAGAAGCAAGATGAATAAGATAAACAGACTCAAAGCACAGACTATTAGCGAATATAGTTTCTTTATTGCCATAGCCTTTATTACTATTCTTACAATGAATGTGTATGTAAAACGGGGGCTGCAGGGAAGGTATGCGGATGGGGTAGATCTAACTACTCGCTATATAAGTGCAAAGATAGGCAAAGGTATCAGCCAATACGAACCTTATTATGAACAATCCGCAAGTACTATTAATTCACCTAGGTTAATAAGCGAAGAAGTTAAGAACGAGGGGTGGATAACGAGAATACTATCTGCGACTTCCACTAACGTCAAAGGTAATAGCGTAGAGGGGACTAATGTAGAATTAGATGATCCTATATTTTAGTCCCCTGCACCGCGTCCTGAACCTCCACCTTGGAGAGGCGGAACTCGATAACTTAGGCCCTGTGTATTTTGTTTAAAGTCACAAATATGAGGAAGAGATGCAGACAAGAATTAGAAACAGAAGAAATAAAGGCCAGAACCTGATAGAGTACACTGTGGTTTTGGGTATTGTTACAGTAGCTTTAATAGGTATGCAGACCTATTTTAAGAGAGGAATACAATCAGTAGTTAGAGTGGTTGCCGATAACTATAGCAATAATAGCAATAATACCCAAAGAGAACCAATTGGAGAAGTTGAGAAGAGGATAAAACAAGCAAAGGGGCCGCTTACCTCAACATCCATAAGTTCAAGTTCTATGACTCAAAAGCAGAAGAATGTAGGGGGAAGTGATATCCAGACAGAGACATCAGGTACGACTACTGCAACAGGTAATTCGAAAACTATAGTCGGTGACTTTAGGGAGAAAGACCTTCGGTAAGGTAAATATGAAGAGTATAAAGGTAAAATTAACAAATAAAGATTATAAAATTCGCAGGGCCCAGTCAACTGTGGAATACGCCATGATGATTGCCTGCCTTGTGGCAGCCTTAGTCGGAATGCAGATGTATGTTAAACGCAGCCTCCAAGGAAGATTTAAAAATGCTGCTGACGAAATTGGTGACCAGTATTCAGCTATAGCTTCTAGGTCCAGTTTAACTCAGACAATCTCGCAAAATGTTAGTATTACCGGCGAGCCGGAATGGTTTACTGATACTGCAACAGGTAAGACTTACGAGATAACCAGGGTTAATCGGACGGAAAGCTCACAAGCAAATATTTCCGGAGGAAGCTATGAAGAAACAGGGAAGTTATCCGATGAATCATTTTATTAAGAGTAAAACCCGGGCTCAGGCAAGCATTGAGTTTAGCCTCGGCTTAGTTACGGCGGTTTTATTTTTATTCCTTACCTGTAACCTCTTTGTGTGGTATGGCCGCACTGTCGTGCAACGTCAAATTGCTTATGAAAACTCCCGGACAAAGGCAGCAAGCAATACTAATCCCGGGCAGCTAGATTTTTATACTCCGAAGAAAATGAATTTATTTAAATCAGGGGGCATAGACTAATGAATTTCCTTAAAATGGGAAAAATATCCTGCTCGAAAAAGCTATCCGAGAATAAAGCTCAGGCCTTAGTAGAACTGGCTATATTCGGGAGCATTCTTCTATTCTGTGTGGCTATCCTGATTCAATATGCCTTAGAAGGAGGCTATTTACAGCAGGTCCAGATGGAAGCCTTTCGCAAGGCGCTAAAGCTTGCCTATTATAAAAGCGGTCCCACTGATTCCAGCAGTTTAGTTTTAATCAAGGATAAACCTATTCCTGACCCGCGAGACCAATGGGGATTTGCCGAGCGCTACCCTATTATAGGAAGCGGCAGTGCGGTTTGGGATAATGCCCTGAGCGGACAGTATGTAAAGAGTTTTGATGGGGCGATTACGGCAGATGATGTGCCTGCAATCTACTTTGAGATTGATAAGGCTAATCCGCCGTCTCAGGCAAAGGCACATGTTCCTTCAGAAGCAGGAGAGGGTCAGGTTTTTGCTCTTTATACTGCGCAATTTGAAACCATACCATGTTCAACTGCAGGTACACTTACTGTAGTACTGGATGACCCTAATTGTCCGGGGAGCGGCGCAGGATGCAGTGATTATACAACACGCTCCGTTTCCTGCAATGCAATAAAAGTTATGTCATTAGAGGGGAATGAAGCACATATTACAAGTAGTGATTCCGAAGAGATACTGATGTCTATCTATTATAAGGATGGAAATGGGCTTAAACGCAGGATGGGTGCCGCAGATTTAGATGGCGATGGTGAGGTAGAAGAAATTATTGCTGCGAACGCGCAGAAGAACATTCTCTATATCGATTATCATTCTAGAAAAGATGTAGCTTCAAAAGTCGGAACGGTTCGCGGCGAGCCAGAGATCCAACTCGATACAATTTATGCCAATACTGCTCCTTATCCTTACGGCCCAAAAGGCGTGGTCCTTGATGATAAGCAGGGGATTATCGGTAATTTTACAAAGACTGTAACTCATTCAGGAAGCAATATTGTGAAGAAAGAAAATAAAGGCAGCATAACCTCGAGTACAAATTTACAGGCAACTCAGAAAATTATTCATAAAATCAGGCTAAATGACGGAACAGTATTGGATATCCCAGCTGATTTTGTGGTTAATGCAAGTGACCTTTATAAATGGTAAGGGAAAAAGATGATAAAAAAAAGAAATTCATCGCAAATTGCCACAATAATAGTCTTTATTATAGCGGTGATTTTCTTATTCACTCTGATGAGCATTAATATCAGTAAAGTAGCACAGAAGAAAACAGCGATTGATAATGTGGCTGATACTGTGGGGTTATCCATTGCCTCGCAGTTAGGCAGTATAGCAAACGCCTTAAAGCACGCGATGGGGATTTATGGTAGGGATAATACTAAATGTGATATAGATATAAAGGTAATCGTAGGAATCATTTTAATTGTCATAGGTGCTATCCTTGCAGTATTTACTGCCGGTGGTTCATTGGCGCTTACATGGGCAACCGCGTCCCTAATGCTTGGCCTTGGGATTTCAGGAGCTTTGATGGCTGGAGGAACAATGTATGCGAATTTTATGGCTAGCAACCCGAAAGTAGCACAGGAGCTGAGGGCTAAGTTTCAATCTATGAGCCAGAGACAACAGATTGTAGAAGGCGCTGTTCTGGGCGCATTGATTTCCATAGCCGAAGACCCTGCCTGGGTTACCGATGAATTCGATATGGATAGAGATGGAGATAAGACAGATAAAGTCCCCCGGTTTTTAAAATGGTACAACTTAAGATTAGCTGCAATCAAGTCTGTGGGCATTTATGTTGAGCCTTTTCTTAAAGGATCTTATCTTATCGGAAGCAATGGCGCGGGGTATTCATTCTTTTATGATCACTACCGCAAAATGCGGTTTTTTATTGTAGAAGATGAGTATTGGCTGGCTAAAGACTTAACAGACAATGGTTGGCCAGGAGAATATGCAAAGTGGTGGGTGGATACGAGTAAAACGCCTAGTTCTAATCACAATAGAGGCATTCCCGTGCTGACTGATTGGATCGGCAGCGAAGACGGATTGCGCGGATTACTTAGAAAAATGAGACAATATGGTTACGGAATAAATGTCAAATCTATCATTAGGGAAGCCGATCACAAGGTGGTGCCTACAGATTTAATTGATGAGCCGGTAGCTTACATATCACCCACAGAAAGTATTGGCGAATACGAAACAGGTGCTTTGAATTACTGGATTGACGAAATTAAAGCATTTGAAGCCAGTGTGGTAAGGACCCTTTATAACCTGGACCTTGATTCAGCGGTGCAATCAGTGGATACCTGGTTACGCATGCTTAAGAATCCAGCGGAGCTGGAAGATTGGACCAAGAGATTAGATGTTTTGTACGGGTTGGTGACTAGATTTAAGGCAAAATTAGAACAGAGGATAACGCAGATACACCAGTGCGTATCTGAATGCAAACGGGAAGCACGGGGGTGCTTTAGCAACGATTCTGCCACCGGTGAATGTTGCAAATTTAGGACAGATAAAATAATGTGCTGTAGCGGAGGAGAGTGTAGTGATCAAGTTGTTCATCCCGGATGTTTTGACTCAGTCACCGACATTAATACAGGAAATGTAACTTACAGTTGTGTTCCTACAAGAGACTGTAGGACAGTAGTGGTGTGTAATGACACGCAAGAATTCAGATTTCAGGGCTGTTGCGGTGATTTTGTAGGTTGCGGTCAACTCTGTGGTGATAATAACTGCTCAGTATTAAATATTGAAACTAAAACTTATTACTATCCTGCATATTGCGAGAAAGACCCGAAAGGCCCTTTTACAGTAGATAATAAGTGCGAAAGTCCTATTTATGATCATAAAGTAAGCACAGAAGGCCCAGAGAGATTCTGCTGCGAAGTGGTTGACCTTGAGCCCTGGGATCCTCTTAATCAAAACAGAACGCATAACTGTACTGATAATATTATTAATGTGTATCCCCGGAAGACAATCAATGGGGTATTTACAGAGCTTGATGCAATCTGGGTCTTGGACAGGTTTATTGAAGACCTTTTTCAACTGAGGAGTTTAATAGATAAGCTTAATGATGACGTGACAAAACTTGAACTTGATTCCCTGACTAAATATAATGAGGCATTTTATGTTTGGTCTGATACTGTAGGCGGGGTTTCTTCCGAGAAGCAGGAAGTCGGGCATGTTGTTTATGTCAAACTGGAATTGCCGTTGGAATATGTTGACGGAAAATTGACTTTTGAACTTCCTTACGTTCATCCTTATACGAATTGGTGGGGCATTGAGAGTTGTGTGGCAATAGAAAAAGCTGAGGGACAATTTAACCTTACAGTAGCACGCTTTGATGAAGGCACAGGCAAAAAGAGCCCTTTAAAGAAGTTCTGGAATTTTATATTTTCCAGGCCGCTTGGCGTAAACATAGAAGATACAGTGCGCAATGAAGCAAAAAATTTTAATACAAAAATCAAAGCGAACGCGTATGTTGAACCCAATAATAAAGACACATTGAAACAGGCCCTTAGAAACGGCCAAGTGACCAAAATCGTAGTTCATTACGGTCCTGGAAGGACGGAAGAAGATCAAGCTGGCGTGAGTGCCCCAGAAAGGAATGAGGATATAAAAATAGTTTCAACCTCTTCCTCGCTGTAATTTAGGGAGCCAAAGATGAATAAGAAGAGAGCTATAAGCACGATAGAATACGGCATGGTAATCGCATTAGTGTCGGCTGCCCTTTTTGCTATAGGTATTTATTATAAAAGAGCAGTATGCGGACGCTGGCGCCAGGCAGGGGATAGTTTTGGCTTCGGCAGGCAATATAAATCAGCTGACCTTAAGATTTGGGGGAAATAATGTTAGCGTTAAAACTTATTAGTTTAATATTATTTTTTGGCTCCATTAGTTATTTAGCTTACGCGTATTTACCTTTTTCCTTGCGCCGGTATTCTCAGATTCAAAAGACGCATATGGAGAAGGAAGCTAAGAAGCTTGATGATCAGGTGTTCATTGCTACGGAAAGGCACAACTTGCTACGCATATTTACTGTTACACCATTAAGCTTGGGCCTTCTGGGGTTTATAGTCCTGCGTAATCCTGTTGGCATAATTTTTGGACTGTTTCTTGGTTTTGTTTTACCGCCGGTAATAATGAAGAATATGTCTTTAGTCCGCAGGAATAAATTTGAAAATCAGCTTGTTGATGCCCTCATGCTTCTTAGCGGTTCGCTTAAGGCCGGAATGAGCCTAAATCAGGCATTTGAAGTTTTAGTTGAAGAGATGCCCCCTCCGATAAGCGATGAATTTGCCTTAGTGATAAGAGAGAATAAAATGGGCGTATCTATTGAGGATTGCTTAGCTCATCTTTGGCACAGAGTCCCTGCGTCTGACCTGGATTTGATTGCTGTTGCGATTGGCATTGTCCGGGAGACCGGAGGAAATTTAACCGAGATCTTCGAAAACTTAGTTTATACGATAAGAGAAAAGAAAAAACTTCAAGACCGGGTAAAGGCATTGACCATCCAGGGCAGGCTTCAAGGGTATATTATGATGGTATTACCCATTGTCTTTGGAATATTTATTTATTTTACCAGTCCTGAGAATTTTCAGATAATGTTAACTGATAAGCTAGGGCAGAAGTTGCTTATGTGGTCAGTTATTTCAGAGGGCATAGGGATAATCTTAATTAAGAAGTTAAGCAGGGTTGAGGTGTAAGATGGATCTTCAAATTGTTTTTATGTTGTTTTTTGCTAGCGCATCAATACTCGCTTATTATTTTTCCAAAAAGCATCTGGTAAAGGAAGTCCATCTGCCTGATGAGATAAAAGGCAGGCCTGCGGATTTTAGGGATATTTTGACCCTTCCGGTGCGGCTTGCAGAGCGCCTGATCGAAAAAGGCAATATACCATTCGAGAATTTAAGAAGAAAATTGGTTTCTTCAGGTAAGCTAATGAATGCTGGCCAATTCTTTGCTTTTAAACTCTTATTGATGGGGCTGCTTCCTTTTGCTACGTTTGTTCTTTTGCAGCCTAAAGACCCAACAATGTTATTAGCACCTTTATTAATAGGTTTTGTTTATCCGGATATTTGGTTAAATAATAAGGTCAGAAATAGGCAAGCGGCAATTTTAAGAGAACTGCCTCATATAATCGATCTTTTAAATATCTGTGTAGGAGCCGGGCTTGATTTTATGGTGGCTGTTACCTGGGTGACTGAGGGTTTTAGGAAATCTGCTCTCATTGAAGAGTTTAATGTTATGCTTAAAGAGATTCAGATGGGAATTTCCCGCCGGCAGGCATTGAAGAATTTAAGCATACGTATAAACAGCATGGAGATGTCTTCTTTTGTGCGCACCCTATTGCAGGCGGACAGGATGGGTACACCCATTGCCGAGGCCTTAAAGATACAGGCAGAAGAAGTAAGATTCCGCCGTTTTCAAAGAGGAGAAGAGATGGGGCTAAAAGCACCCATAAAGCTTTTATTCCCTCTGCTTTTTTTCATCTTGCCTGTGGTTATGATTATAGTGGCTGGGCCGATTTTGATACAGTTTACCCGTGGTGGGTTTTTAAAGTTTTAACTTATTTTTTAGCTTATAATTAAAGCGTTTAAAAAAGATGGAAGAAAAGATTAAAAAAGAAGAAAATAAGCCGAAATTCAAAACTTGGCTAAGGGCAGTCGCTCTTTTAGTGGTGGTGGTCTTTGTGCCTGAACATGCAGCCTGGGCAATGGGCTATGATCCCAGCGTACTCTGGGCTCCGCGTTATTATCTGGGTGCAGGCCAAGCCGGCTATATGGCTAATTTTGTCTCTGAGAATGTGCGCCGTTCTCTTAATTACCTTGCCCACAAACCCCTTAATCAAATTGAGATTGCGCCTAATCTGATTGTTGATACAACTCCTCTTCAGCTTAAACAAGCTGAATCCTCAGGCAATATTGCAGATAGCTCGTTTGGAAGCAGGCGCTCTGCCAGAATAAATATAGTTGTTGAAGCCGGCTTAAAGGCAATAATTAAGGTATTAGAATTTATTAGTTATTATGGTAAGTCAAAAGAAGAGATTGCAAATAATCCTTCTCCAGGACAGGAATTAATTAGATTCCTAAAAAGAGGACACGAATTTACGCGTAACCTTCCTCAAGGTGATTTAGCCTCCGGAATAAATAACGCAGCCTACCAGGAGGGCCTTTATCTTACTGGCGCTGATATTAAAAAGATTTGCGACTGGATAAAGGATCCGGCAACTCAAATTGATAATTATTGCGGTGTCTATGCGTTACATCGCCTTCTAAAAGCCCAAGGAAAAGAGATCACCTTAGAAGAATTAGCCCTTAGGGTCATCCTTGTGGATTTACTCACCGGTAATATAAAGGAATTAAAAGGCAGGCTAAAAACCTCTCTTTATGCCTTACAGAAAGTAGCTGAATCCTTTGGCCTTAAGGCCCAGGCCTTAAAGGTTGAGCCTCTTCAACTAAATAATGAATCAATTGATCAATTAATTCCTTTTATTGCCCACCTTAATTCTGAGCATTTCATTTATGTTACCCGCCTGAAAGACGATATGCTTTACTATTATGAGAAGGAAGAAGAAGAAATTATGCCCAGGGATTTGCTCATTAATAAAATCAGCGGTTACTTATTGAGTATTAATGCCCCTAAGCAGTTATCAATACCTGCTCCTCAAGACACTAAGAGCGTCTGGGGCGGCTATTCTTTCCAAACCGCATATGACAGAGAAAGGTCTAAGCAGCTCGGCGCCAGGCCAAAAGACGCCTGGAGTGATCCGATAAAGGCTGCGCAATGGGGCATGGGAGACATACACCATGTTGGCAATATTAAATGGACCTACGGCGATGTTGCTAACATCGCTCTTGATGTCGGTCTTAACCTGGCTTCTGCAGGACTCGCCAGCAGTGCATTAAAGGCAGGTACGACAGCTGCACGGATAACTCAGATGGCTACTACTGTTGCAAAATATACTTTTTATGTTTACGTTGCTTCTAAAGGGGCCTCTATATTTCTTAATTATGCTGGCCAGAAGCAAGCTGCGAATATCATAGGAGCACCGAGTGCATTTGTAGATAGAGGCATAATTAACATTGGCAGCTCAATAGGTTCTGGATTAGGGTGGTTGGATAAAGATCTATTCAGAACTAATTTTGGAGATAATAGCCTGGTTAAAAACACAACAGGATTTTTGGGAGGACTTGCTAAGGATAACGAAAATTATTGGGTGAATATGGTAGGAAGGTCAACCTATGAAAATGCAATTAGCCCAGCTGCCACATCTGTAGTATTAGCTCTGGCTACTTTTAGTGCCGGGAAAATAATGAGTTCTCCAACTGTTTCTGCAAGACTCCCGAGCTGGCTCCCCGTTCTTGGAGGAAGAGGCTTCAGTATTAGTAATCCGCTCAGGTTAAGCGCACTCTCTGTAAGTGCTTTTGAACAAGCGACTGCGACGGCTGTATTAAATGGCGCAATACAAGCCGGATTCGCCGTGCCTCTTAGCCAATTCCAGTCAGCTATGAGCGGCCAAGGAGTTGATGTGCAGGCGGCATTATTTGCTGGAATACGCGGTTTTTCAGAAGGGATGATGTGGGGCTATGCGTTTAGTGCTTTGGCTAAATCAGGTAGTTTATTAAAGCGCGCTGGTGGTTGGATAAGTAGTAACGTGCCGGGGACATCGCGCTTAGCTTCTTATGGCAGTAAGTTAGGTAATATTGCAGGGTCTTTTACAAACTTTGCATTACAACACCCCCATATTGCTGTGGCGCTTAAGGGGGCATTAATTGGTGGCGGCGTCAATACTGTTCGTGGATACTTAGATGCAAGAATAACTCATCCTTATAGTTCTCCTTTAGATTTGCAGATGCTTCAGGACAGGGCAATTGACTTTGGGGTTGGCACTGGTATTGGTTTTGTTACCTATGGCTTAGCAAGTTACGCCCCTTCAGTTGGAACATGGTTAACAACGCCTATGGGAAAAGAAGGAGCGCTTCGCCCATTATATCACGGACTTCTTAATTCAGCTCTGGGAGGTGCTATTTCTGTGGCTGGAGGCTATCTTACTCCTGTCTCTACTAGCGAGGGGTATAAAGTGCCTTTGCTCACTCCCGAGCTTCAGCCTAACGTATTACATTCTCTGCTTAATTTTGGCGCTGGATTTGTTGCAGGCGGTGTCTTAGGTAGTTATGGCCGTAGTTGGTTGGGCTCGATTAAAGATAATTTCAATTCTTTGGCGGGCATTGAAAAAGGAGGGGTATTTAGCAAGTTCAGAATACCTTTGATAGGCAAAGAAATTATGGTTGAGAATACAGCTCAACGCTTAGCCCTTGCTTCATTAGAAGGAGCATTAACTTTTTCAGTGATTGTACCCACTTGGGATCTCGTTGATCTTCCTATATATTATGCCTGGAATAGAGCAATAAATGGTCAAGATGATTTGGATGAAGCTATTCGCGAGACTATATTTGGGGGAATGAATTTTAAGAAGGGGGAAGGTTTAAAGCAGCTGACCGCCTCAAATATTGCCTTAGCATTACTTAGTAAAGCTGCTCAGGGTGCGCAGATGGGGCTTTACTTAGGTCCGATGCTAAAAATTATTTCTCCCTCTGTAGATGTATATTTGGGTTCCAAATTTAAACTTGATCCTAGCGCCGCATGGGAGAAAGCTGGCCGGCTCGAGAAAATAATTTACTCTCTATCAGCCGATTCTAGTATTAGCGGCCTCGGAAAAAGTATTATCAGCTCAGGATCAAAACAAATTCCCGGCTGGTTAACAAGCGGTCTAGTGGGAAATGTAGCACAAAAAGGAGCACTACAGCTTGCTAAGGGATTTCTCGGTCATATTAGTAGTTTAGGGTTCACCGTTGGTGTATTAGAGGGTGTTAAGGTTACTTCAAGAGCCCTTCTTGCTCAATCTTTCCCTGGAGCCAACCCAGAAAGTATTAAACAATTATCTAGCGACCTTAGCTTTTCTGCACTTTTCTTTATGCCTCATCTTCCGCTTCCGACAACACTAGAGAAAAAGCCAGTACAAACCAGACTAGATGAATTCTTCGATAAAAATGACATTTCCTCTCTTAGGACTAATAGCAATAAGTTTAGTAATGTGATGCCTTCTTCTCCTCTAGAGCAACAACCGGCTCTACGGCAGACCACATTAGACGAATTTTTTGGATCCACATCACCTAAGACGAGTACCAGTGCCCAAGAAAATATTATTACCCCGAGGCAAACCACCTTATATGAATTCCTGGGATCCCCATCACCTGAAATAATTAATAGCAAAATAGAAAATCCTAATAATTTACGGCAAACCAAGTTAGATAGATTCTTTGGACAGCAAACCAAGTTAGATGAATTCTTTGAACCTTCATCTTCGCCAACAGGCGACTTCACAAAAGTAGGGACAGGATTTAGGGATTTTTGGAATCGTGTTGAAACAGAGCAGGCGTTTACTAAAGGAGAATTGGGTTTTAAGGATTTTTGGAATAGTGTTGAAGCGCAAAAACACGTGGACCAAAATATACAAGATATAATAAAAGGTAAATCATTAACTGCGAGGATGGCTTATAGCTACGAAAAATTTATAGCAAGACAACTGGCAGGAATAATGCCAGAAAAAATAGGCGCGGATGCAACTGGCTGGCCTTCGGAAGTTATTGATTTGTCCCTACGGGAAAAACTTAGTGACGCTTTTTGGAAAACAAGGATATCCCTATCTCCGACCCAGAGGCAGATGTACGAAACAACAATAAGCACCATTATAAGCACCCTTGATGAATCCGCAGGATTCTCTAAGCCGATGCAATATAGGGAAGGCCAGATAGCTACTGCATATGTGGCTATGAATGCTGCAGAACATCTTGAGCCTAAATTAATAGCACTTGGGATTGGTAGAGGAAAAACCGATGCGCAGCTTTTAGCAGCAAACCAGATATTACTTGGTTTATTATCGAACACAGGGGAATTAAAAGGTGCGGAGAATGCAGTAGAACTTTATGTCCAAGGAAGCAAAATTCAAGATTATATGGATTCTTACGTAATGAAAGTGTTGAATAATGATCCAAATATCAGAGTAAGGGTTTTAGAGGATCCAGGAAATCCTTTTACCTTATTATCAAATGAAAAGCTTGGATATGTTCCGCTTAATGATGTTTCTTCAAAATATGGGATTGAGAGTAAGCCTGACGCACAGCTCGAATTAAGAATTCTTGAGACACAAGCTGTAAATCACAGGGCCAGGGCTTTTAAATATGCTGATAGATTCGAAGGGCTTCCTTTGGAAGAGGTTCGTTCAGTCCGAAATGTCTTAGTGGATGACCCAACTGCTTTAATGAGTCAGCCCTCACAAATTATTGCCATCGGGGATGCATATAGCACTATAACTGACCTACAAGCTAAAGCAAGGGCTGATAGTTCAATGCGTATGTTACGGGAAGTATACGATAACCTCGCTGAGGAATTTGCAAACGGCAGAGTGAGTATTACAAATCCCTGGGTTAAAGATATGAAGGCAGAAGATCCTAATTTCCGATTAATAGATATGGGAAAATCAAAGACCGCAATTGGAGAACTATACGATGTTTTTTCCAAGAGTTCGGATTGGAAGCAAATCGAAGGCTTTATTCAAGAAAAATATAACTTAGGTGGACAAGAAGCATTTGAGCAGATTTGTAATGCCTGGGCTCAAACGGTGAGGATGAATGAAGGCGACGGAGGTAGTTTTTATTCAAAATATATTTCAACTGACCCTGAATCGTATAAGGATGTTAATTATAATCTGAATACTAGCAGGGGCATAAGAAATAATGGCACTCACCATGGAGATAGCTTAACCTCAGCTATGATTTCTATAAAAAGCATAGAAGTAGCAGAAGCAAAAGGAATCGTAGTTAACACTGCGGCAGCGGATATCTACAATGCTTTACATACGACAGAACTTATGGATATAAGTTTTGCTGAGTCTCTTAGCGGTGATTTTGGCATAGATGGCAAACGCTTTATTCATTTTACCGGTACTCCAGGAAGAGATCAGCTGGCTTTTAAAAACCTGGGGGCAGGCACAACAGTTATTAGCGAACAGAAACTCTTGACGTTAGGTAAGAATTGGGAAATAAGAGTTTTTGACACAGCAGGCGAAGCAGTAAGTGACGCGATAAAAATTTCTCAGACTACAAAAGCCGATAACGTGTTATTTATGGTCAGGGGTAGCCAAGAAGTAATGGCTATTGCAGAAGGGTTGGAAGGTGGGGGAAGGTCTGTTATTAGAGGTACAGGAGAATTTTCAGAGGGTGAAAATGGCCTCTTTGAACAATTAAATAATTATAAGAAGAGCGTAGGGGCAGGTGAAGCGACAGTAGGAGTCTTTCAAGGTGATATTACCGGCAATAATGCTTTACAGATTACCAATAAGAATACAGGTCGGACAGCTTTAACAGTAAATTTTGGAATAGACGGCATAACAGAAGATACCCAACTTCTTTACAGGGCGGGTAGCGGTAAAGATCGTATGTCTATCCCAGAAGGAGAAAAACGTACTACGCTTGTGGGCCTGGATACGGAATCTCATATTACTGAAAGACAGCGCCAGGAATTATTACCGATGTCTGCTGAAGGCAGGGCAAGAGAGATGGTTAAGATTGCTAATCAGGCAGATGCCTGGGAAGCAAGAAGAGCTCTGAGTTTAGTTCAGGCTACGATGCAAGTAAGCGCTTCTTCATCCGAGGCAAAGGCCTTGCAAGATATGTTTTCTAGTGAGAAGGGAATATCCGGCAGTGGTGAAAAAACTATCAGCAGCTCTGTGAGGATAGGTAGCGTTAATAATTTTATCGAAGGTTTAAGTAAGCTTACTCCACAAGAGCAAAATAATTTTAGCGCATTAGGTTTCGTGGTAACTAACACAGCAGGGCAATTTAGTCATGCTTCTGCCAGTGAAGTTGCTAACCGATTTGTTACTAATGGGATAAATCTAAATACCGCCTTGTCCACAGCAAACAGAATTGGCAGTGCTGTTTCCTTATTGGGTAGTGGCCTAAGATCAGCTGATACAAATTCTTATTTGGGCTTTATTCAGAGGATGCAAGATAGTAAGAATTCTAGTGTTGATTTAATGAGAGGATTGGTAGAGAGAGCCGAATCTAACAATACTGTTCTCAAAAAAGGATTGGCTAAAATGGCAGATTCTTTGGATACTGCCTTCCAAGAAGCCAAACAAAAGGAGAAGAATTTAATTCAGGCGGCCTATGTGCATCCATCTTTCGGGAAGGCCTTGTCAAAGTATCAAGAGGATAATTTGACCGCTTGGCAAAAATTAAATGCAGGATTTCAAGTAAAGACTAGTCGTTCTGCTTTGGCTTATGTCTTTGCACAGAACAAGCTTAGTAAGGCCTCAGATGTTAAGTACAGTAAATTTAAAGACATTGCTCAGTCTGTTAAATTAGAGCAACCAGCGCGCTTAATCCCCTTATTAAGAAGCGACATTCCCGCTACTCATATGGATAATTTTAGTGCTTTCTGCCAGTACATTGATAAGATTAATCCTGTTCTTACAGGCAATATGAAGATTAAGCGCCTGTCGGATGATTATAAATCATTTGTCGTCGGTGATCAACAGATGGATTTGAGCAACTATATTAAATCTTTCTTTACGAAATCTGCAAGTTTCAAACAAATATTTGTTGGAAATAAAAACGCCAACGCCAGTCTACTAGGAGGTGTGCAAGCGGATAACGGCCAAAAGGCATTTTCTCAAACCATAGATAATTTGGCTAAAGTTATAACCCAAGGTACGGTCTTACGCAAACAAGATATACAACTTCAGGCGCAATTAATAGATATAGTCAACAAAGATAATAAAATCAAGAAGTTAACCGAAGCTTCAGCGGATCTGCGCAGAGCTGCTGAGGTTAAAGAGTCTGTAATCAAGTTTGAAAGTGTAAAACCTGCTTTAGATAAAACTAAAGGCCTATCGGGTTTCCGCATGGCAACTCCCCGTATTGTTGTTACCAGAGATGAACTTTTACCTGTTGTTCAAGAACTTGCTAATAAAGCAGGTATAACTGAAAAGCAGGCTTTTGATTTCATTTCTCCGATTATTACTCATCGTTTCGATAAAGATGCGCAGAGTCTTTTAGACAACAGGCTCAATAAATTAGCGGAAATTGATAATACGTTGATTTCTACAATACCCCTTCAAACAATTAGTAATACGCCCGAAACCGATTGGAATCAATTTATCAAGACGGGCAAAGATTCTATCCTGATTACTGGGGCTCCGCAAGCTGATATTAAGCTTTGGAATGAAGGATTAGCGAAGTTAAAATCAGGGGAATGGGACATTGCAGAGGTTAATAAGAGCTTAACCGAAGTTAAATTAGTTAATATGACACAAAGCCAGTGGCAAGACTTAAAGCCGCTCTTAGAGAAATTCGCAGGTAACTTGAGTGGCATAAGGCGCGTTGAGGTGATTGAACCTACCTCGCCTTCAATAAACGGAGGCTCACCTTTAGCATGGCGAGATAAAAACGATAATTCTAAGTTGTATCTTCATCCATTAGCTAAAGAAACCTATCTTTTAAGATTAGCGTTTAATGTAAAAGTAAATAATGTACAGAATATAAGTAATAGAGATGAACTATTAGAAGCGGCAAAATTAGGGCAACCAAAAGCAGAGGATAGTAAAGGCTTTAAAACACTCAAGCAATTTGTCGTGGATAAAGATGGCCAATTATATGTTCAACCCATAAAACTTAGTCCAGGAGTTAACAGGGAAGAACTTAAAGCCTTGCCTGGTATTGGAACTGAATTATCCGTTGCTCTCGAAGATCGTATAAATGCCGGAATCCAAACTCTAAATGACCTGAGAATTGATGGAAAAATAGGAGATAAGAGGTTAAACAGGATTATGCCTTATATTGAATTGCCCTCTAATCCTGCTCCAGCTGAACCGACTCCTCCAGCGGCTGGTCCATATCCAGCGGCTGGTCCAAAAATATCAGTATCTAATAAGATAAAAACATTAGTAGAAGATTATATTGCCCCTCTTAATAATTTTTATCAAAACCCTGCAGATGTTGTAATTGCAAGAAGTGAAGCGCTTCGCATAAAGAAAGATTTGTTATCACAGATTAGTAAACTTAATGAAGATAACTTTGCAAAAGTCGGAACCGACAATATTAAAGTGGGAGATATTCTGGTTGACCCAGGAGCTGAGAATTTAATTAAAGTAGACGAGATTAAAGATGGATTTATTTTTGGTTTTTCAACCTACAAAGGCGGAGGTAAAAACGCATTTCCCCTCAAAGGTATAATAGAATCTAGCTGGAAAAAGATTGATTTTGAGAGCCTGACTCTAGAAACGCCCAAAATACCAAAACCACCCAGTCTTGTAGAAAATAAAACTGAGATTGGATCAGAATTTAGTAACCTTATACCTAGAGTGTCTATCCAAGTAGACGGTAGAAAAGTTACGAGCGGGGCAGATCTATTACAGAACGGCTTTGTTCCACAGTACAAAATAAGTTTGAATGGGATGGATTATTATTTATCCAAGCCTTATACTTCGCAACGCAATGGTAGGCCGTACTTTATCGGGTTCTTGCATAGAATTAATCCTGAAACAGGGGTAGAAGAAATCTTTGCAAGAACAATTTATAAAAGCAACTCACAAAATATCTGGAGAATAGCTTCATCCGAAGGCCCTGGTGGCTGGATTGGTAAGGGATTAGAGGATGAGATGACTACAAATGCTCCTTTAGAAATTCAGTCCTCTTTAGAAAAGTTATGTTTAGACAATGGTAAATTGGAGATTAAAGAAGGATTCTATGATGACTTGGAGAAAAGGGCAGATTTTAAATCACCAGAAGAATTTAACCATACAATATTGCTTCACGGAGAAGAATTGAATGGCGGGATTTCTATCGGCAGTTTTGCAGAAACAGGAAACCCTGAATCCTACAGGTTCCAAAATGGATTTGAGCCAGATTTTAATAATGGAGTTATAGAGGAATTTAATACCTATAGCCCAATATACGGTGACGTGGAATCCTATAGAATGTTATCAAATAATAAACAAGTTCAATTTGTCTTTAATGTTGACAGAGAAAATAGGGTTTGGATTGGGGCTGTGCAATCCGTAACTCCTAGATTTACTCGCTTCGGAGTAAGAGCAGACAGAATAGATATAGGCGCAATGGAAATGGAAAACATAGAGGGTGTAAATAGGCCTGTAGATATATTAATGCCTGCT
Organism: Candidatus Omnitrophota bacterium; assembly: GCA_026387385.1. GTDB lineage: Bacteria > Omnitrophota > Gorgyraeia > Gygaellales > Profunditerraquicolaceae > JAPLLU01. The sequence continues at coordinate 23,092 of JAPLLU010000042.1, forward strand.
AGTGAATATGATACTCAAATTCCCAAAGGATACATAGGAAACCATAAAGCAGATAGATATTACGATGCCTCTCCTTTTATCGATAAGATCCCTGTAATAAAAGAATTTAGGCAAAAAGTACTTGAGAAGAATGTGGAAGCGCCCAAACCAATAGAAGCGCCTGCACTTAATGCAGCCATAAATAATAAGATAAGCAATATTGGCCAGCCTGCAGTCGTGAAGTCCGTCACTGCTGAGAAAACCAAGCTTGCTTTTACTGATCTTAGACTCCGAGATATTGCAATTGCTGCAGTAAAAGAAATCTATCCGGAATTTAATGATGCACAGATCAATGTCTTTATTGAGGATATTAGGCAGGATAGCGTAACCCAGGATGCCCTGCCTAGAATGCCTGCACTTAATGCAGCCATAAATAATAAGATAAGCAATATTGGCCAGCCTGCAGTCGTGAAGTCCGCTATCAAAACTACACCTATACCTACAACACCAGCGCTTGCTAGTCTAAACGTTGATCTTATACTTATACAAGAATTGGGAAAGGTTAAGTCAGATAAAGGACTCCTAAAACAGAAATTGGAGCAGTTATTAGATATTAAAATTACTGATCCTAAAGTTATTGAGCAGCTCGCAAGTCAATCTGAAATTAACTTGGAAGTAATTAAGGCTGCTTTCCCTGAGATAGAATTCCCTAATTCTGAAATCTTAGCCGCACGTATCGCCAATTTAGAAATGAGCGAAAACGCAAAGGACTTGAATAAGATGTTTGAACAGCAAGATATAGGTAAGAGGCTAAGAGATATAGGTAAGCGCTTTGGGGATTGGTTTGACAATTTAACTGCGCCAAAGCCTCCATCTCAAATCGGCAAAGTTGCTATTGTGGAAAGTATAAAGAGTATAAAAGGAACTACAGCAGCTACAATAATAGACTTACAAGGCAAACCCCAGATCATTAAGTTAACACCTCAACCAGCATTAGATATTCCAGCCTTAAAATCTCAAATTGAAAGTATGCAAGATATAGATCAAATCCATAAGCAAACCCTCCTTAAAGTCTTAAGTCTTCTGGAAAATTCTCCTCCTCCAACATTTTGTACTTTTTCCGACATTGTTGGAGACCTTTTTGGCTTTGCCTCAACTCAACCTGCTCAACCCAATTTAATTGCCCTTCATCAAACCTTCGCTAAAAATCCCATAGCCTTGTTCCATGAAATTGGAGAGTATCTTACTAAGACAGGAGCTATGGAGTTAACTTTAGATAGGAATAAATTAACGATAAAAGATAAAGTAGGAAACATACTAGGAGAAGTCACTCTTACCGAAGGCAAAGACTATGGTCTCAAGCAAGCCCAAAAAGACCCCAATAGATCTCATTATCTCTTAAGAGCTTTACAGAGAGAGATATTTAGAGAAGCAGATATAAAACTTACACAAGATATAAAATCAACTAAGGTAGCTGAGGTTCCAAAGCTTCCTACTTCAGCTCCTCCTTTAACAGAGCATTTAGCTGTTCGCCAGCCTAGCACATCAGCAGAGGTTACTGCAATAGAGTTCTCCAAGCCTCTGGTTTTTGAATTAAACAAGGCAAATACAGTTGAGGCAGTTGAGGCGGTACTTGCTAGATTTAGTGTTGATGTTAAAGCTCTAAAGCTTGAGGCAGTTGAAGCTGTTGCCCGGAGTCCTGATAAAGTAATGGTCCTTAAGATGAATTTACCAAAGGATGTGCTACAAAAATTAGCTGCAGCCACTGTACCAGAAGCACCAGCCGAAACCAAGATTCAATCCAATGTGCAAGTAGAATATATGAACGGTCTTATAAATGGAGAATTTGGCGATGTTATTATTGGTCAAGTTGAGAATAAAGAAAAGGTAATTGAATTAGGAATAGAATTACTTAGTGAGCTTCAAGATAAAGCAGATGATTATAAGCCACAAGGGATAACCTTCACAAAAGCGGAATTGTTAGGTAAAGAGTATATAAATGTGAGAAGGTTTGCCCAGGCTTTGATGCTAAGGGATAAAGGAATAGTTCCTCGTCCACAACAAGAAATACCCGCTCAAGCAAATCAACAATTCAAGCCAAAGGCAGAGTCTGTCAGTGCAGAAAAAATAGACCCCGTTAAAGCTTTTAGAGACGGTGGATTCGAAGATCTTCTGCTTGAGGGTATAAAGTTTAAATTTGGTGGAAACATTAATAAAGTAGATTTTGAAAATATGGAAGCTGCTATCCGGGCTATAAGCGAATTAGATGAAAATGTTAGTCCCGGAGCAATTTATCGTATTTTAAATCTGATAAATACAGAAATGTCATTCAAAAAATTTGCAGCTGTAGTTGGTTTTGAGGCCCTAAGAGGAATTGCTTTAGAGAAGCTTCAAGAAAAGAAGGAAGGCAGGCTTCCTTTGACTTATTTGGATGAGAATGGTCTACTGAGCGCCTTTCTTAATTGGGTCTTGCGAGCTGATCTTGAGGCCATGATAGATAAGTCACGCAATACAGCTGTGGTTCCGAGTGAGACCCCTGAAACAAAAGAACATAAACCGCCAAAAACAAAAGAGCCTCCCACATCAACAGTTGGTAATGTAGAGATACAAAAAGAGGCAAAATCCACTGAAGTTAAAGAAATTCCCGTCTCTAAGAGCGTTTCTGAGGGCATAAAAAGAGCAACTGGTGAGGTAATAGGTAAGATCAAAGATAAAATAAGGCTGCCTTCACCGAAATCTGTGTCAGAGAGTATTTTGGAAGGAGTCACGCCTGCGAATACGGCACCTGAGTCGACTAATGTGCCTTTGCCTGTAAGTAGCGACGCCCCATTGAGAATACCTATACCTCCTGGACCAAATCAAATTACCTCATTTGCTAATAAATTAGTTGCTAAGGGTGTACCGGGTCAAATAAAGATACATATGGCTTTGCCGGCCATTGTCGGACTTTTGCCTAAGATTGGAGATACACTACATCACGCAGTCACTATTCTACCCACCCTTGGACGAGGCCCACCCGCTTCTGCCCCAATCGCACAAATTTATCACGCATTTGCTGGCTTTGCAAGTGTTGGCGCACTGCAAGTAAATACCAGCATAGCAATAGTTGCCGTAGCGATAGCTGCGATAGTAGCAGTAGCTATAGCGACAGTGGTAGGTGCCCGATTTGTGCCCGCGAAAGCGAATAACACAAATAAAGGTACCCCAGGTGCTGGAAGTGTAGCCAATAAAGAAGAAGGTTCTGAAGGTGTAACTACCGAAGGAACCAACGGCTCTAGCGGTACGGCCTATAGTAATATAGGTAACAACCAGGGCGGAAATGTTCCTGGTAAAGGAAATGTTTCCGGATCTGGCATTGGTGGGAAAGTTGTTGATCTGTTCAAGCAAAAAGTAAGACAGATCTTAGGTTCTAGCCGTCTGCCTGTCAATAAGGCAGATAAAGGCGTAAGAGATGTGCCTGCTCAGCAGGTGCCTAAGCCTTTAAAGGGCAGTGAACTTAAACCCGCTAATAGCAAGCGTACGTTAGCCGGTGCTGGCAATATAATAAAGGTAACCGTAAAAATAGTTGCCGAGAGAATCAGTGAATTAGTTAATCGACAACCGAAACAGGATGTCTTTGTATCTAATAACGAACGCGGCCCACCGATAGTGGGACTTTTTGTCTCTACGCAAGCCAATATTTCCGCATTAAATCAGGTTCAAGTAGTTTCTTTCCTTGCTCAATTAGCTCAAATAATCAATAATTTAACCCAGCCGCAAACCATGCCCGCTGTAGTGGGTATTTTAGGTTTAGCGGCTATTTTTGTAGGAGGTGCACTATGGTTAAAATCAATTATGCCACAATCAATCTGGACCACATCGTTCGTTTTACTGGTGAAGGCGCAATCTTTGCATGTAGTAAGGAAGCTCGAAGGCTATTTCTTGCGTTTGGCAGCTATGGCCAAGTCTATACGCGCAACGGCTATCACACTGGTTGGGAATCACTTGCTGGCCTTGAGGCAGAAGCTGTCCGCCAGAGTATCAAAGATGCTTACATGGATAAGGTTGCAGTATACCAAGTTAACGGCTCTTGCAGGGAATTTGCAGGGATTTAAATTTGGCCTCGGCTTAGCTCGAATTCGCTCTACCTTCCGTGGCTGGTGGGGAGCTGTTTTTGGAGCGGCCGAGGCTGGTGAATTAGCAGGTCTTTTGGACGTATCCGAAGAAACTGCTCTCGCTGATGAACAAGAAACCGGCTTGCCAAACAACAAGACTTCCAACCAAACCGAAGATAATACTAATGTATCCGAAGAAGCTGATCTCTTTAATTGGCAAAACCCTATCGGCTCGCTAAATAGCGAGAATTCCGAAGTACTTTATTTCTTGCACAATAATACTAGCGGTTTAATAAACGACGCAACTCAAACAGCAGGAGTAGATACCACTGGCGTAGCTGGCGGTAATGTTGCTGGTCAGAACGGTATTCCTCCATCCTCTGCCAGTCCGAATCCTGGTCTCGGTCATCAACCCAAACTGCCTACGGATATCCACTCTGGTAGTAGTATACATTCAGAAAGGAAAAGAGAGGAAGATGATGCAGATAAGACCTCTTCGAGAGGCTTGTCTAGAATTGTATTCGATATAATGGTTAACATATTCCAGTCATTAACCAGGAAGAATATAAGAGATTGGACTACAGTGAATGTAGGGTTAGAAGGCAGAATCCAGCAGATAATAAGAACTTATACTGGAGCAGAAGCAAAGATAAATATGTTAAAGGCATTGGGTGTAAGATTTGTGCGCGCTCCTCCTTTCTGGTTTATTGGTACGGCCAATTACGTTGATGAACAAGGAACTACCTATGTAATCCTTCCTGAAAACGCCTCACTAAAAGAGATTGCCTATGCTTTTAAAGCGAATAGCGGCGAATTAATTAAAGAACTAACTCCAGCAGAAGAGAAAGCTACCGGCTTGCCAAACAACAAGACTTCCGACCAAACTGGAGATAATACTAACGTATCCGAAAAAACTGCTACAGCAGAAGATAAAGCTACCGGCTTATTCGGAGGCAGGAATAAGACAAACGACAACAATAAAAGTGAAACAGTTAAAACGCTGCTCAGTCTTGCTAGCGGAGTTAATATTCTAATCTTTAGCGAGTTTCATACACTAAAGTTTACATCCCTATGGTTTATAAATAATGTATTACCATTCCTAAGCAACATAGGCATAAATGACTTAATAACTGAGTATATCAATGTTGAAGTAGGAGACAATTGGGATAGTATTTGTCAAGTGCTTAACGAATATACCTTGGATGCATATAAATGGCTTCAGAGCGAGAAAGAAAAACGCGACATCGGAATAGAAAGGGCTAAAAGAGAATATCCAGTAGCGAAAATTAACTGGCTAAGAACCAAATTAAACGCAGGAGAACTACCGTATTTAAAAAAGAATTTGGCTTGGATGGGTGATGCGGATGACGTTTTACTGTTCATAATTATTGCAGCCGATAAAGGCATTAGATTACACGGTGCTACTACTCCTGATATGAATGTCACGGGAGGACTTAGTTTATACGAATCTTACATAAAAGTTACAGAAATTGCGCAAAATAGAATAACAGAGCTTAGAAAAAATAATAAAAAAGTAGCTGGTTATTTTGGTGTACCTCATGGCATAGTTAAAGAATCAGGAATTATTTATTTTAAGATGAAAGACCTTGGCGCGGCCTGGATGTCTCAACATCCCGACATCGCTGATAGTGGTGAAGGTGTTTCTTATAAAGATATAATCTTTTCATTCGCTCCAAAATTAATTGCAGCAGGTGAAAAATATTTAAATGTCCTTTTGTTAGTAGGGGATGAGAAAGATTTAAGGTCAGTAAGATATAAGATAATGATCGAGAATATTTCTGATATTATTAAGAAATTAGGTAAAGGTCAGCATATCGAATATGATAGGAGTGAAAAGACAGCGACTATTATAATACGAGAAAGATCAAGCAGTTTATATTCTGCTAGAATCCGGGCTATGGGTGTCGTGGGTGGAGAAGAAAGTGCGGAGAAAGCTTCTAATTTAGGCTTAGTATCTACATCCAAGAATAAAGAAAACTCTTCTAAGAATTCAGAGGTCGAAGAGAGAGGAGAAAGCGTTTCTGCAGTGGAGGCCGAATCTCAGGAAGAAATTATTAACGTTGGCCAAGGTGGGGCAAGAATGACTAATAAAGAGAAAATTCGGCTGTTTACAAGGAATATCGCAACTTGCACAGGTTTGGCATTAAAGGGCATAGATAGAGCGGGTAAAACTGTTCTTCTATTAGCGCATATCCGCCAAGGTCAGCCCAGTGATGACCCAGCGCAACCTTATAGAGCATTCGGAGAATTTATTAAAAAATTCGTTAATGAAGGCATTAGGGATATAGAAGCAGTTATCCTTTATGACAATGTTTTCGCAGAGACTGTATTTCCAACCAAAGAAGAGATATTGAATGCATATCCACAACTCAAATCTCTTGAAATAGAAAATAGAAAAGTAAAGTCAGAAGATGATACTAAACCCATATCCATTGGAGATTTATTTAATGCAAATATGGGAGTAACTGACAGGGGAGTTAAAATAGATTTCTGGCAATATAGAGGAGTAAACAAAGTCGGAGAAGAAACCAAAGAGATTAATTGGGCAGTTCCAATGAAACAGGAGATAAAGCAAACAGAGCGTAAGATAGAGCAGATTCGTAAAGAAAGAAAGGCGTCAGATAATTCCAGAACAGTGGCCGTAGTCGGCGGAGAAAATGCAGAAGCGAAGGCTGGAGAGAGAAAAGAAAATGCTTCCTTGCCCACAGAAGAGGAATTTTTGAATAGGCTTTTCGGCATGTTAGCAATTGCAGAGCGAATGGGACAGTCAGCAAAGATTTCTCTATTCAAAGCCGAGTTGGGACAGTTTATTAAAGAATATCTTTCCAGGGCAGAATTTGATATTAAGGATGCAATAGTAAAACCTAACCTTTCTCGGTTCTATGCCCGATATTTTAAGAATAAAGAATCTGCTCAAAAAGTCCTTTCGGATATGAGGCAGATATACAATAAATATATGCCGCTTCTGGAAGAAATTAACAATAGGATCAAATCCCGCCTGGCAATAGATAACGTAAGGTTTACTGGAATTATATTCTTATTCGAAGGCCAAGATAATCCTTTGAGACTTGTGATGGATAGAGCAACCGGCGATATGAAGTTAGGAATAAACCTGGAGTTTGTTCTTGAAATGTCCAAAGACATATTTGAATTACAAGATATAATTCACGAAGCAGGGCACGCTTTAATCACGGGAATCAAGGCTGGTTATATTCCTCAGGACGCAAAAGATATAGATGAGATGGCAGCTAATTGGGCTGCAGTACAGATTGCATCTCAGGATGAGATAAGAAGTTTTGTGGAGAAACAGCTTAATTTGCGTAAGAAAATCGGCAGTTTATCTTCACATCCTATAGCGCAACTTTTAGCCCTTGCGAGGGTAATGGGCATAAGCGAAAGCGGGTTAGATGAATTTAAGAATTACACCGAAGAAAAACTGATAAAAGAATACATCAAATTTTACAATAGTTTAAGCTGGTCTCAGGCTAAGCAGCTGCGTTCACAGCAGGCCCAAGCAGAGTTAGATAAAGAGAAATCGGAAGTACTTTCTGATGATAGCGGAATCGCGAAAGATAAACAAGCGACAGGAGTAGTTAAATCTACAGAAGCTGCAATAGCGGAAAAAGAAAATAAGGCAGGAGAGAGAAAAGAAAATGCTTTCTCTGAAGAAGAAATTAAATCTTTGGCTTTAGACATCTTCTTTAGAGTGCTTGAGATAATCGAACAGAAGACAGGAAGAAAAGTAGTAAAAATTATTGTACCAAATGTGAGATTTGTGGATTGTTTAACTGATGAAGAACAAGCGCACCTTAATTATATTGATACTAAGATAAAAAATGCAATCCCCGAATTTATAAAGAGATTTAAAGAGGTAGGGCTTGACCAAAAAACAGATGTAAAAACTAAGTTACAGCTTTGGTTGCAAGTTCTTTGTCAGCATGTAACTCAGGAAGAATTACAAGAAAAAGAAAGGTTAGAGGATAAATTATCGCCTCACCTGGCAGGTCAATATAATCCAGAAAGGCACGAAATAAAATATAGCAAGGAAATTATAAAAATCGATCCTGAGTTAATGATAGAGAAAGTAACTCATGAAGTATTGCACGCTATCAGGCATCTATTTACAGTAATTCCTGAGATCCATACGGGTTACACTGATGTAGACAGATTGATACAGTTATATGCACAGACAGAGGAAGAAGGAACAATAAAAGTTCCTACATATGTAATGGAGTTCCCCGCTGAATTAGCTGACATTGTATTAGGAAAGCTAGGTATAAGGGTTAAGTCAAAATTATTAAGTCTTAAGGAATTCAGAAAAGCTGCTGAATATTTTAAAGGAGGTTTTGATAGAAAGATTTATAAGATGCTCGATTTAACTGAGCAGATGATTAATCTTTTTGATAAGCTTATCAAGCAAAATAAGGATGCAGATGTAATAATCAAAGAATTAAAGCAAGCACAAGAGCAATACTATAAGAAAATTTCTAAGTTAAGCAAGGAAATAACAAGATATGTAATTTATCTAAATCTGCTTTGTCCGGAACAACTACCAAGCAATTGCTTAGGCATAGTAAAAGGTCGTATAAACTTTATACTTCAATTGACCAGCATTTTATTAACTAAAAAAGAAATTAAACTTATTTCTGAAGATTTAGCAGCGTTAAAAGATGAGTTTATTCCCTCTAAAGAGTTAATTGAGATAGCAATAGAACCTTATCTTAAGATAGGCGAAAAGGCTCTATCTTCGAACGTCGTTCCTGTTTACTTAATTGCTCAATTAGCCAAAGCAGAAAATTATGAAAAGATAAAGGACAATTGGGAACAGATTTTTATAATGGACGCGCCTGAGTTAGAGAGGGTTTATTTGGAGGGTGTCGTAAAGGAAATAGATAGTATAATAAGCGAATTTAAGAGCAAAGAAGCAATATTAAAACCGAGCCACCAAAAATTCAATACCAATCTTTGGTCTGTCTTACCCGTAGCGCCTTTTGGCCTCCTGCCGATAATTTCTAATATTATAAGTTTAGCATGGAATAACCCAATTTGGAGTCTTGGCATAGCTGCTGTCGGAGCAGTTGCTGTTTATTTACTTAAGAGAACAGCCAGGATACAAACAACAACGAGAGATTCTAAAGAAGCCGTTGCTAACAAGGACGCAAAAGAAGTAGCAGTTGAGGCAGTAACAATCAATGTTGCTCCTGCCCGTTCGAGCAGTCTTTTAACTGAGAATTCAGAAGTTGCAAAATCTGAAAAAGTCAAAGAAGGTGCAGTAGTTGATAACAGCAAGGCTGCTGAGGCAAATAAAGAGTTCTTTGATAAAGTTACCCCAACATATAGTAAGAAGGTATGGATGGAATCAGAAATAGCGGGCTTCATTTCAAGCAGTCTCGATGGCCTTCAATTACCAGTCAATTATAAGGGAGAAAAATTGATTGAAGTATTGTTGGACTTTGGCGGCGGAAGAGGCGAAGCCCTTAGATTTATAATAGAGAAACTTAATGAAAATAAATATAGAATTGATCAGTCTATAATTGTCGATATTACAAGTTTGCCTATATATAACGGCAATCCGATTAAGCGTTTGATTTACGCGATAAAAAATCTACAAGGCTACAATGATCAATCTATAGCGAAGATTCGAAGCGATGCAATGAAAGTGCCTTTCAAGGACGAGAGTGCGGATGTAATATTATGTACTTTTGCCCTCCAGTATATTCCCGAGCCCAAAGAAGCATTAAAGGAGATTGAAAGAGTCCTTAAGCCAGGTGCGAGAGCAGTGTTAATCTTCCATCATTCAACTTCATATACAGCTAAATGTTACGGTGAATGGGTAAAAGAACAAAATACTTTTGGGGAAGCAGCAAGGACCTTCACTCGTAATTTACCTGGAGATTTATTAAGATGGGCACCTAAAGCAGCAGAAGAAGCAGGATTAATTAATTACAAGACTCAGCAATTCTACTACGGTGATAAATACCCGTTTGCATTCGGCATAACAGTTGAAAAACCCGGAGTTAAAGCAACAAAGACAGAGTTGCCAGAAAAGGCAGGAAATGATAGAAGTGAATTAGTCATCTATTCGAGCGAACCTGCCCGCACAGATCAGAATCTGGCGCGACCTTCTAGGCTCAAAATGCTCGCAAAAGACATCTTAAAGACCATCGGGTATTTGGTGGCTGTTGGGGTAGCTCCTTTGCTGTATATGACACTTCATGAGCTTGGCCATATATTAGCCTTGCATGCTCTATACGAAGGAGTAGAAGCATATATTAGTTTCGAATACGCACCCATCATCTTGTACGCTGAAATTTCTCAACTCCAAGGATTAAATTTCTTAGGTCATTTTTTTGGTGAAGCTATCTCAAAGACTATTGTGCTTCTGGCAGGAGATATGATTGCTACGCCTATCATGGTAGCACTTTTTATATACTTCGCGAAGAAGGTATATAATGAATTCTTTTATACTCGTACTTGCAAAGCACTAATAGCTGTATTTGCTGGCTTGCCCTTGGTTGCAGGCTTTATTGATATTATAGGCATAATAAAAGGTATAAATTTAGGATTAACAGGTGATTTATTGCGTGCATCTGGAACCATTTGGAGCGGCGAATATATCAGTTACGGAGGGATGTATAAGCTTTTCGATGGTTCAATGGGACTTGACTATCGATTTATGCTAATTCTTATTGGCTTGACACTTTTAGTAAGTATCCCCCCGCTGTTAGTTTATTATAAATATATGATGCGCGGTAATAGAAATAAAGAAGATACACAAACCAAGTTAGGCAAAAATAAGGGATTAATTGCTACGGAACGGGAAAAAGAAACATTAGCTAAGGATTCTGTAAAACGTACTGAGCAATCTACAACACAACATGAGCGCAACGGTTTAGAAGTAAATAGATCCAATGCTCCTCCTTTAGCTGTTTCTATCTCCAAAGGGTCATATGAAACTAAAGAAACAGTTATAAAGGAGGTAATGAATGTTAAAGTTAGATCCGTACAGATTCGCAGCAGAATTGAGAAGCTTGGAGAGTTGGTATATAAGAGAGGAATTCAGGCTCAGGAGAGAAGAAATCAGCCGTTTGGAATGCCGTATAATGCCGGATTGGATACCAGCAGAACTAAGGATGGAGAGCGGGTTTTAGATACAAAGCAGCTTTACCAAAACATATCTGATTATCTTGAAGCCAGGATTACGAAAGAAGAAGCTCTTAAGAGAGCAGGTTTAAGCGGCACAGTATCAGGCATTATATTTAGGTTTATCCTTACCTATATAGTAAAAGCCAACCTCATCACAGGCCCACCCATTACATTAACTAATGGCCAAGTTGTTTTAGGCGCCGTAGTCATAATTAACAATCAGAAATACATCTATATTGCTACCCAGTATACCCTCACCACTCCTACCGAATTAGCCAAGGATATCACCAAGACCTTAATACATGAAATTGGTGCCTATTTCGGTATTTCGCATACAATAAACAAAAAATTAGAAAATTTAACACAGCTGCGAGTCCTACCTACCGTGGCAGGTGGGATTTTTGGATTAGCAGCTACAGTTGTATTAGAGGCCGTGAAGAGCCGAATACCTCACGGCTATCTGACCCGCTTTGCGACCTCTAATACAACTAACGAAAGAGGAGGTGTATTCACATGGTTAAGATCAATTTTGGGAATATTAGGTTCGATCACATGGTCGTCTTCAGCTATGAAGGAGCTATATTCGCTTGTAGTAGAGAGACTAAGAAGCTTTTTCTCGCATTCGGCTACAACAATGGCAACGTATACAGCCGTAACGGAGGTACTGATTGGGAGAGCCTTAGAGACTATGAAGCTGAGGCTGTACGCGAGCAGATTAGGCAAGCTTATAGGGAAAATGTTGCAATCTATCGAGTCAACGGTTCCTGCAGGGAAGTTATGGGGATGGCTACGCCTCAATAAGACAGGCGTAGCCTCCTTAGTAGTTGTAGCGGCTTTTGGTTTGTTTGCGGGAAGATTTAACCTAGACTCTTTCGGCTTGGCTGGGATACCTTCATTTGTGCTGGTTGGAGCTATTAGCAAGGCGCTAGTAACTAGAATTGAGCTGTTGGAAGACTTACTTCGAAGGATGTTCGAGAGAATAGGAAATTACGCTGGATATGGTGATGAATTAGAACAGATTGTGGGCATACGCTTAGTAAATGAAGAAACGCATTGTATTTTTGGTTCTTGCGTACGTTGGTTAATGTATAAAAACGGAGACGAGAAATTCCATATAAAAGAGTCCCTTAGATTTTTACTTTCTCATTTAGAAGAATATTCAAAACCATTATATTTAGAAAGGCATCTTGAGGATAATTCAGAATACGCTAAGAAGGCCAAAGAAAATTTAGCTACAAACGCTGGAAGGGTGTTAAAGGAAGCCGAAGAAATAGCAAAAATATTAAAAGAAAATGAAGGAAAAAT
>JAPLLU010000106.1 GCA_026387385.1 Candidatus Omnitrophota bacterium
CTGTCTTTGCAGGAATATAGAAATAATCTTTCCATAAGACAAAAAGGTGCCTATAGAATTATATGTTTAGGAGAGTCCACCACCCAAAACCAATACCCGCCCTTTCTTGAAGAGATTCTAAATCAGCGCAACATAGGAATAAAGTTTAGCGTGGTAGATAAAGGCAGGGGCGGCATTAAAGCCTCAGCTATATTAAGCCAAGTAGAATCTTACATTGGCGAATACCATCCTGACATGGTGGTGGCGATGATGGGAATAAATGATAGGGGAGGACATATCCCGTATGAGAGGCCTACTCTTTCGAAAACCATGCTGTTTATCAGGTCATTCAGGACATACAAATTGGCGCGGCTCCTTTGGCTCCATATGGTAACCAAAGCAAAAGAGATAGGATTATATAAACTACATGGAGATAAACCACTAGCCCAAGAACGCGAATCTAGCCTGTTTAATATCAGATTGGAAGAAACAAATGCCCAACAGAAGGATAACATTAAAAATGAAGATGTGCTAAAAAAAGCCCTGGAGTTAAATCCCGGGAATGATGGGGCATACTTGGGGCTTGGCAGCGCATACCGAGACCAAGAACAGTTCCAGCAGGCAGAGGAGTGCTTTAAAAAAGCCCTGGAGTTAAATCCCGGGAATGATGAGGCATGCGTTGGACTTGGCGGGCTATACCAAGACCAAGGACAGTTCCAGCAGGCAGAGGATACTTATAAGAAAGCCCTGGAGTTAAATCCCGGGAAAGTAGTATCAGCAATATTATACGGGGCATTAGGGAATATATATGAGGAGATGGGACAATTTACGCTTGCAGAGGAGTGCTATAGTAATGCAAATCAGATAAGGTTGAGTATATACAATCCCACGACAGCTTCTAATTACCATAAGCTTAAAGAAATTTTGGATAAAAGAAAGATAAAATTAGTCTGTGTCCAATATCCCATGCTTAATATAGAACCATTAAAAAAGATATTTCAAGGCAATATTGATAGTATTCTTTTTGTCGATAATGAAAAAACCTTCAAAGAGGCAGTGAAAAAAGGTAGCTACAATATGTATTTTAGGGATGTGTTTGGCGGTGATTTTGGGCATTGTACAGAAAAAGGTAACCGGATTCTAGCTGAGAATATCGCTAACGTAATCCTTAAGGAAGTATTCCATAAATAACTTACCACCACTGCCTATCCAGATTCCTGTACTGTATCGCCTCTGAGATATGTTCGGCGAGTATAGATTGAGAGCCAGCCAAATCCGCAATAGTCCTGGAGATTTTTAAGATTTTGTCGTAAGCCCTTGCCGATAATCCTAGTTCCGTCATTGCCATCTTAAGTAATTCTTAATCAATTGCAAATTTTGTTTCTAAATTGCCTGCCTAGTGTTATAATTAAAAAAATAATGAGTTTATAGATAAGGCTTTTCTCATAAGCAAGCTAAATGAAGGAAAATAGATCTTCACAACCAAGAACACCATTTAGACAAAGAATAATTCTGTTACTATTCGGGCTATCTTTGTTTTTTGTGCTTCTTGAAGCGGGCCTACGGCTCGGTGGATTTATCTTGCTGTCTTTGCAGGAATATAGAAATAATCTTTCCATAAGACAAAAAGGTGCCTATAGAATTATATGTTTAGGAGAGTCCACCACCCAAAACCAATACCCGCCCTTTCTTGAAGAGATTCTAAATCAGCGCAACATAGGAATA
>JAPLLU010000041.1 GCA_026387385.1 Candidatus Omnitrophota bacterium
GAGTTCAGATAGTTTCATTCCGAAGACTTTGGCGAGTTTCTTATGGGATTCAACAGTGCCTGTCATTTTTCCGGACTCAATTTTACTTAGGATGGCTTTATCTATGCAAGAGAGCTTGGCGAGCTCTTCCTGGGTCATATTTCCTCTCAATAATCTGAATTTTTCTCCGCGTTTCATATGGCTCCTTTTTCTATAGCTATAATATATCAGACAAATTATTTTGTCAAGATAAAATTGAAATAATTTCAATATGAAAAATTCTTTTAATAAACGCATTATTTCCGGTATTTTTAATTGTAACATATTGAAATATATAGATTTATGATATTGAAGATTACATTATAAACATGATATAATCCGTTTATTGACAAGCTCTTTTTTTATGGCATATTTTATATAGGTAAAAGAAACACTGATTATTTGAAAATCTAGTAACAAGTAACCGATAAAGGCAAACTGCTCGAGAGGGTAGGGCGCAAAGCTTCAGGTCCATCACAAAACGTGACGGATGGCTGGGCTACCGAAGTTAATGTAATTTAAACCCTATTCTTTGCGAAGTTTGAAGAATAGGGTTTTTTATTTAGCCATTTAACATATGAAAAAAATACTCATCTTTACAGCAATCTTACTCACCGCTTGCTATTCCTTCGCCTTTGCCAATGCTCCTGTTCTTTTCTTCTCCGACCTCACCGATGCCCCTAAAACAGGTTGGGAGGGTAGCGCTACCAAAGGCGCTGCTGTTACCATCTGGGGTAAGAACTTTGGCTCTAGTAGAGGTTCAAGCTATGTAACAGCAGGAGGAGTTAATCTAACCAATGATTCGGATTATGCGGAGTGGGGAGTAGCTGCTAACAATGCTAGGGGTTTAGAGAGGATTACCTTTTATCTTAACAACAACTGCACCAATGGTTCTGGAACCATTAGCGTTACAGCGGGTGGAATTGCTTCTAATACGCTAACTTTTTATGTAAGAACAACGGGTAACATTCGTTTTGTAGACCGTACAAACGGCTCTAATTCTAATAATGGAACGCGTGCCACTAATCAAGGAAGTGGTAATGGTCCTTGGCAAACGCTTCCTTATGCTAGACAACAATTAACTGGTGGAGATATTCTGTATATTAGAAACGGGACTTACACGGAGGCTGATTCTTACGGTTCTTTATTATTCATAAATGCAGCTGATTCTGGTTTAGCAAATAATATGACTGGCTTTGTAGGATATCCAGGAGAGTTTCCGATTTTAGATGCGAGACCATCGGCTTCAGGAAACGCAGCAATCCGCAATAACGGTCAATACGAAGGAGATGCTAAATATTGCACATTTTCCAAGATAAAAATTTATCCTTACAGTGACGCGATAATTTTTTCAGACTCACTTAGTGGGAATTTTAGGTTAGTAGGAATAGAGGCGGATGGCCTTAGCGATACATTGCCCAATAATTCGACTTGGTGTGGATGTATAAGTCTTCTAAATATGAGCAATGGGCGGATTTTAGGTTGCAAAATTCATGATTGGGGAAGAGATAGATTTGATCATGCCATATATTTGGGATGTGATTCCAATTGGCCCAGTAGGAATACCACGAATCTTGAAGCTGGATGGAACGAAATTAATGATTTGGGTACAGAGGTTTCAGGCATTTATCTTCATCCGGTTGATTCTGGAACTGGCTATGCTGATGAAGTCGATGTTCACGACAATCTTTGTTACAATCTTGAACATGCAGGACTATTTTTTTCTTCAAGAATGCAGGATGTGAGGATATACAATAATATTCTATATAATTGCGGGTCGTCCTCAGGAAGAGCAGCGGTCCAATTTAGTGCACATGCTACCGTCGTTTCTAATCTACTCTTTTATAATAATACGATATACGGTGTAGCGAATGCCGGGTTACTATACTTCAACGAAGGTTCCAATGTAGCAATGAAGAATAATATTCTTTATTCGCTTTCAGGCACTCCGTACATATCGGGAACTACCACTGGTACCCGAACATCTGACTACGACTTGTATTACGGTAACGGTGCTCCACCTGCTTGGGCAACGCATGCACTTAATTCAAACCCCCAACTCTATAATGTCGCAAACCATGATTTTCATCTACAAAGCTCAAGTCCGCCAAAAGATGCAGGAACCTCTGCAGTCAACACCATAGTCACAAGAGACTTCGATGGCACTTCAAGACCAGAGGCTGCCGAATATGACATTGGAGCGTATGAGTATGTGAGTACAACTCCAGATACCACTTCACCTGCTGCTGTGAGTAATTTATCTGCTTCTACGGGTGTAAATCAGGGAGAAATAAATTTGAGTTGGACGGCACCTGGTGATGATGGTGGCTCGGGTACAGCGTCAACTTACATAATAAAACATTCTGCTTCGGCAATAACTAATGATACGCAATTTAATGCTGCCACTGATGTAACCGGGGAACCTGCTCCGCAAGCTGCAGGCACAAATCAATCTATGACAGTAACCGGGCTTACAGTCGGACAGACATATTACTTTGCTCTGAAAGCTCAGGATGAGGTTCCCAATACATCCGCGATTTCAAATAGCCCAAGCGCAGCGGCAAAGGCCAATAATGCACCTGTACTTGCGGCAATCGGTAACAAATCAGTTAATGAGAACGTAAATTTAAGTTTTATTATCAGCGCTACTGATGAAGATGGCGATACGCTGACCTATTCAGCAACAGGTTTACCTACAGGCGCATTATTTAATGCTTCTACAAGGACATTTAGCTGGACTCCGTCATATGCGCAGGCAGGCATCTACAATAATGTAACTTTTAGCGTAAGTGATGGTAAGGGCGGGACTGATTCCGAAGCTATCACTATAACCGTTAATAATGTTAATCTAGCTCCGGTACTTAATGCGATCGGAAATAAAACAATTGCTGAGAATGCTGCGCTTAGCATTACCATTGGCGCTACAGATGCGGATGGAGATGCTTTGACATATTCAGCTAGCAATTTACCGGCTGGCGCAACGTTTAATGCTTCTACCAGAACTTTTGCCTGGACTCCTGACTATACTCAGTCAGGGACATATACGGCGGTTCATTTTGCAGTGACCGATGGAACTGCTTCGGCTACTGAAGACATAACGATTACTGTAACGAATGTAAATAGAGCTCCGGTCCTTACTGCTATTGGAAATAAGACTGTTACTGAGAATTCCGCGCTTAGCTTTATCATAAACGCTACTGATGCGGATGGCGACACCTTAACTTATTCTGCAAGCAACTTGCCTACGGGCGCAACCTTTAATGCTTCTGCCAGAACCTTTTCTTGGACGCCGAGCTTGAGCCAGGCAGGGACATATACGGCGGTTCATTTTGCAGCGACTGATGGAACTGCTACAGCCAGTGAGGATATAACTATTACTGTAAACAATAACAATCAGGCACCAGTGCTTGCTGCGATAGGGAATAAGAGCGTAGCTGAAAATGCTGCTTTGAGCTTTACTATTAGCGCTTCTGATGCTGATGGAGATACGCTGACCTATTCTGCAACAGGTTTACCTGCAGGCGCATCGTTCAATGCTTCCACAAGAGCATTCGCCTGGACACCATCGTATACACAGGCAGGCACCTATAATAATGTCGCTTTTAGCTTGAATGACGGCCAAGGCGGCACAGATTCAGAAGCTATCACCATAACAGTAACCAACGTAAACAGGGCACCCGTATTAGCCGTAATAGGGAATAAGATTGTAACCGAAGGCTCTGCGTTGACTTTTACTATAAGCGCAACTGATGCTGATGGAGATGCGTTGACATATTCTGCAAGTAATTTGCCTACAGGTGCTTCTTTCAATGCTACAAGCAGGACATTCAGCTGGACTCCGGGAATTAATCAGGCTGGCACGTATACCGCTGTGCATTTTGTGGTAAGTGACGGAAGCCTGACCGATACCGAAGATATTACGATTACGGTCAATAATAATAATCAGGCGCCTGTGCTTGCTGCCATAGGCAATAAAACAGTAGCGGAAAGCTCTCAATTAACATTTACCATCAGCGCCACAGATGCTGATGGAGATACCTTGGCCTATTCGGCAGCAGGATTACCTACAGGCGCATCGTTTAATGCTTCTACAAGGGTTTTTAGCTGGACACCGACTCTTAGCCAAGCAGGGAGTTATAGCGTTACCTTTAGCGTAAGTGATGGGAATGGCGGAAGCGATTCTGAGGCTATTAGCATAACGGTTCAAGATATTAACACGGATACCGAGCCCCCGTTTGTTGATAGCCTCAATCCTGATAGCGAAGAAGTGCAGGTGCCTACGGATACCAATATAGTATTTCATATCAAAGATAATAGCCGGGGAGTAGATATTAACTCTATCTCTATGAGCGTAAAAAGGGAAGGGGATGCCTCAGCAAGGAATATTATCTTAAACGGAACCAGTACCCTTGGTGCATATCCAAACAGCGTGACTATTCAGGGAACTCCCGCAGATTACGTGGTCAGTTATGATAACCCTGTCAGCAAAGATTATAAGTTCAGATATGAACAAAAAGTGACCGTGAATGTAAGTGCCAGTGATTTAGAGGGAAATAGTATGGGAACTCAAGCGTATTATTTTACCACTGCAATGATAGTCCGGGGGCCTAATGGGAGAGTAAATAAGCTAAGGACGACAGGCGTAACTTCAGATAGCATAAGCCGCGATAACTCCTTTATAGTTATGGATGGTTACGCATATGTTGCCTGGGAAGAAGCAGGCAGTGAGATATGGCTCTCAAAATCTACTGATAATGGCGTAAGCTTTTCCGAAGATTTAAAGGTGAGCGAGGGCATATCGGGAATCAACAGGAATCCGGTTTTGGCATTAGATAGCGCAGATAATTTATATATACTCTGGGAAAACGAAGGCGTAACCGGAAATAAGGATTTGTATTTCGGGAAAATGCCTAATAGCAGCCAAGCATTTAGTGTTAGTGTAGTTCCGATTGATGCCAGCTTGGGTGTAAGTAATCAAATTCAACCTTCCATAGATGTCGCAACAAGCGCAGGGACAGTAGCGATAAGCTGGATAAATGAAGATATAAATAAGGAAGTCTATTATGCAAAATCTATGGATGCCGGAAATAGCTTTTGGCAGATTGGCGCATCTGAGATTAAAAGAGTGGATAGTGATTCTGGTAGCGCACCTGAGCACCCTTGCATAAAAATAGATGCCTCCGGTAATAATAAATATATTGTCTGGGATGCGATATACGGCGGAAAAAGAAAAATCTTTGTGAATAGGCTAGGCAGCACAGATGTAAGGAGCTTTGCTAATGATATCCAGGTCAGCGATGATATTACTAGCGACAATGCCACTAAGCCTTGGCTTGCAGTTGGTGACAGTAATATATATGCGGTTTGGGAGAATGAATTTAATGCTGACAAGGATATCTTCTTTGATAAGTCTACAAATGGAAACACCTGGAGCCAAGACTTACAGATAAATGACGACGTAACAGTACCCAAAGAACAAAAAGAACCGAAAGTCAACGTAGATAATAACGGTAATATCTCTTGCGTTTGGAGCGATTCTAAAAACAATGACTGGGATATTTATTTTGCCAGTTCCATTGATAACGGCGCCACATTTAAGACTAATATTATCGTAAACGGAGATACGGGAACCGCTGACCAGAACAAACCGTCTTTATATTTAACCGGAGATGGAAAGCATTTCTGTATGAGCTGGACTGACTATAGGAACGGTAGCGGTGATATCTATTTTAACCGCAATTCTTTTATTGATGAAGATAACGCCAATTCTGCATTAGTAAATGACAGCACAGGCGGGGTGTTAACCGCAGATATGAACACGCAGGTTCAAAACACACAGGTGGAAATACCAGCCAATGCCTTACCTGCTCCGACCGAAGTTATAATTACAAAAGTAATTTCTCCTCCGCCGTTCCATAACGGAGATAAACAGATAGATAAGACAGTGCACTTTGGGCCCGGAGGGACTAATTTTAGACAACCGGTAAGGATTAAGATACCCTATTCTCAGGCAGAACTTGACCAGGCAGGGGTCACAGACCAGAGCGGTTTAAAGATTTATTATTATAATTTAAAAACACTCTTGTGGGAAAAAATCGCAAATTCATATGTAGATACAGCCAACAAGATTGTTTATGCTGATATAGGGCATTTCTCAAGTTACGGGTTAGGATTTTCTACGCCTGCTGATACAGGGGGAGATACTGGCGGCGGTGGTGGAGGCGGTGGCGGAGGCTGCTTTATTGCTACCGCTGCCTATGGTTCTTACGAGGACTCTAGTGTAAAGATATTAAGAGAGTTCAGAGACAATTTCCTTCTGACTAATAAATGGGGTAGGGAATTTGTAAAGTTTTATTATAGGCATAGTCCGCCAATAGCAGATTTCATAAGAGACAAGGAAGAGCTGAAGACACTAGTAAGGTGGGTGTTGAGGCCTATTGTTAAAGCAGTAAGCAGGAGATAAGATGACAAAAAGCAGAGAAATTCTCATAACTACTTTGGTAAGCTCGGTAATGGCGATTCAGGGGTGGGCGTTTTTGTCAAAGCCGAAAGTGGCTGTAAACAAAGAATATACAAAGTCTTTGACGCAAGACGCAGGATTCAGGACGCAGGATATAGGACGCAAGACTCAAGCGATAGAATCACTCCCAGCTCCTAACTCCGAACTCAAAACTGAAGATAAAACATTACAATTAGAGCTTCTGGGAACCGCCATTGGAAACACAAAAGATCCGATTGCTTTTATAAAAGATTTGGAATCCAATAAGCAGGGGATATATAGATTGGGAAGCAGGGTACAAGAAGCCGAGGTTATTAAGATTGCGTTAGGAGAAGTGGTTTTGGAAAGAAACGGTAAGAAAGAAACCTTAAAAATGAGCAAACGTGCAAAGGCCTGGGCAAAGCTTGATGATTCAGTAATTATCTCTAAATCTAACGATATGATTACTGTAAGCCGAAACGGGCTTTTAAAAGAAGCCGGGCGAATTCTAAATACCTTGCCAACCTTAAAATTTAAGCCTTATATTGAAGGGAAAAAAGCTACCGGACTTATGGTTGAGGGCGTAACTGAGGGGAGTATTGTTAAGGAAGCCAGTATACAGAATAAAGATGTTATAAAGACAGTAAACGGACAGACAGTCAATAGTTACCAGCAGGCACTTCAGGTTGCCAGTAAAATGCGTAACCAATCAGAGATAAAGGTGAGTATCCTAAGAGACGGGAAACTGCAAAATCTATCATTTCAAATAGTAAGGTAAGTTAGGAGTTGGGAGTTTGGAGTTTGGAGTATGACTTGGGATTAAGAGTTGGGAGTTTGGAGTTTGGAGCTGGGAGTATGAGTTCCGAGCTAAAGTTGGGAGTTATTCAGGGAATTAATTAGGCCGGATAACATCTTTGATAATTCTAAGCAATGACTTCTTAAAATCCTTTCCCCGTCGATATCTATGTATCCTCTCAGGCGGGATAGCGTGATGAGTGCGATACATTCTCTAACAGAGGCTTTCGAAATTCTCAGATACCTTTTAAACTGTAAATTGCTCATACCGTAGCCTTCTGATATGTTTAGACATATTGAAATTGCGGCTCTACGGAATTGGTCTATAATAATATAATTCTCTGATTTAGGGAATTTATCCGTAATATTGTATATA
>JAPLLU010000145.1 GCA_026387385.1 Candidatus Omnitrophota bacterium
AAAAACCTCATTGAAACTGAACTTGAGACTAACCCGCTACTTGAAGAAATTCCCCCAAAGGATCCGCCCAAAAAAACAAGCGATACCCTCCCCCGCTCTTCTAGTTCTAGTGGCCAGGATGTAGACTTTCGCTTAAGCCAGATGACCAAAAAGGAATCTTTACAGGATATGCTGCTTAGGCAGTTGGGTATGTTTACAAATACTGATGAAGACTTCAAAATAGGCCAGGAAATCATTGGTAATATTGACGAAAATGGCTACCTAAAGGCTTCTATTGAGGAAATTGCCAACCCCCTGAATATAACCCCTGAAAAGGCAGAAAATGTGCTGAAAATAATCCAGCAATTTGAGCCTAGCGGAGTAGCGGCCAGAACGATTCCGGAATGCCTGCTTATCCAGTTGGATGCAGCCGGCGAAAAAGACCCCCTGATCAGAAAAATCGTAGAAAACCACCTTGATGACGTAGCCAAGAAAAACTATAGCCAAATAGTCAAGGGCTTAAAAGAACCACTGGAAAAAATAGAACCATTAATAAAAAGGATAGTAAAGCTTGACCCTAAGCCAGGCCGAAATTATACGACAGATGAAACCCAGCGCGTTATCCCTGATATTATAATAAATGAAAAGGATGAAAATCTAGAGATAACTATTAACAACGAAGACATCCCTAACTTAGGCATTAATAAACTCTATCAGGACATGTTGAAAGATAACGGCACTGACCCGCAGGCAAAAGAGTTTATTTCAAATAAGCTGCAAAAGGCAATGGAATTATTAAGGGCTATATCAAAAAGGCAGACTACATTAAGAAGAATTGTAGAGACACTTGTTGAGATCCAGCAGGAAGCATTCAGGACAGACCTCTCGCACCTTAAGCCGTTCACTTTTGCGGAACTGGCGCAAAAAATAGACATGCATGAATCTACGGTCTGCCGCGCAGTAATGAATAAGTACGTTAAGGCACCTTACGGGGTAGTGGCATTAAAAGACTTCTTCTCAAGCAGTATACAGCTCCAAAATGGCCAATCAGTTTCATCGAGCCATGCAAAAAAGCTCATAAAAGAGCTGATTGAACAGGAAGATAAAAAACAGCCCTTAAGCGATGAAGACATCATAAAGCTTCTCTTAGAAAAAAACGGCTTAAAAATAGCCCGGCGCACCGTAGCCAAGTACCGCGAAGGACTCCGCCTCCTCTCTTCCACCTACCGCAAGGAACGCTAGCCCCCTCCCCTTCTATTTGTCTATTTTGTAACTTATTGAAATTGCTCTAACCAAAAACTCCGTAAGTGCCTTACGGAGTTTTTTATTTTAACAGCTTCTAATAGATTTTAAGGGTTTTTAATTACAAGAGGAATTCAAAACACAAAAGGCATATTCTTGAGGAAGGTTATTTTTTGACCTAATTTTAAGATCTTAATCTTTTTGTCTATTTTCATTTCAATAGTATCTTTATTTATTCTTTTTATTTCTACCTCCCCAATCTTATTGGCCTTAGTAACAAACACTGCAGTGCTTTTACCGTTAGGTTCAAAAGCTATACCTTGAAGCGTGAATGTCTGTGAAGTACCATTCAATAATATAATTCCCAAAATTAGAGTAGTGGTAAAGAATATAAATGTCAAAATATAGGCTGTAATAATTTTTAGATTACTCTTTTTATTTGTTTGTTTTTCCCTCACTTGTTGTATCAGAACTCTAGAGATTAATACCTTATTATCGAAACTCAAGCCAACCTGCCATGAATTTTCGCTTAGCTTTCTGCACCAAGTAATACTGGCATCTCTAATTTCAGTTTTATTGAGAATATTAGGAGCATCAATAAGTAATTTTAATCTATCATTTACAGAAGGAAGACTGTTTGTCACAACAGAAACTCCTCCAGCGGATATATCTTTTAGCGAAACAAGCTTTTCTGTTTTGTCATTTGTAATTAAAGTAGCCTTATCTTCAACTATAAATCTCTGGTAAGCCCTACGCTTATACAAATTAACCAATTGTCCCCCTTTTCTCTAAATAAGCCCACCGATTCCAGTTCAATTTTCAGAAGGGTTTAAAAAATTATTTATTAGAGGGCTACTAAAATGATTTTCAATTGTAATTTTTATTTCACTAGGAGTTGTAATAAAAATTCTTATAATAGATTTAGATATGTTTTCTGCTTCTCTAATTGCCTGGAAGTTCAGAGGATTAGTTGTTGCTATTACTAAAATATTACCCTGTTTCTCCATTGGGACAAGGCTATGTTTAACGATAAACTCCAAAGGCAGGATATTAGTTATTTCTGAAGAAATATCATACCGGCTCACGGGAAGATAGGGAATATTATATTGTAAATTCAATACTTGGATAATGTGTTCTTCTGTAATATGCCCTAAATTTCTAAGAATTTCGCCACAAGGCAGGCTACAGCCATTATTTTGGATTGTTAATGCCTCATTAAGGCAATCTTCCTTGATGGCGCCTATTTCTACAAGAATTTTTCCGAAAAGATCTGTGCGAATCCTCTTTACCAAGTTATTATTCTCCTACTTAACCTAAACCTAAATCTTATCCTTATTCATGTAACGCTACTGTCGCTAACCCAATCAACTTATTCACTAACTGCAGATTATCTCTATTAAACCTTACTGCGGAGGTTTGAAGGGCGCCTAAGTTCATTACCCCTAATACAGCATCTTCCACCTCAATAGGCATGATCATGGAAGAACTTATATAAGGACGCCTAAGGTAGCGCCTGATTCTGTTATCTTTCTGGGTGTTATCAATCAGGAAGGCTGTTCTTTCTTTTGCCGCTGTCCCGGCAATCCCGTCACCTAACCTGACCCTGGTATTACTTACTATCTCTTCGGGGATACCTTTTGAGGCACGAATCGTAAACTCATCACTATCTTTCTCAGCGAACATTATAGAGCCGATATCGGCATTGGTTACCTGAAACGCTACATCTAATAATGCATTTAAAAGCCTGCTTAACTTAAGAGAATCTAACCCCATCATCACTGATTTTCTTTTTACGATATTCTGGTAGACTAACTTCAAATTATACTCTACCACATCCTTAATCAACTCTAACATGGATTGCGCCAGCTGAAAGGACATTACTTTTATCTCAAGGATAGCGCTCCAGAATTCATCCAGTTCTATATCTAATTCTTCCGCTGCCTTGAGGTATACTTCTTTAGAGCCGCGCATAAATAAAATCACCGGGCCAAGTATTGCGTAACCCATGACTTTTTCTTCTACTTTTATGGGAGCAATAAAATTATAAAGCCGCGAATGGCAGGAAAAGCTTAAATTCTTATCTACGATTGCCTTGCCTCCCAAAAACGTAGGCAGACACGAACCGCAGACTTTATTTTTTACCGAAGGGTCTTTTATTAATTCAGTGCATAGGCGGGATTCTCTGCTGGGCGAAGTAATAGCATTACCTTTAGAGTCTAACGTCCGTAAGCCGACCTCGGTAACGTTAGAGAAATTATCCTGAATTTTTTGCCAGGACTTAACATCCAATAAGTCCTTTAAGCTTATCTGGGGATAGCTTGAATTTGCGCTAATTTTTTCTGGCATCAGTAGTTAATAAGCCGAACCTACGCATCTTTTTATAAAGCGTTGTGCGATTTATTCCCAAGGCGAGCGCTGCTTCGTTACGGTTCCAACTCGCTGCATCCAGCGCCCTGATTATTAAATCCTTCTCCGGGAGCGCAAGGGCTTCCTTCAATTTTACATTATTATCTACGGCCAAAGCCGCCGCGCCCTGTTTAACTTCTTTCAGGAATTCCGGAAAATATTCAGGGTTAATCACCGGGTCTTTGGTTAAGATTATTGCCCTTTCAATAACATTTTCAAGTTCTCTGATATTTCCCGGCCAGTCATAATTCATTAATATCGTAAGTGCCTCATTAGATAATCCGTCTACCTTTTTGGTTATATGACTGGTGTGCTTCTTTATAAAATCTTCTGCTAAGAGCGGGATATCTCCTTTGCGTTCTCTTAAGGGCGGGACTTCAATAGAAATAATATTTAAGCGATAGTATAAATCCTTGCGGAATTTTCCATGGGCGATTAAATCTTCCAGCTTCTGATTTGTGGCGGCAATTACCCTCACATCTACTTTTACCGTATGCGTATCACCAACCCGCTCAAATTCGCCTTCCTGTAAAACTCTCAGTAACTTAACCTGCAAGGCAGTTGAAAACGCATCTATCTCATCCAGGAAGATTGTCCCGCCATTGGCTAATTCAAAACGGCCCATCCTGTCTTTTATTGCCCCGGTATAGGCCCCTTTTACATGGCCGAACAACTCACTCTCAAGCAGTGTTTCGGAAAGTGCGCCGCAGCTAACTTCCACAAAAGGCTTGCCGCGCTCCTGCTCGTTATGTTTATGTATGGCGTGCGCAATCAGGCGTTTTCCGGTTCCGCTCTCTCCATGTATCAAAACCGTGGCCCTGGTTTTGGCTATTGCCTCAATCAAGGTGTAAATCTTCTGCATCTTCTGGTCTTTTCCTACGATGTTAAAAAAAACATTCCTCTGCGAAATAGAAAGTTGTTCTTTAAGACTGATGTTTTCTTCCAGAAGCCGGCGCTGTTTAATTAATTTTTCAATTACCATCTTAATTTCACTATCAACGATCGGCTTGGTAATATAGTCATCAGCCCCCTGCTTAATTGCATCCACGGCATCTTCTATGCTGCCATATCCGGTAATAAGTATGACCGCTGTATCCGGAGAGATCTCTTTCAGCTCTTTCAATAATTTCACCCCATCCATTTCCGGCATTTTCATATCGGTAATCACAATATCCGCGGAATAGTCCTTTAGTAGCTTAAGGGCTTCCTTGCCGTTTGAGGCAGCGCTTACAGTATATCCCGACAAAGTCAGCATTTCGCTTAAGGAACGCCTGACCATAGGTTCATCATCAACTACTAAGATATGGCTTCCGTTATGATTTATGTGATTGAACATGTTCTAAATTTTTTTGGGGGATTAAAACAGTAAAAACGCTCCCCTCACCGGGAAGGCTCTTTACCTCAATTTTTCCCTCATATTTGTTTATAATCTCATTGCATATTGCTAAGCCTAATCCGCTTCCTTTACCTAAGCCCTTAGTAGTAAAGAACGGCTCAAATATAAGCTCTTTATTTTCTTCGGAAATACCGCAACCGGTATCCTTAAAGCCGATCTCTAACACGGAGTCATGCATATCCGCAGAAATCTCTAAAGTCCCGCCTTCAGGCATAGCATCTAAGGCATTTTTTATAATGTTTGTTACTACGTGCGACAATCCGAAGTCTAATATTTTAGGCAGGTTAACGTTATATCTTCTGTTAATGTGTGTAGAACCGTTTATTTTATTACGCAGTGAATCTATTGAATCTTCGATGAGCTGATTCAGGCTGACATAATTTTTTAATTGTGCGGAACCACGGTTTACCCGATGGGAGAAATCTAAAAGGGATTTCGTTATATTAGCTATTCTGTTTAAGCCATTTTTTAGTTCCAGGAGATACTCCCGGGCAACGGAGTTTCCTTCTAATAAAGTAATCAGAATATTTGCATACCTGATAACGCTGTCAAGCGGGTTATTAATCTCATGGACAACTCCGGCGGTGAGTTTTCCCACTGAAGCATATTTTTCTAACAGCGCCTTTTGCCTATCCAATACTTCCTTCTCATTTTCTAATTTAGTAGAATGCAATAAGTTTTCTATAACCATACAGGAGTATTTAGACAACAAAACCGCCAGTTCAAAATCTTTCTCGGAAAACGGCTCTCCTGAAGACTTGTCCGCCAGGTTTATTACGCCCACAAGCCCTAAGGAATTAAATAGCGGTATGGAGATAAAAGATTTTGTCTTGTAGTGGCTGAAACCGTTTCTAGTAAAACGTAAATCCTTATCTATATCTTTTACCAAAATCGGGCTCTTTGAATTTACTACCTTTCCTGCGATGCCCTGGCCTATTCTTTTCCTTAACCCTTCAATGTGCAATTGCGCAGAATTATAAAACGAATCCAGCACTAACTCGTTTCTGCAGGAGTCAAATAAAAAGAATGAGCCGCAGGTAGCATCGGTAACTGACATTAAATCCTTGAGCGTCTGGTGTAAGAAACCACGCAAAAGACTGCCTTTTCCATTGGCCTCGTCTATTTTTGGAACTATCATTTTTCTTTCCTCTCCTCTAACATAGCCGTGGCAGTCTTTATAAATCTGCTTTTAGGGTAGTCCGTGATGAACTGCTGCAAGATTTCTCTTGCCTTTACCTCATCTTTTATTTCTTGCTTATAAATTAAGGCGATATTCATTAAGGCCTCATCTGTACTGACCTTACCTTTATATTTTGTTATTATGTTATTGAAAGCGTCAATCGCGCCCTGCCAATCCTTAAGTGCCATGTAACACCCTGCTACTAACTTATCAGCGCCATAGGCAAGCTGTGAATCAGGGTATTTATCCGATAATGCCCTATAATGGCTGATTGCTTCTTTATAGGCAGCAATCATATTATCAGGTTGGTATTTACTTTTGTAATATTGCGCAATATAAATGGGGATATCTATGCCTCTAAGCGTAGTAGGATATTCCTGGATAATTTTTTTATACTGCTCCAGAGCCGGGTTCCATTGATCCTGGATTTGATAGGAATTACCGATTAAAAAGATGGCCTCTGAACAGATAGCTTCGGATTTATTGTATTTGCTGATTATTGTGTTTAATTGTTCCCTGGATTTATCGTATGCCTCTTTGGCTATATAAAGGCGTGCAATATTAAATTCAGCTTCAGTAGCTAAATTATTTTCGGGGTACTTCTTAATAAATCCTTTGATTATATTTACCACTCTCTCTAATTCATTAGGTGGTGAGCCGCTAGGATTCTTAAATATCTTCTCTGCTTGTATTCTTATGCGCCAATACTGCTTCTCAATGGCATACTGGTCATTCGCACAACCAG
This sequence comes from Candidatus Omnitrophota bacterium, assembly GCA_026387385.1. Lineage (GTDB taxonomy): Bacteria > Omnitrophota > Gorgyraeia > Gygaellales > Profunditerraquicolaceae > JAPLLU01. The sequence goes on from JAPLLU010000145.1 coordinate 6,949, forward strand.
CGATAAATAATCCCAGCAAAGCTGTTAAAATTATTTTTTTCATTTATTTTACCTGCTACAAGCTTCAAGTCTCAAGCTGCATGCAGCCTGCGTCTTGCGGCTTGCCTGCCTGCCGGCAGGCAGCCTGTAGCTTGAATCCCTCTACTCCCTTTTCATTAAGTATAAATAGGTAGTTGACACCGTCACCAACACATCTATCACTAAAGAGCTTATAATAATACTCAAAAA
>JAPLLU010000133.1 GCA_026387385.1 Candidatus Omnitrophota bacterium
GTTAATATATTTGAGAAACACATCTATAAGCATCCTACCCAGTACCTGTGGTCTTATAAAATATGGAAGTATGCGGGTGAGAAAAATATTCTGATTCTAAATGACGGCAAGGCAGGGCACCTCAGGCAAGCCGAGGCAGTAGCAAAAATAGCTGTAAATTATCTTAAAGATAAAGGCATAAAGCCGAATGTTACTACGGTAAGGGTAGATTTTAAAAATACATTCCATAGATACGCATTGGAATTGAGTTCCTGCCTCGCAGGAAAGTACCACTGTCAAGGTTGCCTTTGGTGCCTGAAGAGTTTTCTTGCAAAAGATACTTACCTGTCTCTTGCGGGCATAAAGCCAGACCTTATAATATCCTGCGGAGCGGCAGTTGAGCCGGTTAATTTTGTTCTCTCAAGAGAGAACCTGGCTAAGTCAGTTTTGATTATGCGGCCTTCTGTTTTAAGCGCAAAGAGGTTTGATCTGGTAGTTATACCAAGGCATGACAGGTTCATTAAAAGAAAGAACGTATTGGTAACTGAAGGGGCATTGAATCTAATAGACGAAGATTATTTAAGAGAGCAGTCCGGTAAACTGGTACAGGCTACAGGTCACAGGCTGCAGGCTACAGGTTCCTATATCGGCTTGCTCATCGGTGGAGATGCTAAAGATTTCCATCTTACATATGATACGATACTCGAAGTCATAAAACAGATAAAATTAATTTCCGAAAAGTATAACATGGATTTATTAATTACTACTTCCAGGCGAACTCCGGAAGGAATAGAGAACCTGTTAAAAGAAGAATTTAAAGATTATTCTCGCTGTCAATTGCTCGTTATTGCCAACGAAAAAAATCTACCTTCTGCTGTGGGCGGAATTTTAGGCCTTAGCCAAATCGTAATTACTTCGCCTGAGAGTATATCTATGGTTTCTGAAGCGGTAAACAGTAAAAAATACGTATTAGTCTTTAATCCTGCGGGATTAGATAAGAAGCACCGTGAATTCCTCAGGCGCTTCTCTGGCGATAAATACATTTATCTTGTTAGGGCCCAAGATTTAAGTAAAAGGGTAGATGATATCAATAAGACCAAGCCCGAGGCGCATAATTTAAGAGATAGTCTTATTGTGAAAGAAGCGCTAAAGAGAATTTTATAAAATATTTTTAATATGAATATCCTTCAGATTCTACCGGAACTCAATGTTGGCGGAGTAGAAACAGGCACGTTAGATCTGGCCAAGTATTTAGTCAAGGACGGACATAAGGCAGTAGTTGTTTCTGCCGGAGGAGAATTAGTAAAGGATTTAGAATCTTTAGGGGCCATACATTACCAGCTCCCCGTGCACAAAAAATCTATATTTACCATGATTAAGATGGTCCCGCTTTTGGTGGATATTATTAAGAAGGAAGAAATAGATATTGTCCATGCACGTTCAAGAGTCCCTGCCTGGATTGCGTACTTTGCCTGTCGTAAAACTAAAAAGATTTTTATCACCACATGCCACGGTTATTACAAAAAGCATCTTTTTAGCCATGTGATGGGTTGGGGTAAGCGCGTGATTGTCTTAAGCAATAGTATCGGCAGGCATATGGTTGATGACTTTGGGGTTCCTTATGAGCGTATAAGATTAATACCGCGCAGTGTAGATTTGGATAAATTTAAGTTCATAAGCCCGGATATTAAAAGAGGCCTTGAGTTTCATGTAGGCATAATCGGAAGGCTTACGCCTATAAAAGGGCATTTATATTTTATTAAAGCGATGGCGAAGGTAGCCAGAGTTGTGCCGCACCTTAAGATATGGATAGTCGGCGATTCGCCGCCTTCAAAGGATTCTTATAAAGAGCAGGTAAAGGTTTTGGTGAAAAGGCTGGGGCTTTGGCATTGCACGGAGTTTTTGGGCGTACAAAGAGATATCCCGGCTATTCTTAACCATTTAGACCTTTTAGTGCTTGCCACTACAACTCAGGAAGCTTTCGGCAGGGTAATCATTGAGGCACAGGCAGCCGGAGTTCCTGTGATAGCTACAAAAGTCGGAGGAGTGGTCGATATTATCGATGATGAGAAAACAGGCCTGCTCATACCGCCTAAAGATTATACAAGCATGTCTCAAGCCGTAATCAGGATATTTAAAGATAAGGAGCTGGCACGTAATTTTGCAGAGGCCGCCTATAAAAAAATAAAGGAAAACTATAATATTGAGCTGATGGTGAAAAACACTCTTTGCATCTATCAGGATGCTATGAAGAATTTTAAAACTCTGATTATTAAGTTTAGTTCCCTTGGCGATATCATACTCTCAACTGCCGCAATCAGGGCGATAAGAGATAAATTTATGAATAATCATAAGATCAGTTTCTTGGTGGGAGAAGAATCAAAGGAGGTGCTTTTAACCTGTCCTTATATAGAAGAATTATTGGTATGCGACTTTAAAAATAAGGATAAAGGCATAAAAGGCATGCTCAGGTTGTCCGAGATCTTAAGAAAGAATAATTTTGATATTGTGATTGATCTGCAGAATAACCGCAGAAGCCATATCCTTTCCGCTTTAACCTTTGTTTTAGACCGTTACGGTTACGATAATAAAAAATTCGGTTTCCTGCTTAATCATCGCATAAAAGATGAAAAAACTGACATAGTCCCTGTTGCTCACCAATTTAGAATATTAAAGATGCTGGATATAGATTTAAAAAATCCTTCTTTGGAACTCTGGCCCAGCGATGAAGATGAACGCTATATAGATAACCTTATAAATACAGAATGGGTAAGCTTAAATCAGAGACTAATCGGGATGAATATGAGCGCAAGCCAAAGGTGGCTGACCAAAAATTGGCCCTTGCGCCATATCTCAAAATTATGTGAAGAATTAGGCTATAAGGGCATCAGGGTTGTGCTGACCGGCACGGAGAAAGATGTATCCAGGGCAAATGAATTAATGAGCATGGTTAAGAATTTAAGGCCTCTCAATTCCTGCGGAAAGACTAGCGTGAATCAACTAGCATGTTTAATGAAAAAATGTAGTGTCTATATTACAGCTGATTCTGCGCCTCTGCATATTGCTGCAGCAGTTGGGGTGCCTTTTGTTGCCTTATTTGGGCCCACGGATCCTAAGCGGCATCTTCCTGCGGCAGAAGATTGTGTGTTGATAAAAAAGGATCTAGCCTGCAGTCCTTGCTACAAATCAAAATGCAAGTCCGGAAAATGCATGGAGTTGATAAGACCGGAAGAAGTGTTGGAGGCGATTAACAAGCTCTTAAAATAAGTGAGGACATAAGTTATGGAGCCTTATATTAAAGGAAGTGTAAGCGACATAACTTATAAGTCCGAACTTACCCCTCACTTTAGAGACGCTATAAAGTATGTATTCAGTATCTCAAGTGAGGGGTTATCCCTGTTCGCTTACGCTCGCATGGATTTCGCTAAATCAGAGCATTAAGTGCTCAATTCGCGCATATAACTTATGTCGGAGTAAGTTAAAATGCACACTCCATAAGTTATGCGCTCATTTAAAATGAATATTCTCTATCTTACTAACCACATTAACCCAGGAGGTATTACCAGTTATATTTTATCTTTGGCAAAAGGGCTTAAAGCGAAAGGACACAATGTTTATATAGCTACAAGCGCTGGACAGTTACTTTCGAAGTTTATATATGAAGGCATAATTTATATGCCTATACCCATAAAAACAAAATCGGAGATAAGCCCAAAGGTCTTAATAAGTTTTTTTAGGTTAATACAAAGTGTAAAAGAAAAAGGAATTGATGTTATCCATTCCAATACTCGCGTAACACAGGTACTGGGTTGTCTTCTCAGCAGATATTCTCATAAGCCCTATGTTTCGACATGCCATGGTTTTTTTAAAAGAAGATTTTCCCGGAGAGTCTTTCCCTGCTGGGGGGATAAGGTCATTGCAATAAGCCAACAGGTGAAAGAGCACCTGATAAATGATTTTAAAGTGAGAGAAGACAGGGTGAGATTAATAGCAAACGGTGTTGATATAAATGAATTCCGGCAGACGACAGTAAAGAGGCTTAAGGCAAAGTTAAACCTTGGTTTAGGCAATGGCCCGGTCATAGGTATTGTTGCTAGGCTTTCAGATGTAAAAGGACATATCTATCTTATCGAGGCGATGGAGACTATTGTGAAAAAGGTACCTGACGCGCAATTGCTCATCGTAGGCGAAGGGAAGATTGAAAAAGACTTAATAAATTTATGCAACCGTCTTAAACTGGGGAAAAACATATTTTTTATTCCTTCGGTTATGGATACCAGTAAAGTGCTTTCTGCGATGGATTTATTTGTCTTGCCTTCTTTGGAAGAGGGGTTGGGCTTGAGCCTGATGGAGGCAATGGCTTCGGGTTTAGCTGTTATTGGTTCAGATGTAGGAGGAATAAAAAGTTTAATACTTCATGGATACACCGGGTTGCTAGTGAAGCCGGCTGATAGTAGAGAGCTAGCTTGTGCCATATCAGAATTACTATTGGATCAGGATCGGGCTAACATTATGGGCAACAATGCAAGGATGTTCATCGCTAGAGATTTTTCCCAGGAGAAGATGGTTCTGGAGACCGAGAGGTTATATTTAGAGTGCGTAAACCCCGCACTTTCTTATTCAAGATGAGGGGTATATGAAAGTGCGGGGTAAATAAAAAATATGAACCCTAAAAAAAGAATACTCATTTTTAATGTTAATTGGCTTGGAGATGTATTGTTTTCTACGGCGACCATCAGGAATATCAAGCGCAATTTTCCAGAAAGTTTTATAGCCTGCGTGATACC
>JAPLLU010000025.1 GCA_026387385.1 Candidatus Omnitrophota bacterium
GGCCATTCAGGGGAAGAGGCGCTTGATGAGTTGATGTCTAAATTCGGCGGATTCAACCATAACCTGCAAGGCCTTAGGGTAGTTGACGTGCTGGAAGAAAGGTATCCGGATTTTCCCGGTATTAATTTAACCTGGGAAGTAAGAGAGGGCATTGTAAAACATTCCTCGGCGTTTGATAAGTCTGTCAGAATAAAAGAACTTGCCCCCGATGAATCCCCTACGCTAGAGACACAGGTAGTAGATATTGCCGATGAGATAGCCTATGATAATCATGACCTTGATGATGGTTTAACCTCCGGATTGATAAAAGAATGTGACCTGGAGAATCTATCGATCTGGAAAAATATTTGTGCAAAAATTTCCAAAAAATATGCTAAAATAGATGATGAAAAGAAGAAATATTTAATCATAAGGTCGTTTATCGATATGCAGGTCACAGACTTAATTAAAGAAACGGAAAAAAATATACTCGATTTAAAATTAAAGTCTTATCTTGAAGTAAAAAAAATTGATAAAAAAATAGTCTCTTTCAGTAAAGAAGTCCTGAGTTTAAAGAAACCGTTCCGTAATTTTCTTATGGAGAAACTCTACCATCATTACCGCGTAATAAGAATGAGCAACAAAGCTAAACATTTTATACAGGAATTATTTAAAGTTTACATGGAAAACCCGCAGGCCTTGCCTCCTAAGATACAGAAAAGGATAGCTTCCGACGGAGCAAGACGCGTGGTATGCGATTATATCGCGGGAATGACAGACAGGTATGCCTTAGATGAGTATAAAAAATTATTCGACCCATACGAAAAAGTATAAAGCGCTAACCTCTTCCCTCCACAGCGTTTATCGTTTAGTTAGCTCTACTTTTGAGCTTAAAGAGCTGATAACCAGATTAAGCAGGCTCATCTGTCAAATTTTTAATGCAAGATACTGCCTAATCTTGCTCTTGGATAACACAAAGAAATACTCTGTATTTAAGGCGACCGTAATCGGCAGGAAGAAATACGTTATCGATAAGAAAATCAAGTTAAAAAACGGGCTGGAAAAAAGAATTATTAAAACTTCCTCTGCGATAAGGCTAGATAATCTTTTAGGCATACCGCTCGTTTGCGAAGATATAACGGGTGCAATCATTATAAAACGTCACCACGCCGATGCAGCTTTTGATTCGTTTGATCAGGAAATGTTAGCAACTATCTGCGAACAGGTGATTATCGGGATTAAAAACCTTCAACTTTATGAAGAACAACAAAGAATCGTTTTAGGTAGCATTAAGACAATGGTAACACTACTGGATATGCGGGTTCCCCAAGAATACACCCATTCACCTTACTTCAGCCGTCTGGTAGTTTCTATCGGGCAAGAGATGCATCTTGACGATAAGCAGATTGAGAGCTTAAAATACGCCAGCCTCTTACATGATACGGGAAAAGTAGATATACCATTAGAGATCCTCACAAAGACAACCAAATTAACTCCTACGGAATACAGCATTATTAAACGGCACCCCGTAAAAGGTGCGCAGATATTAAGGCCATTGCAAATTTTAAGGCCTGCGATTAATATAATAATGCATCACCATGAAAAATATGACGGTACGGGTTATCCTTCCAGGTTAAGAAAAGGCCAGATTCCGCAAGGCGCCAGAATCATGGCAGTTGCTGATGCATTTGAAGCGATGGTATATGGCAGGCCTTACCGGGAAAGGATGGATATAAGTTCTGCTCTGAAGGAGATTAAGAAGAAAAGCGGAACTCAGTTTGACCCCAAGGTTGTAGAAGCATTTTTTAAGATCGCCAAAAGAATAAACACAAAAAAATACTTGAAAGAGCCTAAATAAAATATATAATAATTTTATATGGAAAGAGAAGCCCCATCTCAGTTAGAGTTATTTTCACAGGTAAAAGATTATGGCGAGAAAAATGCTAAAAAAGGTGAGTCTTTTTTTAGCTACATGCGTAATTACGAAAAACAGATAATACTTCTTATTTGTTTTTTCATTACCGCTGTTGCTTCATTTGCCTTAGGGATTGAAAAAGGAAAGAGGCTTACGGCCATAGAATCCGCTGATACCCGTTTTGATACAGCTAAAAAAATAGATGCCTTGGCTATAGAAAAACTGGTAAAAATGCAACCGGCTAGGCCAGATAACGCTAGAATCACTAAAGAAATTACCTCTACCAAACAAACCGATAAGCCTTCTTTAACAGAGCAACCAAAAGCAAGTTTTCCTATAGGAGGTTATACTATACAGGTAGCTAGTTACCGGACAAAAGATTCTGCAGAAAAAGAAGCTCTAGTTTTAAGAAAGAGGGGGTTTTCACCTTTGGTTTTGTCTAAAGGGAGTTTTTCTATTGTATGCGTGGGAAATTTTAATAATAAGAAGGAAACGGAACCATTATTATCGAAACTTAGAGTACAGTATCAGGATTGTTATATAAGGAGGCTATAATTAAATGTCTATACATCCATCATTAACCTTATCGGATAAAGATAAAAAGGCCAGGTCAGTATTAAAACGCATAGAACGCCTCAGGTCAATGCTTGAGAAGAACCAGTGGAAAAAAGGAGACGACGTTTGCGGGCTCCCTAAAATCAAGACTGTAAGAATCAAGATCAAAAAGGAAAAGGCAGAGAAGAAAGAAGTAGTTGCTGCCACTGCCGAAGGCGTAACTCCTACTGCCGCTTCAGAGACCAAAGAACAACCCCCAGCCAAAGGAACCGCTGCTAAAAGCCAGGAAAAAAAATAATACCGATGCTTAGAGTACTTAAAATAAGCAAAGCAGGGATTATTATCTTATTCTTTTTATTTATTCAGCTCATGTTTACATGCTTTGTGCGGGAGTGCGAATCTTTTCAGGCAGAAGTTAATGCCAATAACATAAATGTACGCGTTGATTCAACAGCCAACTCTGAAGCAATATGTAAAGTTAACAAAGGGGATACCCTGGAAGTAATCCTGGAACTATACGACTGGTATAAGATAACATTGCCCAAAACAGCACCGCTATTTATTAGAAGGGACCTGATTTCCTTTATCGATAATAAAACTGCAAAGGTCTCAAAGGATAATGTCAATGTAAGGCTTAGAGCTGATGAATCATCCCCGATACTAGGGGAACTAAACAAAGATACGACGGTTAATGTCTTAGACGATAAAAATGACTGGTGTAAGATAGAGCCGGCAGATAATACTTTCGGATGGATACATAAAAATTTCCTCAATAAAATCTCAGAAGAAACGAAGAAAAAAGAACAGGAAAATAAAGTGGTAAGCGAAGGGCCTCCCGTGAAAGAGACTATGACCATTGAAGGTATAGTGAAGTCAAAGATTATCAAGCACAAGGCCTCACACAAACTTATTACAGGGGATAATAGCTGTTTCGCGTTAAAAGGGAGAGAAGAAGACCTTAATGCCGTTACTGGCCACAGGGCAAGAATCAGCGGCAGGTTAATTCAGGAAACCAGGATTATAGAAATAGAGAAAATAGAGGCCTTAGATTGATCTTAGCTTTGTTTATGGCTCATTTATAAACATGAAAATTATAAAATTAAAACTAAAAGACCGCTCATATAATATAATAACCGGCAGAAATATAATGAATAGATTGGCTAGTTATATTTCCGAATTGAATATCGGTAAAGATGCCTATATAATTACCAACTCCACCATAAACAGAAATTACGGAAAATTATTAAGTAAGGCGCTAAAAAAACACAAATTTAATGTACGGTTTAAATTGGTTAAGGATACAGAGGCAAGTAAGTCGATAGAAACGGCTTCGCTGATAATCAAGGATATAGCAAATTTCGACAAGAAAAAACGCATTTTTATTATTGCCTTTGGAGGCGGAGTAATCGGAGACCTGGCCGGGTTTATAGCTTCAATTTATAAGCGCGGCATCCCTTACGTACACGTACCCACAACGCTATTAGCACAGGTTGATTCAAGCATCGGAGGAAAAACAGCGGTTGATTTAAGGGAAGGGAAGAACCTGCTAGGCGCCTTTTACCAGCCCAGGCTAGTATTCAGCGACACAGCATTGCTTAAGACTTTAAGCGTAAGGCAGATAAGGTCAGGGCTAGCAGAAGTAATAAAATATGGCATAATAAAAGACCCTCAGCTTTTTGGATATTTAGAAAAGAATATTAAGGCTATGTTGGCGAGTAAGCAATCTGCATTAGGGTTTATTGTAGGGCGCTGCAGTCATATAAAAGCCCTTATTGTCCAACAGGATGAAAGGGAAGAAAAAAAGATTAGAACAATATTAAACTTCGGTCATACTATCGGGCATGCTATTGAAGCAGCAGGAAATTATGCCGGTTACAATCACGGAGAAGCCATAGCGTTAGGAATGATGGCAGCTTCCAGGATAAGTGAAAAAAGAAACCTTATAAATTCAGCTACCCTGCAAAGGATAGAAAACCTTATCGGTGAAGCGGGTTTACCCACCAGCATAAAGAATGTACCCTTTGGTAATATAATAAAGTCTCATTACCGCGATAAAAAATTTATTGGCTCAAGGAACCGCTTCGTCCTTACTAAAGGCATCGGCAAAACAGTTATAGTAGATAACATCCCCCTCAATATAATCAAAGAGGCCTTAAAAAGATTATTCTAAGATAATATTTTCGGTTATTTGCTATTTGGCGAGCTTAATAATAGGACCTTCCGGACTCTCTAATTCCAGCCCTTCTAAAGTTATCCTGATTACCTTTAATCCCTCAATGGTATCGCCCTCTTTTACAATATGATTATTTATCAGGGCATACCTTTGCTTTCCTTGAGAAAGAAAGATACCATTTACAATAAGTGAGGATTGATATTGAGCTGGTTTCTTAAGAGGAGCCTGTGGCTCGCTAATTTTGCTGATTTCGGTTGGCATAGCCATATCGGCCTGTAAGGTAGGGGCGATCTCTATCTTTCTTGAGTACTTTTGAGTCGTTTTTGCTGCCAGATTTTCAATATTGCGTTTAGTACTTTTTGTAATAAAGTTAAAAAACATATTTGCCACGAACAAGCCGAGGCAAAGAGCCGATGCATAAAGTAAATAAGCTTTAAAATTACTTTTGTGGCCCTTAGAAGAAACAACTTCAGATTTTGTCTCCGGAATATCCACTTTATTCCCTTTAAGATTTAGGCTTAAGATTGAGGTTAAGGTCGAGTTATAAGTGAAAACTAAACCTTAGCCTTAACCTAAACCTTTTAGTTTATCGCTTACCCAGAAATACCGATTGACAACTTGTTTTACGCTTAGTTATTATACCAAAAATAGCTATTTTTGTAAACCCCCCATACCAATCTACTATATTGCCTAACGTAATACCAATTGGTGTGTGGGGGAGGGGGGGGTAAGGTATTGACATATAATAAAATATATGGTATATTTTTGTATTAATATATTAACATACTGCTTATATGAAAGGAAGATATAAAAATGCCAGAAACCGAAACAGCTAAACCAGCCGCATCTACGCAACCAGAAAAGACAAATGCGCAACAGGCTAAGCCTGCCGAAGAAAAACAGACTAACTGCTTAGCTTGTAATAAACCTATCAAGAAATTGAAACGTTATTACCGTAACGGGAAATTTTACTGCAATAAAAAATGCTGGCGAAAGACACTAAAGGCTAAAGAAAAGGAAGAGACAAAATGATAAAACGCCAGAAAAGCGAACGAAGAGAATATCCGAGGGCATCGACAGAGGTTCCGGTTAATATAGCAGCTAACGGTTACGCTTTTTCAACTAATACTCAGAATTTAAGCTGTGTAGGAGCTTATTGTCATCTTACTAAATATATACCTCCATTTACCAAGGTTGCTGTTAAAATAGCACTGCCTATAGCAAATAATAGCAGGCTTGCTAACAATAGTATTGAATGCAAAGGGGTAATTGTAAGAACAGAAGACGATGAGCCGGACGGTTTCAATAGCGCAATATTCTTTAATCAGATCAAGAATAGCCAGCGAAAGAAATTATCTCAATATATAAGCCAATTCTTATCTAAGTGATTATACGTCCTTAGCAATAAGGATATGTATGAACTAACGCCACGCCTTTTAGCATTCAAATACATCAGAAAAAGATATTTGCTTTTCCCCATATCATTCAATCCCTTAATATTTCGTTTAAACCAACAAGAAATAGTTATAATTTTGCTCAACGTATTTTAATTAATTGATACCGCCACGTATAAATTATAATGGACGTCCATAACAAAATTAAACTTAGAAAAACAATTAAGAAAATAGTTAATATCTTGCTTGTTGTAGTATTTATGTTTAAATTATCGAAAAAGAAGGCTGAGGCTTATATATTCGCCGATAAAAATAAATACGACTCAATACAAGTATCTCTAGAGAAGAAAACTAAGATTTACTTAAAGTCAGTAGAAAAAAAGGTTATTACTTCAAATGTATCTATAATAAAAGGAGATGATTTGTATGATATGACCAAAAAAGCTATTGGTTTATTGGGGGGAATGAAAACAATAGTTAAACCAGGTGACAAAGTATTTATAAAACCAAATTATATAACAGGAGGCCTCGATGGGCATGATCCTGTGACCGCTGGAGAAATACCCAGTCCTGAGGTAATTGCTGCAGTCGCAGAGGAATGCGTAAAAGCAGGTGCGAAAGAAGTAATTATAGGCGAATGGGTAGAGCGTCCTTTAAAAATAAACTTTGGAGGCAAGAGAGGCAAAGAGGGGGCACAGGTAAAAGATCTAATAGATTCTTTGAACAAAAAATACGGCCACAAAATTTATTTAATAAACCTGATGGAATATACATCATATTTTGAATATATTCCTTCAAAAACGATCCTTAAATATTTAGCTATACCTAATATAGTTGCCGAGGCAGACGTCATTATTTCCATTCCTTGCCTAAAGACTCACCATAGGCCATCACCGGTTAGTTTAGGAATGAAAAATTTTATGGGGATAATGCCATCTATTTTATACGGAGAACCGCGATATAAACTGCATGAAGCGGGGGTCCATCAGGTGATAGTGGATATTAATAAGGCATTGAAACCAGATTTGATAGTAGTGGCCGGAGGTTTTGGGATGGAGGGGCCAGGGGCATCTTTGTTTTTAGGGGGCAGGCCAGTAGATGTTAGTACGCGCGCTGGTAAATTCTTAATAATCGCCGGCACAGACCCTGTAGCTACAGACGCTACTGCCACGCGCCTGATCAGTAAAAACTGGAGCCCTGTTCCTGATAATTTGAACTTGGGAACACCCTGGTATGTCCATCATATCAGAATGGCCAGCGAACAGGGGCTAGGAGTCTTAGACTCATCTAAAATAAATATTATAGGAGAAAATCTAGAAGATTTAAAAATGAATTGGGAAAAGTCTGATGATGGCGTATATCCGGAAATCCCTGGTTATGAGGTTAACGAGGGTATTCACTAATTTATACTTTCGCGGCCAAAATCTTCGACCTGAAGGTCGAAGATGGACAATGGCCGCTCTAGTATTCCCTGCCTGCCGGCAGGCAGGCGTCCCTGGGCAACCTCGGAGGCTTATAGCCCGAGTGGCTCCATTATTTTTAGGCCTATTTTTATTCTACCCATTAAATATTAACTTATGGGCTCAGAGTCCGTTAGTTATAGATGTTACCGCATCAAAATCTGCCTGGGAAAAAGATATTCTCACTGACAGAAAAGTAATTTTTACTAATAATCCATTTGAAATAGCTGAAATCCAAACCGATATTCCAACTGCAGGAAAATACCAGCTATTTGCCTATGCGCATCATAACTGGAGACAGGCAACTCCTCGTATCTATGCAGAGGCGGTTGACTCCGAAGGAATAATACATAAAGGTTATCATAAGATTGAAAATATCTGGTATTTAAGCCAAGAGGATAAAGGCCGCTGGTTTTTTATTTCTCTGACGCAAGACCCTTATTGGGACTTACCGAAAGGAAAATTGCACCTAAAGGTTTGGGTAGTAGGCAACGATTCTCCTCACGGTAATACAATAGTTCCTATGGAAGGCAGGGTTTCTATTGAAAATTTTTTCCTTATTCCCATAATTGACTCTGAAACGGTGAGTTATTTGCCAGGCGTAATTTATCCCGAGACAGGAGAAGGAAACTGGAATATTATTTCTTACCATCCAAAATATGCCACAAATTTAATTGAAGCAAATATAAACGGCTCATTATTCTCCTGCAAAGCAACCATTCCTGTGCCAGGTAATTATCAAATCTGGTTTTCGGTCCTGTCACCTTTAAATAATAGCTTAGAAATAACAGTAAAAAATAAAGCCAAGAAACATAAGTTTAATATTAAGCTAAACGGAAAAGAAGAATTTATGATAATCCCTACACAAACATTATATCTGGATAAAGGAACTCACTCTATAATTCTAAAAAAGTTAGGCTCAAACCAGATAATAATTGATTTCTTTATGATATTACCGATATCGGAATAAGTAATTAGTTTCAAAAATATTATTTAAATAGGCATGAAATAAACAATTCTTAAAAAATGATAGAAAAGAACCACTTAAAAAATAAAAAATTAGTTCTAGCTATTATAATATTGGTTGGCATATCGCTTCGCTTCTATAAGTTGGACTCCCAATGCCTCTGGTATGATGAAACCACTAAAATAGCCTCAGCAAAGTGTCAATATACCATAAAAGAGTTTTTCCAGCACGCAGACCCGAAAGAAGTCGTATATACCTTAGTATTAAAAATCTGGATGAATATTTTTGGCTTTAACGAATTTGCTGTCAGGAGCCTATCGGTTTTATTTGGAGTGCTCTCTATATTTTTCATTTATATATTAGCCTCTGAATTATTTTCAGAAACCGTAGGATTAATTTCTAGTTTTCTGCTATCGATTTCGCCTTTTCATATTTATTATTCTCAACAAAATTTACTATACTCGCTGTTTCTTCTTTTGGCTATTTTGTCTACGTTGATTTTTGTAAGGGTATACAATACGAACAAAAAATTCCTTTATCTAGCGTATTTTATAGTAAACATACTGCTTTGTTATACGCATTTTTTTGGATTGCACATCCTGCTCATCCATAATGCCTGCCTTTTCTTTTTCAAGAAATCAGATTTTTTCAAGAAAAAATGGCTTATAATCAATGCGCTACTTATTATTCTTGTAGGTTTTTTTATTTTTGCCATTCTTTATATGGAGCCTCGCCCAAATCAAATAGGCCAATTGGATTGGATAAGTAAACCAAATTTCGGGCTTATTATCGATACATTAAAAGCATTTACGTATGGAGGAGAAAAGCTTACCATGGGGGGAAATGGCCTAGAAATTGGAGCAGGGCGCCTTACGATTGCTAAGTTATTGATATTAATATATGCCCTGTTATTAATGAAGGCGGGACTTTCATATAAAAATTTTATAGTTCATAAAGGAACACTTGGCAATAGCATTCCTTTTAAAAAACAAAAAATTATTTTTTTATTTAGCTGGCTTGTTATCCCTGTATTGTTGACGTTTGTTTTTTCATTTCTATTCTTCCCTATTTATGTCGTCAGATACCTCATAATAATTATACCGGCGTTTTTTATACTTCTTGCTATAGGAATTCTAAATATTAAAGGCCTAAAAACTAAATTATTTGTTTTTTTCTTGATTTTAATTTTTAACTCCCAGGCACTTTTTGTTTATTTTCATCCTATTGAAACGCCTTCCTGGAGAGAGATATCTTCAAAAATTAAAGAAATGGTTGCTCCCGAAGATATGCTAGTCTTTGTCCCCTTAGAACAAATAGTCTCATTTGCATATTATTTTTTTGATAGAACCGATACTTCAATATGGGATATAGATAGGTATGGAAAGAAAATAGATACAAAGTGGAAATCGTTTTTTAGAGAAAACGATTATATATTTGCCGGGGTAGGATTAAGAAATTCTCCTGACGATACAATTAACGGCCACCTATTTAAGATATCCGAGAGGAAAGCCAATAAGATTTTTTTAATCGCATCTCCTTATTGGCCTACGTTGGGCCTACGCTTTTTGGCCGTAAGACAGTATTTTCTGAAGGGCGGTTGGAAAGAAAAAGGCTTTTTTTATCCTCTTCCCGGCGTAGCATTACTTATTTATACTAAATAAATCAAAATGGCAGAAATAAAAAGGCGGTTGCCAGTAAAACTAATTATCGGATTTATTTTTAAAGACCAGGCTACATTAAAAAAGGCTGAAATTTTATTAGAAAGGCGCTTCGGTAAAATTGATTTCGAAAGTCAAACCATTCTTTTTACGCATACCAGTTATTATGAAGCTGAATTTGGCAAAGACCTGAAACGCAGATTCGTCAGTTTTAAAAAGCCCATCTTGCCAGAGGACCTTGCAAGGATAAAAAACAAAACTAATATAATTGAAAAAAAACTATCTATTAAGGGGGCACGGAAAATCAATATAGACCCGGGATATTTAGATTTATCCAAGCTGGTCCTTGCCTCTACCAAAGACTATAAACACCGTATATATTTAGGCCGGGGCATCTATGCAGAAGTGACTCTTTTTTATCAAGGCAAAACCTTTAAAGCCTGGGAATGGACTTATCCGGATTACCAGACTCAAGAATACATAGTGATATTTAACCAGATAAGAGAGGCTCTGCATTGCAAAAAATGGAGCCCACCCAGGCTTAAAGCCCGGGGTTCCAAGGCCCTAAAAGCTGGATACTTGAAGCGGCCAAATCGCCAACCTCGTCCTAAAGAACGAGGTTTTCTAGGCCGCTCAAGTATAAAACCGAATAATTTTATACTCTCTTTTTTTATCTTAGTTTTGGCATCTGTTATGTTAAACGGGTGCGTCACCATATATAACCCTGCAACACAAAAGAGAGAAATCCTGCTTATAGATACGGAAAGTGAAACGGCGATGGGTAAGGATATGGATATACAGGTGCAAAAAAAATACAAAATATTGACAGATTACCAAATGCAACGTAGATTAGATTCTATAGGGAGCCGGGTGGCGTCTGTTTCAGACAGGCAAGACCTTGCATACATTTTTAAAATAATAAACGATAAGGAATTTAACGCCTTTACAATCCCCGGAGGGTACCTCTATGTAAATAGCGGACTTATGAATGCAGCAACCGATGATGAACTTGCCTGTGTTTTGGCTCATGAAATAGGGCATGTGGCTGCAAGGCACAGTGTAAAAAAATTACAGGCAGTCTTAGGCTACCAGCTCATTATGGGCATTGCCTTAGGTGTATCCGGCCAACAAACAATGGCAAGCGCAATGAATGTAGTTTTTAATTTAGCCAGTTTAGGTTATAGCAGGGAAGACGAATTACTTGCAGATAGATTGGCGGTAAAATATTCAAAAAAATCGGGTTTTAATCCCTATGGTTTGGTTACTTTCTTTAGAAAACTACAGAGCGAAGCAGAGAAGAAAGGCGGTAAATTAAATATAGAATTATTCAGTTCGCACCCTGACCTTGAAAAAAGGATAAAAGATACAGAAAAAGAAATAGCGCTTTATAACTCCCAATAATAAGATTATGTACCCCTCTTATTTAGAATCTTATAAAAACGGCAGGCTGAATAAAATAGTCGATGAGGCCTTCAAGATGCTCGAATCTTGCTGCATCTGTCCCCGTAGATGTAAAGTTAACCGCTTAAAAGATGAAGAGGGTTTCTGTCAGACCGGATTTAAACCAAAGGTATATAGTTTAATGCCGCACTACGGAGAAGAGCCTGCAATATCAGGAAAACTCGGTTCAGGGACAATATTTTTTTCTTCTTGTAATATGAATTGTGTTTATTGCCAAAATTATGAATTCAGCCAATCAGACAAAGGCCGCCAAGTAGGTTTTGAAGAGCTGGCGGATTGTATGCTTAGGCTGCAGGATTTTGGTTGCCACAACATAAACCTTGTCACGCCTACGCATATTATGCCGCAGATTTTAAAGGCTCTAAATAACGCTATTTTTAAAGGGCTCAAGATACCTATAGTATACAACACCGGAGGATATGAATTTTCAGAGGTAATAAAGTTATTGGACGGTATAGTGGATATATATCTTCCTGATATGCGCTATTCAGACAGTGCCATGGCAGTAAAATATTCTAATGCAAAGGATTATCCAAAATACAACCAGGAGACCTTGAAGGAAATGTATAGGCAGGTAGGGAATGCCGAGATCGACAGTAACGGTTTAATCAAAAGGGGGCTTATTATCAGACATTTAGTTCTTCCTAATAATATTGCCGGCACGGATAAGATTATGGAGTTTATTTCAAAGGAGCTCTCAAAAGATACTTACATCAGCCTGATGAGTCAATACGCTCCCTGTCATAATGCTGAACAATTTAAAGAACTTTCACGCAGGGTAACAAGCAGCGAATACGAAGAAGCGCAACAGGCTATGCAGAAATACGGCTTGAATAAAGGCTGGATACAGGAATCCGGGGGATTAGATAGGTTTGCCGGAATAAATATAAAACCTTTATTCAAAGATGAATAAAATGATACCTAGTAATCTGGGAGAATTATTAAGCATAAGCGCAAAAGAACATCCGCAGCGCACTGCCATTGTCTTTGAGCAGAAAAAGATAAGTTATAAGTCACTTGATGAATTAACTGATTCTATAGCCAGAGGCCTTATTGAATTAGGTATTCGCAAAAACGACAAAGTAGCCCTGTTTTTAGATAACTGCCCTGAGTTTGTAATAGGTTATTATAGTATCCTAAAAAGCGGGGCTATAGTTGTGCCGGTAAACTATATGTTTAAAATAGAAGAGGCAAAGTTTGTCCTGCAGGACAGCGAGGCAATTTGCATTATCACCTCCGGAACATATGCAGATATGGCCGAAGAACTCAGGCTACGGGTGGATAGTTTAACCCACATCATTACTACTACTAAAGTAAAAAATGAAATTCCGGATTTCAATGAAATTAAGAGAGAGGATAAAATACCATTGGGCGCGATGTCGGCCTCTCCGGGCGACCTGGCGGCTATTTTATATACCTCCGGAACAACAGGATTTCCTAAAGGAGTCATGCTTTCCCATTATAATCTTATTTCCAATGCAATGGATTCCGAGGAAGCTATCAGGGTGACCTATAAAGATACATTTATCTGTATATTGCCTTTATTCCATTCTTTCGCTGCGACCGTCTGCATGAACTTGCCATTGCTTGTTGGTGCAAAAATAGTAATTAGTAAGTCAATCAGTCATTTTAAACATGTAATCCGCGATATAATGAAAAACCGGGTCAGTATATTCGTAGCTGTTCCATCCGTATATAATATTCTTAAAGACATAAAATTTGCTAACATATTGAGCAGATTATTAATGAAATTCTTTAATCCCATAAAGATATGCGTATCAGGGGCTGCTGCCTTGCCGGCTGAGACGCTTTTAGGCTTTGAAAAAAGATTCAGGGTACCTTTATTGGAAGGATATGGCTTAACCGAGGCATCTCCGGTAGTTACTTTAAATCCGTTAAGAGGCAAGAGAAAAGGAAATTCTATCGGATTAGCCTTATCTAAAAATATAGAATTAAAGGTAGTAGACGAAAAAAACGATACGCTTAAACCTGAGCAGATTGGGGAACTTTTAGTAAAGGGCCCCGGGGTAATGCTAGGGTACTACAGGCAAAAAGAATCTACTAATCAGGTCTTAAAAGACGGTTGGCTTTATACGGGTGATATGGCAAAGATTGATAAAGACGGCTATGCCTATATTGTGGGCAGAAAAAAAGAGATGATTAACGTGAGGGGCCTGAATGTTTATCCGCGCGAGATAGAAGAAGTGCTTTATCAAAACCATAAAATCATAGAGACAGCAGTTATAGGTATACCGGATGCGCATAAAGGGGAGGTCCCTAAGGCTTTTGTAGTTTTAAAAGAAGGCGAAAATTCCACCGAACAAGAAATCATCCAATATTTAAGAGAAAGATTGGCTTCGTTTAAAATACCTAAATACGTTGAGTTCAGGCTCGCCCTGCCTAAAAATGCAACCGGCAAGATTCTTAAGCGCCAACTTAAAGATGATGAAGAAAAAAACAGGTAGTATTTCGGCGCTATTTAAATCAATCTACGCAAAAATTTTTAACATTAACGATACCCCCCAGAAGATATCCGGCGGGCTAGGATTAGGAGTATTCCTGGGGATTATCCCGGGCTTAGGGCCGATTGCATCTTTAGTCTTAGCTTCAATGCTACGGCTTAACCGTGCCAGCGCTTTATTGGGGAGCCTCCTTACAAACACCTGGTTAAGTATTATAACTTTCTTCTTGTCAGTTAAAATAGGTTCTGCTATACTTAAAGTCCAGTGGCAGGACATCTATTATAATTGCCTTGCTTTATTAAGAGATTTTCACTGGCTTAACTTATTTAAGGCATCAGCTCTAAAGGTTATACTGCCAGTAATACTTGGATATCTTGTCATAGGTTTTGCCTTAGGTTTTATAGTCTATCTGTTTAGCCTGATAACGCTAACCGCGCTAAGACATGAAAGTAAAAACAGAATTAAACTTTCCCGCTGAATTAAAGGAAGAAGCGATAATCTGCCAACTCTGCAAGCAATTCGACATTGTATTAAATATACTGGAAGCCTCTTTTTCCACGGATGTAGGATGGGCAATATTAATTTTTGACGGCCGAGAAGAAGAGTTAAAAAAGGCCTTTGAGTTTCTGAAATCTAAAGGCGTAGAGATTGAAAACACAGAAATACCAGCCTAAAACCTACCTAAATAAATTTCTGAATTTCCCACAATAATTTATACAATAATATTAAGTTTTTTACTAATTGATAGTATAATATAACTATAAGTTCGAGGGATAAAAGGGTAAACTCATGAGATTATTCGGTAAAAGGTCAGTAATAGAAAGAATCAAAACCAACCCAAAAAGCATAGAGAAGATATATTTGCAGGAAGGCCTTGCGCGCGCAGATATAATAGAGCTGGCTAAAAAACAGAACATCCGTCTTGAGAATCTTCCAGCCGGCAGATTCTTCCAGCTTGCTCAAGGAGTCCAGACTCAAGGGATAATGGCTGAGGTTGATAAATTTTACTACCGTGATTTTGACGAATTAATCAGCCAAGAAGATAAGCCTACCTTAATCTGCCTGGACAGAATAACTGACCCTCAGAATTTAGGGGTGATACTTCGGAATTCCGCATGCCTTGGCGGTTTTTCTATTATTCTGCCCAAGCATGAATCCGTGGAAGTAAATGAAACAGTCTTAAAGGTCGCCTGCGGAGCAGAAAATTATGTGCCTGTATGCCTGGTAACAAACCTTTCCACGGCAATACAAAAGGCAAAAAAGTGCGGTTATTGGGTAGCAGCAGCTGTTGTCGCCGCAGGGGAAAACCCCAGGCAGGCTAACCTTAATTTCCCGCTGGCTATTTTATTTGGTTCGGAAGGGGAGGGGATCAGGCCGGGATTGGTAAAGCATGCGGATTATAAACTGACCCTGCCAATGCAGGGGGCAGGACTTTCTTTTAATGTAGCCATGGCGGTAGCTATTTTTTGTTACGAAGTCTCAAGCCAAAAAAATAAAGTCAAACGTTAATCGGTTGCGTAACTGGAAACGTAATCCGTCGGAAGTCTTACGGCGCTTAACGTATGACGAATAACGATGCGAGCTACGCAACCGACAAACGACAACGAAATGGCTAAATCTTTGTTTAATAAGATTTATAATTTCTATCGCTACGACTGCTGTTGGCCTTACGCGGTCTCTTTTCTGCTGGTCTTGGTAATTTACCGGATAGATTTTATTGATGTTAACAGGATTTATCATTGGGAGAGTATCTTTTCTTACGGCATAATTTTTTCATATTATCTTTATAACCTGCATCTTTATTATCAAAAAAAGATTGTAAGTTCAGACACTAGATTTTTTATAAGATTCCTCACTTTTAAAATTTTTATCTGGGGTTTTATATTGATTTTGTTTTGCCTGACTCAACAATAGCGCTTTTTAAAAATTATCACAAAAGGGTTTACAAAGCCAGCCCTATAAAGTATAATGTGCACTGAAAATCATAAAGTAATATTATCTATTAGGAGAGTAAAATGATTATACTATTTTGGTTTATTTTCTTCGGGGTAATCGTTTTTACTTTATATGCCTTATCTCTTTTTGAGTCATCGAGTAAAAAAGAAAAGGGCGCTCAAGAAATTGAGCTAGGCGTTAAAGGGCAGAGGGTTATGGAATTAGAGGGACAACTGGCTTCTCTTAAAAAAGAGTCGGAAAAATCAAAATTTGATTATGTTAATCTGCAGAAGGAAATTGAAGAAGCAAAAAAGAAAGAAGCAGAATTAAGGGCAGAGTTGGCAAGAAAAGACCAATGGGCCGCAAGGAGCGTAGATGAATTAAATAAAATTAAAGCGCAAAGCTCAGACTTTAACAATAAATCTGCCAATAAAGAAAAGGAACTGCAGGAAGAATTTACAAAAAACGTAAATCTGAACAAAGAACTGCGAGAGTCTAAAGAAAGAATCCAGGTATTAGATAAAGAAAATAAAGATAAGTTTAATGAGATAGAATCCATGAAACACCAAATCGATGCTCATGTTAAGCAAATCCAGTCGAATGCAGACATTATCGCAGAATTAAAAAGGAAACAGGATGGAAACGAATGGGTCTCTAAAAAAGATTTTACCAGATTAAATGAAGAATATACTAAATTAGAAAAAGAACTGGAATTAAAAGAAGAGAAAATTAAGGTTTTAGGACAGGAACTCATGCGCCTGAAACAGGAAAAGCAGCAACCAAAACCTGTCCAGCCGCCACCCCAGTTACAGCCACAGCCGGAACAAAAACAACCGGAACAGTTAACTGAACAAAGCCAGGTAAAAGAAGAGACGCATCCACAGCAGCCGCCAAAAGAAGAAGTAAAAGAACCTCCGAAGTCTTAAGCAAACAAAATAGCTTCCATAAAATAAACAACATAAATGGAGCCCACCTTAGGCTAAAACCCGGGGTTCCAAAGCGGAATACTTGAAGCGGCCAAATCGCCATCCAGAGTCCTTTAAGGCGAGGTTTTCTAGGCCGTTCAAGTATAAACCCCAAGTCAATCTCTTGGGGT
>JAPLLU010000099.1 GCA_026387385.1 Candidatus Omnitrophota bacterium
AGATTCTTCTGTTGCAGCAGCTTTGGTAAAAGATGCTGTTGGCAAAGACAGACTTCTGGGTTTGCTTTTGCCTTGTCACAGCCAGGAGCGTGATTTAAAAGACGCACGGATTATAGCTAAAAGGCTCAGGTTAAAGTCAGAGTTAATTGATTTATCTTGCGTATACGATAATCTGCTTAAGGTTTTACCTAAAGCATCAAACCTCGCGCAAGCCAATCTTAAAACGAGGTTAAGAATGTCGGTTCTTTATTATTTTGCCAATAAGAATAATTATTTGGTTTGCGGGACAGGAAACAAGTCAGAGCTAAAGGTAGGTTATTTCACAAAGTACGGAGACGGAGGCGTAGATATATTACCTCTGGGGGGTTTATTAAAAAAAGACGTAAAGGCCCTAGCAAAAGAATTAGGGATCCCTAAACATATAATTATCAAGCCTCCTACCGCAGGCCTTTGGCCTGGTCAGACTGACGAAGCGGAAATGGGTATCACTTATAAGGAATTAGATGATATATTAGAACGTATAGAAAAAAGAAAGAAACAGGTTTTGTCGAGAGAAAAGGTAAATAAAGTTAAAGAGATGATCCGAAGGTCAGAACACAAGAGGCGGTCTGCGCGTATATGCTACGTTTAGAAAATAGGTTAAGGTTAAGGTTTAGGTTGAGAAAATAACTCAACCTCAATCTTAGTCTCAACCTTAAGGGTTTAACTTTAATTTAGGAAGGAGATAAATATGGATGAGATATTAGAGATACTAGAAAAGGATGCGCGTATGACACCGGAAGAAATTGCTAAGGCTTTGAGAAAAAAGCCTGAGGGTATAAAACAGGCCATCAAGAAATACGAAAAGGAAGGGATTATATTAAAGTATAAAGCCGTAATCAATAAAGAATTAGCAAAAGATGCTGGTTCAGAAGTCAGGGCCTTGATAGAGGTTAATATCACCCCTCAGAAAGACGTGGGTTTTGATAAGATTGCCGAGCGTATTTATTCGTTTCCTGAGGTCTCCAGCTGCTATCTTATTTCTGGGACATACGATCTATTGTTGATCTTAGAAGGCAGGGATTTGCATACTGTTAGCCGCTTCGTAGCAGAAAAGCTTGCTCCTTTGGAAAATGTCAAAGGCACAGTTACGCACTTTTTGTTGAAGAAATACAAAGAAGACGGTGTTATTCTGAAGCATAGGGAAGAAAATAAGAGGATAGCGATATCGTATTAAAATACAAGAATGATATGGGTCGATAGTCAATTGTCTATGGTCGATAGTATTATACCATAGGCCATTGACCATAGACTATAGACCCACGCAATTGTTTATTAAAATGAAATGAAAGATATTATTTCTAAGAAAGTACAGGACATGCAGCCTTCGGGCATCCGGGCATTCTTTGATTTAGTGCTGGGGATGAAAGACGTAATCTCTTTAGGCGTGGGTGAGCCGGATTTTGTCACTCCCTGGCAGATCCGTGAAGCCGGCATATCTTCCCTGGAAGAAGGTTTTACGTCCTATACCTCAAATAAAGGGCTCTATAAATTAAGATTGTCTATAAACCGGTACCTAAAAAATAGATATGATTTGGAATACTGCCCTGAAGATGAGATTTTAATTACAGTAGGCGTAAGCGAAGGCTTTGATCTTAGTTTAAGGGCAATTATAAATCCACAAGATAAAATTGTAATACCTAGTCCCAGCTATGTCTCTTATGGGCCGCTTACAGAATTAGCTGGCGGTATACCTGTATATATAGATACAGAAGGACAAGGGTTTAAACTTACGCCTAAAATTTTAGAAAGATCCATTGATAAAAAGACCAAGGCCATTATTTTAAATTATCCCACAAATCCTACAGGGATTTCTTATACAAAAAAAGAATTAGAGGCAATTAAAAAAGTTATTTTAAAACACAAACTAATCTGTATTTCTGATGAGATTTACTCAGATCTGACCTATGACTTTGAACATGTGCCTTTTCCGTCGCTATCAGGAACAAAAGACAAAACCATTTATCTTAACGGATTCTCAAAGTCATATGCTATGACTGGCTGGAGGGTAGGTTTTGTCTGTGGCCCAAAAGAAATAATTGCCGCAATGACCAAGATCCATCAATATACGATTATGTGTGTTCCGATAACCAGTCAAATGGCTGCATGTGAGGCGTTGCATACAGGGAGAATTTCAGTAGAAGAAATGAAGCGAGAGTATAAAAGGCGCAGAGAGTTTGTGCTCGATAGTTTAAATAAGATAGGGCTTGAATGTATAAAGCCGGATGGCGCATTTTACGTATTCGCTTCCATTAAAAAGTCAGGTCTTGGTTGTTTGGATTTTGCGCAGAGGCTACTTAAAGAACAAAAAGTAGCAGTTGTGCCGGGTAGCGCATTCGGCCCTTCGACTATGCTCAGGACCAATGGTGAGCGCAGTCGAACCATTGGTAAAGAGTTTGATGATTATGTGCGTATATCTTACGCTTCCAGTTTGGATAATCTTAAAGAGGCATTTGCAAGAATAGATAATTTCCTAAAAATGGAGCCCGCCCGGTCTATAAGCCTTTAGGGGTTCCCAAGGGCCCAAAAGGCTGGATACTTGAAGCGTCCAACCCCCTATCCCTGCCCGTCCGGCAGGCGGGCGTGCCATAAAGGGCGCGGTTTTTGACCGCAAAAGTATAAATCGGAGGAAGAAATGACTAAGATGTGCCCTAAGACAAAATCAGAAGTAACGAAGTTGGTAAAAGAACTTAAAGTCAGATACATAAGGTTGTGGTTTACAGACGTATTAGGCTTCCTGAAAGGCTTTACCATAACCGTAGATGAATTACCGCGGGCATTGGGGGATGGTATGGGTTTTGATGGGTCATCCATCGAAGGTTTTGCCCGCATTGAAGAATCAGATATGATTGCGCGTCCGGACCCCACCACATTTGCCATATTGCCTTGGGAGTCAAAAGAGCAACCAGTAGCTAGAATGTTTTGTGATATCCACATGCCGGACGGTACTCCCTTTGAGGCAGATCCCCGTTATGTATTAAAGAAAAATCTGGAGCGTACCAGGAAAATGGGATTACGTTATTATGTTGGTCCGGAACTCGAATATTTTTATTTTAATAATCCTAGAAATACAATTGTGTTAGATAGGGGCGGATATTTTGATTTGACCCCAATAGATGTTGCTCAAAACGTAAGAAACGAGACGGTAAGCGCTTTACAGGATTTAGGTATTGTGGTGGAATACAGCCATCACGAAGTAGCTTCCAGCCAGCATGAGATCGATTTAAGATATAGCGATGCCCTTGCTATGGCAGATAATGTCATGACATATAGATTAGTGGCTAAGGAGATAGCGCAGTTAAAAGGCCTGCATGCCACTTTCATGCCCAAGCCTGTTTACGGTATCAATGGTTCTGGCATGCATACACACCAGTCGCTATTTAAAGGATCAACGAATGCTTTCTTTGACAAGAAAGATAAATATCATCTTTCCAAGATAGCTAAAAGTTTTATCGCCGGATTATTAAAACATGCCGCTGAGATGACTTCGGTGACAAACCAGTGGGTTAATTCCTATAAGCGCCTTGTCCCGGGTTATGAGGCTCCGGTATATATCTGTTGGGCCCAGATGAACAGGTCTGCCCTTATAAGAGTGCCGATGTATAAACCCGGGAAGG
>JAPLLU010000016.1 GCA_026387385.1 Candidatus Omnitrophota bacterium
ACTGTAAGGAGGCTTATGAGCCTAGCCCTGAACAAATGAAGAATTTTAATATCAAGATAGATCTACTCTATAAACCAAAAGGCTGTGTTAAATGTAAACAGCTTGGTTACAGAGGCAGAACTTGTCTAGCTGAAGTTATGATAATAAATGAGGAGATAAGAAGCCTTATCAGCAAAAATGCATCCTTTCAAGAAATAAGAGATGCTTCCGTTAAAGCTGGCATGCAGACGCTTTACGAGACAGGCATAAAAAAGGCCGAAGAAGGTGTTACATCTTTAGAAGAGGCGCTTTCGGTTACGATGGGAGTGCAGGAATAATGCCTAAATTCCTTTACACGGTCAGAGACTCTACCGGTAAGAAGATTACTTCTTACGAAGATGCTTCTTCTACTGATGAATTAATAGGTCGGCTTCAGGCAAGAAACCTAATAATAGTTAATGTTTCACCTGAATCTAAGGAAACAGAGGCTGTTTTTGGGCCGCGAAAGAAGCAGGTGAGATTTAAACATAGCCGTATAACTAGTGATGATTTAGTAGTTTTTTGCCGGCAATTAGCCACATTAATAGGCGGAGCAGTGCCTATTTTAAAGAGCCTCGATACAATTGCTAAACAGGTACCTAGCAGCAAATTGTATAGCGTGATAAAAGATTTGGAGAAAAATATGGAGGGGGGCCTGAGCCTGCACGAGGTTATGGCTAAACATTCAAAAGTATTCTCAGAGTTATGGATTAATTTAGTGGAGACTGGTGAGGCTAGCGGAAACTTAACGCTCGTATTAGGCCGTTTAGCTTCTTACTTGGAAAGAGGGGCTTCTTTTAAAAAAAGGATTATATCCAGCCTCATGTATCCCTCCATGCTTTTAGTTGCCAGCTTAGGTGCTCTTTTCTTTCTGACCATCAAGATTATTCCCACCTTTGCTGAATTATTTAAAGGGTTTAATCTGACGCTGCCAGTTTTAACTGAGATGCTCGTCACCTTTAGTTATCTTATAAGGAAATATATGGGTGTTGTAATTGGGGTAATTTTTGTTATTGTTTTTCTAATAAGACTATACGTGAGGAATACAAAAGAAGGCAGGATGTTATTTGAAAGATTGCAATTGGGTTTACCTGTGTTTGGTGAATTTTTCCGTTCTTTACTAATGGAAAGGTTTGCTTCGGGAGTGGCTACACTTATAGAAAGCGGCGTCCCAATTTTATATACTTTAGAGATAGCAGAACGTAGTATGGGCAACTTAATAATGGCAGGTATTATCCGCCAAATTAAAGAAGATATACGCCGGGGAAAAACCTTAAACAGCGCTTTAGAAAAAAGCGGCTTTTTTGAACCCATGGTTGTTCAGATGGTGGCAGTCGGAGAAGAAGTAGGCGATTTGCCACAGATGCTTAAGCGTATAGAGACATTTTATCAGGAGTATACCGAGACTTTTTTAGCTCGGTTTACTGCCTTATTTGAGCCGATTATGCTGATGTTTATGGGTTTGGTTATCGGCATGATGGTCTTGGGTATGTTTCTGCCGATATTTAAGATCGCCACTTTAGGCACAGGATAAAAAAATAATTGACATAACCGTAAGATGTGGTAAACTGATACAAAATAAGATGTTCTAAAGAGGGGGGGTGGGAAATTTTATTAGAAGATTGGCCTTGTAATAAAAGTAAAAAATTCTTACGGATACGGATATGAAAATTTTAATATCAAATTTTTAAGGAGGAAAGCATGAAAAGAGGTTTTACGTTGTTAGAGTTAGTCGTTGTTATCATCATCATCGGTATTTTAGCAACACTCGGTTTTACCCAGTACGGAAAAGTTATAGAAAAAGGTAGGATAGCAGAGGCTAGAATGGTTCTTGGAGCTATAAGGAGCGCCCAAGAGGCTTACAAGCAGGAATACGGAGCCTATAATGCAACAGCAGGAAATTTACAAGTATCTTTTCCTACGGCCTGCACCACTACACATTATTTTAGCTATAGCGTAACGGACAATACTCTTGGTAATGCCACCAGATGTACTGCAAGCGGAAAGAAACCCGACGTAGCAGGCGCCAGTTCATACTATGTTACCTTGGAATACGCATCAGGTAACTTTAGCGGTAATGTGACTGGTTATTATTAAACTAATTTAAGGCACATCTTTCATATAAGCGGGGTAGTATTTTTATAAAGGACTATCTATAAAACAAATTAATGTTTTATAAAAGAGACGGCGGGGTCACTCTTACTGAGATTCTCGTCGTCATCATTATCATCGCTATTCTGGCAGCTCTTGCCTTGCCTCAGTTTACTGCTTCGAGAGAACGCGCTTTATCCAGAGAAGCAAAAGCCAACCTCAAACTTATTTCTGTAGCGGAGAAAATCTATCGCATGAGGGAAGGTTTCTACTTTCCTTTTGAGAACGTCACAACCGATAGAGATGTAATTGCAGAAAACCTTAAGGTTAACTTGACTGAGGCAAACTGGGATTATTCAATTGATGCTACTAATCCGAATTTAGAGGAATTTAATGCTTTTGCAAATAGGACAACTGGCCCATATTCAGGTTGTAATTATACATTGGGTTACAATATAACTGATCAGCCTGTTCCAGGCCAAAGTTGCCCTTAAAAGTTTTTTCTTGAGCCCGAGATTATATAATAAGCTTCTAGTCTTACCCTAATTACTATCCTGTAAGATTAATTAGAATGGGAATAATATTTTCTGTTTAAAAGAAAGCATGAATAAAGGTTTCACACTTATTGAAATTATCATCGTACTTATAGTCGTCGGTGTCTTAGCTGCACTTGCCCTGCCTTCGTATACCAAAGGTAAGGAACGCGCTTTAGGTAAAGAAGCGCAGGCCAATCTTATACTTATTGCGGGAGCAGAAAAAAATTATCGGATGGAAGCAGGTAGTTTTTACGGCTCAACAAATGTCAGCGCTATAAATGAAAATCTTATACTTTCTCTGGTTGATGTTGAGTCTAATTCCAACGCCCCATGGGATTATAATATCACTAGCGGCGGGTCAACTTTTACTGCTACTGCGGACAGGCAAGGCCAAGGAGAGTATTCGGACTGTCAGTATTCAATAAACAACACTCTAGAAGGACCCGTTGTTAGCGCAGGGACTTGTCCTTAGATATATTTTTTAAGTCAATCTTATATAAATCTCAAGAATATTTTCGCTTTCTAATAATCTGTATTCATACCTTTTATGAGGACTAACAGAGTGAATATTAAAGGTCTGACTTTACTTGAGATACTGGTATCAATGTTTATTTTCAGCATTATCATGCTGGGTTTGATCAACGTCTTTGTGGCAAGTAAAAGACTTATCCTGAGCAGCCGCGCGCAGATAGCCGCGGCAGAATTGGCAAGGTTTGCCCTGGGCAATTTATCGTTGCAAGTGAACCAGGGCGAATGGGGTAATAATTGCTTAAGTAACAGTAGCCGATGCGTAAGTTATAATAAGACGTTAGATAACATTAATTATGTTATAACTTATAATACTTCCCAGATGTTTACCATCGGCAGCGGCAATATTACCGCAGATAATTTATATAAGGCAAAGGGGCGCATAGCTTGGGATGAAATTCAACCTTGATAAATCAGTAACTCTGCTGGAATTATTGATTGCGATGAGTCTCCTGGGGCTTTTGGTTATAGGTATTTCCAGCATTGAGACTTTCAGCCGCTACCAGCTTACTTCTGCAGGCATACGCTCAAGGCTTCAAAATGAAGTTTCCTTCCTTTTAGAGCATATGGCCAAAAATGTAAATATGGCTATAGGGGATTATTCTAATCTGCCTGTTGACACCAGTTCCATTGATGGAGATACAGCTATAAGGGTTTATGTAGATTTGACCTCAGGCGGTCTTCCTCCTGGTGACGGCAAGAGAGGTGCAGGCGGCGATTGCTGGATAGCCTATCGTTTTAGGCCAGCTACTTCTTACCAGATATGGTACTACGCTAATTATTCCGGGCCTTCTTCTGCAAACGAAACCATCGCCCATGATATAACTGATTTTACTGCATCTTACAGTAATAGCAACAATTACATAGAAGTTATTGCTACTGCTTGCGCGAATCCTCCGTGCGGGTCAATTAATCATCCCAATGTTACTATGACTAGCCGCATTGAGATGCCTTCCGTATCTTTACATTAGTACTTTTCCTACCTTTTTAGTATTCTTAAAGATTGAAATCATCCATAACCTAAAGTAAATACATAACTTTTGTATTTGCTCTACTAAAAATTAATGATATAATAAATAAAGGCATCCGTCAAGAATCGTGGCGGATATGCCTGTTCGCTTAAGCTCAGGAGGGATTTCGCACAGTAAATGCGCATTCGCCAATCGCTTCATAGGAAGCGCACTTTGCCATCCGATTGGCAAAGGTGCCTATATATGGCAAGGTGCGCTAAACCAAAACTTTAGGTGCTCAATTCCTGCCTGCCGGCAGGCAGGCGCACAGCAGCTTATGTCGTTCTAACGAACTCCGTAAGTTGTGTTTTTGAAACCTATTCCGAGTGAGTGCCATAAAATAGATCTTCGCTCGGGATAATCCCTGTTCGCTTACGCTCACAGGGATTTCGCTAAATCAAAGCATCAAGTGCTCAATTCGCGCAAACAACTTACTCACACTATCGTGTTCGTAAGTTGTGTTTTGGAAACCTATCCCGAGCGAGTGCAATAAAATAGATGTTCACTCGGGATAAATTCGCGCAAACAACTTACTCACACTATCGTGTTCGTAAGTTGTGCGCTCATTTAATATGAAAAAATATTTACTTCTTGCCGTTTGTTTAACTACATCTCTTTCCTTAAATATTTATTTTCGCGCATTTCCAATCAACTTCACCCATTACAAAAAATATGCCAAGGAGACTACAAAACAAAGACTTCACCAGGAAGCAATCCAGCAGGCTAATACGAACTTTCCCGGATTTAGCGCGTTAGCAAAAGACAGTTTGGTAAAGGTTTTAGATAATACTTATAGGAAGCAAAAAAAAGCTGAGATAAAAGAAATAGCGCAGGTAGAATACCGTAAATTAAAAGACTATTACCAGGATGCTACGGGTCAAACATATCTAATGGAGTTAGACGGTTGGCATTGGGCAAGGTATGTAGATAATATTTTGCGTCTTGGTCATGTAGGGGATAAGGTTGTAAGCGGTAGGCAACTGGATACATTTATGCTTGCCCCGAAAGGAAGTTATATAACTTGGAATCACTTCCTGTTTTATTTTTCCGCATTTCTTTATAAATTATTTTCATTAATTAAACCCGTTCCTTTGCTTACATTCCTATTTTATTTACCATTATTTTTTGTAACTATTTTTATCCTTGTTTTATATTTATTTTGTTACTATCACTGGGGGAATATGGTGGCTTTATTCTCCAGTTTATTCGTAGGTCTTTCTCCGGTATTCCTAGCGCGTAGTTCTGTTGGTTGGTTCGATACGGATATTTTTAGTCTTCTTTTCCCGATACTGATTATCTGGGGATACCTTTTGTCTTATACTGCTTCCCGTTTAGGTTTAAGGATTCTGTATCTAGGGATGTCTAGTTTTTGGGTGGGCCTGTTTTCTTTCACCTGGGTTATTTGGTGGTTTATTGTTCTGATTATCATAGTGTATGAATTTTACTCTTTGCTTAATCTATTTTTTGTATATTGGCAGTATAAAGAAAAAAATTCAGCCTTGTTCAAACAGCGCCTTTTTTCTCTGTTTCTGTTTTTAGTCCTTAGTTCCTTATGGGTAATTATTTTTTCAGGAACTCAGCCCTTAGAGATTCTGGGTAATCAGGTCAGGGCAGGGCTTGTTCTGAATAAACCTTTAACTACTCTGATCTGGCCCAATGTATATTCTACGGTAGGAGAATTAAGAAAAGGAGATTTTATCGGGATAACCAATTCATTAGGAGGTATTTATTTATTTATTTGTGCAGTGCTTTGCTTAGTTATACTATTTCTTAGCGTGCCGCGTAACCCCAGGTATACATTTTTTCAACGTGAATTTACGGTAATTATGACGTTCTGGTTTATAGGGATGTTTCTTGCTTGTCTTAAAGGCGTGAGATTCACCATGTATATTGCCTTACCTTTAGGAATATCTTTGTTCTGGATGTTAAGTGGATTATGCAGACGTTTCAAAAATAAAAAATTGGTTGTTATTCTCATTTCTATGTTAGTAGTTTTTTTAGCTATAAAATTTATTTATAGAGCTGATAGGGAGGCAAAGACTATTTACCCATTTATGAACGATAGTTGGTACAGAGTTTTGAATACTATAAGAGAAAAAACCCCTGAAGATGCGATTATCAATTCTTGGTGGGATTACGGTGACTGGTTTAAGACTGTTTCTAAGCGAAGAGTTATTTTTGACGGCCAAAGCCAAAATGTGCCTCAGGCTTACTGGATGGCGAATCTTTTAATGAGTGATAATGAGAAAGAAATCATTGGTATATTGCGTATGTTGAATAACGGCGGTAACAGTGCATTTGAAATTATAAATAAATACCTCAAAGATCCTATTAAGTCGGTCATGCTTTTAAAAAAAGTTTTAGCCTCAGATGTTACGAGTGTAAAAGATATTTTATCAAAGATTTTACCTTCTCAAGGCGTAGAAGAGGTCATTAAATTGCTTCTTGATAAACCTGATAAGGCTTATTTTATTGTTGATTCTTCAATGCCATATAAGATAAACGCGATTTCATACTTAGGAAGCTGGGATTTTATCAAAGTTTACATAACGCAAAATATTAATAAACAGAGCAAAGAGCAGATAATTGATTATCTTGTAAATTTGGGTATGGATAGTCAAAAGATGCAGGAGCTTTATAAAGAGGCACTTTTAATTCCTAATAAAGATTTAGAAAATTGGATTTCGCCTAAGTATAAATTTTATAGCGGAGTAGGAAACGGAGAAGAAAGAAATGGTATAGTATTTTTTGACAACGGAATAGTTTACGATATTAAACGACAATCAGTCTATGTGTATTCTAGCCAAGAAAGAAGGTATGCAATACCTAAAAGTCTTTTTATGCTTAACCAGGATAAGTTAGAAGAAATACCGTATAGCAATAATAATATAGATTTTTCCGTGTTGATTTTCAAAACACAAGAAGTTTATCAAAGTATCCTTTTGGACCAAGAGCTCGCAAGTAGCCTATTGGTGCGTTTGTTTTTTATGGGTGGACGCGGTTTAGAAAAATTTAAGCCATTTATTGAAGAAAATAACTCCGGACAAAGAATAATGGTTTTCGAAGTTAGCTGGGATTAAAATGAAGACATAACTTACGGAATGGAATGACGTAAGTTATGTGTCTGAATTTTACCCCACACCCAGCCAGCAAAAAAGATGGCTATGGGTTTCTGGGTGTGGGGTAAAATTCGCACAAACAAAGTAGCGTCTCAAAGAAGAACGACTTATGTCGTCCTTCGGACTCCATAAGTCGTGTGCTTATTAAATATGAATAACGATATTGAACTTTCAGTAGTTTTGCCTTGTTTAGACGAAGAAGAATCTATTGGGATTTGTATAAAAAAGATTCAGGAAGTATTTTTGAATGAGAAGATAAATGGCGAGATCGTTGTGGCTGATAATGGTTCTGTTGATAAATCAAGAGAGATCGCGCTGTCTTTTGGCGTAAAAGTAGTGCTAGAGACACAGAAGGGTTATGGCGCTGCTTATTTACGAGGCTTAAAAGAGGCAAAGGGAAAATATATAATTATCGCTGATAGCGACAATACTTATGATTTCTATGACATGCCGAAATTACTTTCAAAATTAAGGGAGGGTTATGATTTCGTAATAGGTTCAAGATTTAAAGGTGAGATACATCAAAAAGCAATGCCTTGGCTCAACCGCTATGTAGGCAATCCTATTCTTTCCGGGATGTGCAGATTATTCTTCCGCACCAGGCTCTCTGATATACATTGCGGGATGCGGGCATTCTCCTTGGAGGCTTATCATAAGATGAGACTGATGAGTTTGGGTATGGAGTTTGCTACGGAGATGGTAGTAGCTGCTTTGCAGAACGGCATGAAGATTTACGAAATACCAATAGAATATTATGAACGGGAAGGCAAGTCCAAGTTAAATCCTTTTTCTGACGCCTGGCGACACATCAGGTTTATGTTGCTTTATTGCCCGGTCTGGTTATATTTTATACCCGGATTAATAGGGTTTTTATTAGGCATATGTTTATTATTACTGTTGCTAAAAGGCCCGTTTTTATTCCTGGGGCATTATTGGGATATCCACGTTATGGTCTTTGCCAGCGTTATCTGCGTTCTTTCTTATCAATTATTGAATTTGGGGGTATATGCTCATACTTTCGCTATTGGGGAGGGTTTTTTAAAATATGACAGGACTACTATGTTATTTCAGCGCCATTTTACCTTAGAAAAAGGGCTTATCGTTGGCGTATTGTTGTTTATCCTGGGCTTGGGAATAAATACTTTTATTTTTATAGAGTGGTTTTCTAAGCATTTCGGTGCTTTATATAGAATAAGAGAATCTATTCTTGCGATGACGCTCTTGGTCATAGGATTGCAGACAATCTTTTCTTCATTTTTCATCGACCTTTTGTTATTAAGGAGAAGGAAGGTTTTTTAGCTTAATCATACATAGTCATAAAAGATATTCGCTTTTTAGAAAATTATCTATGATTTTAGGATGTTCTTTTGTCTTCAAGCTTCGCCGTCAAGCAAGAGGTATCAAGATTTTTTTTTGATAAATTCAGAATCCTCCTCCGCAAATTAATGTTTTATAAAAAGATGAAAAAGGCCAGTATATTAAGTTTAATTTTATTTATTGGTTTTGTCTTAAGGAGCATTGGTTTAGATTTCCCTTCCATCGGTTATCATAACATGAAAGAAAATGAGTATTTAAGTATGGCCGAGGAAATGGCAAGAACCAAAGACTTTATTACGAAGAGAATATGTTTTTATAATGCTTTCGATGAAGAAACGGTTACAAAATTGTATCCCCAGCCGCCGTTAATTTCATACCAGGCTTTAATTTCGTGGAAGCTATTTGGGAATAACCTTTGGGGGCCGCGATTAATCAACGTCTTATTTGGATTAGCGGCTATTGTGGTGATTTATCTGGTTGCTCACTTACTCTTTTGCGAAATAAAGTGGGCGTTATTATGCGCCTTCTTATTAGCGATTATTCCCTTGGCTGTATTTTTCTCCCGAAACCTTCAGCCGGAAAGTCCTGCTTTTTTCTTCATGCTTTTAGGTAACCTTTTTTACCTGAAGTTTGCTGCCTCCTTGAAAAAAAACCACCTTTTTTACGGTGGTCTCTTTTTGTCTATCGCATGGCTTTATAAACTGAGTTTTTTGATCGGTTTGTTGCCCGTTGTATTGTGTCTGCCTTTTAAGGCATTATTTAAGGAAAAAAAAGAATTGTATAAGTTTGTATTAATATTTCTATCCTCATATGCAGTATTATTCATTTCTGTTGTATGGTTAATGCGTATCGGCCAGTGGCATTTTGACTATCAATCAACCTCCAGTAGAATAAAAATCTTGGAGGTTTTTTATTCTGCCTATTGGAAAAAATACGCAGGCGTGATCTGGTGGTATATAACAGAAGAAAATTTCACTTTGCCGTTTGTTTTATTGTCTATTTTGGGAACAGTAATTGCATTTATTAAAAGGAAAGGACTACTTAACCGCTATATCATCGGATGGACCCTTAGCCTTATCCCTTACTGCATGATGTTCTCGGATTATATCAATCAACACAATTATTATCAGATGCCTTTTTTAACTCTGATCTGCATCGCCACCGTTTATGCAACCCTGTTTATTTCAGAAACAGTAAGAAAATTTATTAAAAAAAGTATTTTTTTGGCTTTGGTAATTTTTATAATAGGAGTAGCTATATCTCCTATTTATACAGCGGTTACCAGAATGTACGGCAAGGTTTTTTTAGGAGAAGATGTTGCGGGAGAATCTCTTAAAGAGCTTACTTTGGACCAAGAGCGTATTTTTTTACTGACGCATTGTCAGGGGCAGGCAATAGCCAGATATGCCGCTAGATATACTGGTTGGCCATCGGGTTTGGAAGATTTTAAGGAGAAAGAAGAAAAATTTAAAATAAGATATATCTGTGTTTATCCGGCAGACTTCTTAGAAAATTTGGGGGAGACCCCTTCGCTTTTAAGTTATATCCAGGATAATTATCGTATAAAGGAATTGGGCCTGATAAAGCAAGGGGAGTCGACTTATAAAATCGTCTACCTTATACTCAAGAGAGGAAACGGCGGTATGGATATAGAGAAAATAGTGAATTCAAATCTTGATAAAATAAAAATAAGAAAGATTTACAGAATTTTAGGAAAAACCGTATTGTTTTTTACCATAAGAGTGCCATAAGGTAAAGAAAGATATGAAGATTGCCTATATATATGACGTAATTTATCCGTATGTTAAAGGCGGAGCGGAGAAAAGATTTTGGGAATTAGCAAAAAGGCTAAGCTTAAAAGGGCACGAAG
The DNA here is from genome assembly GCA_026387385.1 of Candidatus Omnitrophota bacterium. Lineage (GTDB taxonomy): Bacteria > Omnitrophota > Gorgyraeia > Gygaellales > Profunditerraquicolaceae > JAPLLU01. Next base: position 10,490 of record JAPLLU010000016.1, read on the forward strand.
TCCACGTATTCGGCATGAAGTCCTGGCAGGGCGAAGACAGTTTTATCAAAGAAGGTGTGCATATACATGGAATATGTAAACGCCGTCAATTATATAAAAAAACAGGTTTAAGAAGTTTAACTCAGGTATTGTATTTTACATTCCATGTCTTGCCTGGGCTTTGGAAAAGAAAATTCGATATCATTGATTGCAATGCCTTTCCTTATCTGCCTTTCTTTCCGGTAAGATTTTTTTCTTTATTGAAGAAGATTCCTTTAGTAGTCACCTGCCAGGAGATATGGGGTAATTATTGGTACAGTTATATCGGTATTCTTAAGGGGTCTATTGCCAGCTTAATTGAGAGGGTGGTCATTTCGCTATCAGGCAATCTTATTGTGTATTCGCCTAGGATTAAAGAAAATCTTTTAAAACTTGGAGTGAGCGAGAAAAATAAGAATATCAGAGTCATTGCTAACGGGGTCGATTTAGAAAACATACAGGAAAGACTCCCGGGTAAGCAAAATTCTGACTTGATATTTGTGGGGAGGTTGATTAAAGAAAAAAATGTCGATGTTTTAATTAAGGCAGTAGCATTAATAAAAAAATCATTTAGTCAAATAAAGTGTATAATCGTCGGTGGCGGTCCGGAGAAGAAAAATTTAACCGCGTTATCAGAGAAATTAAACCTGAATGAGAATATTCTTTTTACGGATTTTCTTGAAAATGAAGAAGCGATATCGCTTATGAAAGCCTCTAAGGTTTTTATCTTTCCTTCCGCAAGAGAGGGCTTTGGTATTGCGGTTCTTGAAGCCATGGCTTGCGGCTTACCAGTAATCGTAATTGACTATTCCTTGAACGCTGCCTGCGAACTGATTCAGGAAAGGCAAAATGGATTCGTCTGTAAAGACGGACAGGAGATGGTTAAAAGAATAGTTGAACTTCTTGAAAATGAAAATTTAAGGCTTGTTATGTCTGGCCTTGCAAAGGCTTATGCAAGGAATTATGATTGGGATGAAATAGCTAAAGAGAGCGAAAAATTCTATAATTACGTTTTTGATAATTTTAAGAACGGTAAACGAACTTAAATGATTGCTCATATACTGATCAAGGCGTTTGCTAAAATAAATTTATGGCTGGGATTATTGTTCAGAAGCGATAAGCCCAGGTATAGCTTTTCGGATATCAGGAGCGTCATGGTCAAGAGGACGGACAGAATAGGTGATGCTGTTATAACTTTGCCTTTGCTTTTAGAGCTAAAGAAGCATTTTCAGGTAACTGTGCTTACTTCCAGCTATAATGATTATTTTTTGAAGGAGTTTATAAAAACAAGGGTTTTTACAGACAGACCGCTTGATTTTCTAGGTTGCATAAAGCTCATGTTCAGCAATTTATTTTTGATGTTTAAAAGGCAAAAAAAAGGCATACCGCAATACGATCTTTGTCTGGACTTAAACGGGATAAGAGAATTAAATGTCCTGGCTAAAATTAAAGAGGAAAATTTGTGTAAATATTATGCAAGCTTTAATATGGGGATATGGAATTCGCTTCTTCAATATTCATATCCACGATACCCGGTTTTATTTTCAGATAAGCATATTCTAAACACTTACAGGATTTTAGTGAAGGAGGCGACAGGCGTAGAGGTCAAACCCCCTGATTATATTGATTTTTCAGAAAAGATGGCCAAGCCATTTGATTTTAATATTACAGAAAGTTTTATCTTGATAAATATCTCTGGAATAGAAAAATTCAGGGGCCCTAGCCCAAAAATGTATGCCGAACTTATTAACTCCCTGGATGTTAAAGGCAAGATATTAATCATGGACGAATTAAATAGGCCCCATCTTCAGGAGTTTAAAGAGCATAATAAAAGAAGCGATGTGCTATATTTAGATAAAGATTTATCCATATGGGAATTGTTGTATATTGCCGCAAAAAGCCTTCTTTATGTGGGTTCTGATTCCGGAATATCCCACCTATTGCAGATGCCGACAAATGCTGTCTTGTTTTTTGCATCGCCGATTCCTTGCGTGTGGAAGCCGTATTCCCAAAAACCTTACAATAAAAGCAAGATAGGAAATTTGCTGGTTGAAGAAACTGTTACCTCAAGAGGTTTGAGAAAAAAAGTGATTTATAGGCCGATATGGTGCAGGCCCTGTTTTGATATAGGCTGCTTAGCGAAGAGCTGTATTTATGATATGGACATAAAAGTGCTGGCGAGTGAGATAAATTCTACTATAAAAAATATAGCTTACGTTAATCATTCTGTGTAATGAAAAAGAAGATTTTGGACCTGGGTTCCGGTGATGGGTTTAAAACCAGTTGGTTGTCGAAAAGAAACGACGTGATCGGAATTGACCTGTCATTGAACAATATTGAGCTTGCAAGAAAAAGGTTTCCTCGTTTAGATTTCAGGATAATGGATGCAACGAGCCTGAAGTTTGAGCAGGATTTTTTTGACCAGGTATTCGCCTTCGATATCCTAGAACATGTTGATAACCTTGAGGCGGTCATTAAGGAAATCAAGCGTGTCTTAAAGCCAGAAGGAGAGCTGTTCGTAAATATACCGTATTGGAAATCAGAACAGTGGCTAAATAAAGTCAGGCCTACATATTTAGAAGATATGCACCATGTAAGGATTTTTGTTGAGAATGAGATAGAGGATTTATTTCGTGCCACAGGATTTATTTTAGCTAAGAAACAAAGGTGCGGTTTTCTTGACCATATTTTTTTGTATTACATGTGCAAAAGAAAGATAAAAAGCAATACACAACTATCTATTGGGCATTGGAGGGATAATTGGAAGACAAGAATCTTGTTTATATCTACATTTTTATTTGATAAGCAGCTGTTTAGGACTCCGTTAAAATATTGTCCAGTATGGGTTATTACAGTCCCAATAGGGATTATTATTAACTCCGCCGGCAATATTTTTTTGCCAAAATCTTTATTTTACAAGTTCACAAAAACATGAAAAAAGTATATCATGCTTTTAATTTTTGCCCTTGCTTTTAACTTTGTAGGATTATGGATAAGGCAATACCAAAAGTATCAGTTATTATCTTAAATCATAATGACGCGCAATATCTCGGAGCAAATATCAGTTCTTTGCGCAGCCAGACTTACCGTAATTTTAAGGTAATAGTGGCTGACAACCATTCCCAGGATAATTCAGTAGAGCTTGTGAAGAGTTTATATCCTGAGGTGGAAGTGCTGACTTTTGGCAAAAATTACGGTTTTGCCGAAGGGTATAACAGGGCGATAGAAGCGGTAAATAGCGAATACGTAGTCTTGCTAAACTGCGATATGGAAGCCGATAATAATTTTCTTTCCGAATTAGTTGAAGCAGCCAAAAAGGAAGAAGGGATAGCTGTATGCGCAAGTAAAATAATCTTCTATGGATCCCGTAATATAATAAATCATGCAGGCGGACAGATTACTATGCTTGGCTCCGGGTATGATATCGGATTCGGCGAGAAAGACAGCTTAGAATTTAATGCCTTCAAATACGTAAGCTACGCCTGCGGCGGAGCAATGTTGATAAAAAGGAGGATTTTTCAGGAGCTGGGGGGATTTGATAATAATTATTTCATATATTCCGAAGATGCAGATTTATGCTGGAGGGCGTGGTTATATGGCTATAAAGTCTTATACATTCCTTCATCAGTCGTATTTCATAAATATAGAGGCGGCATGAGCCCTTATTCTTATAATGCGTTTAAGATATACCTTGGACAGAAGAACCGCCTTACGAACGTAATTAAGAATTTTGAGGTAAAAAACGTAATAATTAGCTTAATCATCAATTTTTCGGTAAGCTTATTTAAAATAATTAGCCTGTTGTTATCGGGCCTGTTTTTTAGGCAGATTTATTGGCTCATCAAAGGTTATATAAAATTTTTGGCGATTTTACCTGATTCGATAAAGAAAAGATCTATTGTCCAGAAGAACAGGAAAATTAAGGATGATGTTTTATTCAGGATGGGCATCATTGAGAATATTTCCGGCAGCATCAGAGAATATAGGCGATTAAACCGCCTAGGATGTTAGGAGAATAAGAAAAGGAGCGTTTGGCCATGAATATTCTAGTCACGGGAGGAGCTGGCTTCATCGGTTCACATTTAGTAGACAGGTTAATAGCGCTTGGCCATCGGGTAACGGTTATAGACAGCCTGGAGAAGCAGGTCCATTTAGGGAAAAGACCCGTCTATCTTAATAAAGAGGCGCAGTATATCTTTGGCGATATTGCAAACCATAAAAATTTAAAAAAAGGCTTAAAAAAGATAGATGTGATTTTTCATGAAGCAGCGGTAGTAGGCATAGGGCAGTCTATGTACCAGATAAAGAAATATGTAAGAAAGAATACCTGTGCCACTTCCGTGCTCTTGGATTATTTACTTTCCGCTAAAAATCAGGTCAAAAAAATAATAGTTGCTTCTTCGATGTCCATTTACGGAGAAGGGCTTTATTTATGTCCGTCTTGCGGAAGGGTATTCCCTTCTTTAAGGAGTAATTCGCAGCTTAAGAAAAGTGACTGGGAAGTGCGATGCCCTGTCTGCAGAAAGGTTCTTAAGCCTCTTCCTTGCGATGAGACAAAGCCGCTTTCCCCTACCTCTATATATGCGATTACTAAAAGAGACCAGGAGGAAATGTGTCTTGTGTTCGGACGCGCTTACAAGATCCCTGTTGTGGCCTTGCGTTATTTTAATGTTTACGGAGAAAGACAGTCCCTGAGCAACCCTTATACAGGAGTAGCAGCGATATTTCTTTCAAGAATAAAAAATGACCAGCCTCCTTTAATTTACGAAGACGGGAAACAATCTCGTGATTTCATTCACATTTCCGATGTAATAGAAGCAAATATATTAGTAATGAATAACTCTAAAGCCGATTACGATGTTTTTAATGTTGGTGCGGGTAAATCAATGACTATTTTAAGTATAGCAGGTATGCTGATTAAGCTCTGCAAAAAGCCAGGCATCAGTTCCTTATTGCTCAATAAATTCCGTACGGGAGACATAAGGCATTGTTTCGCTGATATTAACAAAATTAGGGACAGGCTGGGATTTAAACCAAAGATCAGTTTTGAAAACGGAATGAAAAGTTTGATTGACTGGTCTCGGGATATAGAGGCAAAGGATTTTGCATATATAGCAGATAGGCAGCTAAAGAGAAAAGGACTTATTGTTTAATATAATATTTTAGTTAAATCAATTATGGGGCAGTAGCTCAACTGGGAGAGCGTCGCGTTCGCATCGCGAAGGCCGTGGGTTCGAATCCCATCTGCTCCACTTTTGCTCTCATTAATGAGAGCAAAAGTGAGTGCCGAATTAATGTAATTCGGCCTCCTCGTGTCTTTCATCAATGAAAGGTCAAGTGGGTGCCAAATCCCCGCCTGCCGGCGGGCAGGAATGTGATTTGGCCTCCACAAAAAATACTAGTGGTTTAAGGCTAATATGAAAAATTTTACTAGATTCATCGCAATCACTATCTTTTTCCTGGTCTTGCTCTTTGCCTGCAATTGGGCATATCTGCCTAACTCCTTTACTCAAGAAAAATTAAAAGAAGGCCTTTATTATCAAAGACTGGATAATAAATTAGTCCAGTGTCATATTTGCCCGCGCAATTGCGTAATCCCGCCGGGTAAGCGCGGCTTCTGCGGAGTCAGGGAAAATCGGGGGGGCACATTATATGTTTTATCGTATGGCAAGTTAGTAGCTGTTCATATTGACCCCATTGAGAAAAAACCTTTATTCCATTTTTTGCCTTCAAGTAGCGTTTTTTCTATCGCTTCAGCAGGCTGCAACCTAAGATGCAAATTCTGTCAAAACTGGGAGATTTCTCAGCGTACGCCTGATGAGGTGGATTATGTTTATATAGAGCCGCAAGATTTAGTAAAGAAAGCAAAAGAAAAAGAATCATGTTGTCTCGCTATCGGCTATACTTACACTGAGCCTACGGTATTCTACGAATATATGCTTGAGACCGCAAAATTAGCCCAAAAAGAAGGTTTAAAAAATATTATGCACTCCTGTGGATACATTAATGAAGAACCATTGAAAGAACTGATTAAATATTTAGACGCTGCAATAACCAATTTAGTGTTAACCGGATATAACGATGACCCGGATTTAATTACAAAGATGTGCCTTTGGATAAAGGAAAACTTAGGAGCTGATACTCCGCTACATTTTTCGCGGTTTTTCCCAATGTATAAACTAACGAGCCTGAATCCCACTCCTGTAGAAACGCTTGAGAAAGCAAGGCAGATTGCCCTGGATTGCGGTTTAAAATATGTATACATAGGGAACTTAGCAGGTCACTATGCGGAGAATACTTATTGCCCGAATTGTAAGAAGATACTTATTGAACGTCGAGGCTATTTTATTTTACAAAATAATATTGAAGATGGTAAATGTAAATTTTGTGGTGAGGAGATTAAAGGTGTCTGGAAGTGAGCTTAAAGCGAAAAGTGTAAAGCGAAAAGTTTTCACTAAAAACTTAAAGTTTTACGTTTTAAGTCTTAGTTTTACGCTTTTAATTCTAAGCTTTACGCCCTTGTGTTTTTCCGAGGATATAAAGCAGCCTTGTGTTTCCGGCGCCTTTTATCCTGCTAATCCAAAAGAGTTATCTTGGGCAATTGATAATTTTTTAAATGAGGCAAACCCTGAACCACCGCAAGGCGAAATTGCGGCATTGATTTCTCCCCATGCAGGCTATGATTACTCCGGCCAGGTCGCTGCTTTTGGTTATAAGCTCATCAAGAATAAGCCTTATAAAACAGTTATTGTGATTGGGCCGAGTCACTATTACGGTTTTAGCGGTATTTCGGTGTATCCAAAAGGCATATTCAGGACGCCCTTGGGAGATATAGAAATTGACAATGAATTTACGCAAAAACTAATCGATAAAGATAAAGAAATTGTTTTTGATGCTGGCGCCTTTCAGAAGGAACATTCAATAGAAGTGCAGTTACCTTTTTTGCAAAAAACCTTAACTGATTTTAAAATAGTGCCCATAGTTATGGGGCAGTGCAGTCTTTCTACCTGTCAGAAATTAGCAAATTTACTTAAAGAAGCAATCGGAGGCCGTAAGGATGTTTTACTGGTCATGTCTACAGATATGTATCACGGTTATGATTACGAAGAATGCGAGTCGCAGGATGCCTTGACCCTTTCTTATTTGAAGAATATGGATGCCGAAGGATTATATAATGGTTTAATTGAAGGCAGGCTTTCACTTTGCGGAGGGTTCCCAACCGTGTCAGGATTAATTTTATGTAGGGAATCAGGTTATAATAAATTAGAGGTTTTAAGATATACAAATTCTGCTTTAGTAACCGACAAAAAAGTTAAGGGAGTCTGGACTGTAGGTTATAGTAGTTCTGTTGTTTATGCTTCTACTTTGTCTGTCTTAAACCCTGAGCCTGCTCAAGAGGCTGTGCAACAAAAAAGAGAGGTAACGATGCTAAATAAAGATCAGAGAAAGAGATTACTTGAGATTGCGCGTAGCTCTATTGAGGCTTATTTAAAAACAAGTGCGAAATTAGAATTTGTGGAGAAAGACCCTTTATTGTTAAAAGACATGGGGGCATTTGTAACATTGCGTAAAGGAGGCGAGCTAAGAGGTTGTATCGGTAATCTTATTGGCAATGAGCCGTTGTATCTTGCCGTGCGGGATATGGCTATTGAAGCAGCAGTGGGTGACCCGCGTTTCACTCAAGTAGAATTATCAGAACTTAAAGATATAGATATAGAAATATCTGTATTGTCGCCAATGGAAAAAATAAGCTCATTTGATAAGATTCAGTTAGGCGTACATGGAGTCTTAATAAGGAAGGGTTTTAGAAGCGGGGTTTTTCTTCCTCAGGTGGCCACAGAAACGGGCTGGTCAAAAGAAGAATTTCTTTCCAACCTTTGTGCCCATAAGGCAGGTATTGAACCCGATGCCTGGAAGGATAAGTCCACGGAAATTTATATATTCACTGCAGAGGTATTCTCAGAGAAAGAATTTTAGACTATGCCTAAGATATGCTTGAGTCTTTTTCTGTCCGGCTTATTTTTTGGATCCGGGGCCTGTATGGCCAGTTGCGGCCCAATCCTTATCTCGTATATTGCCGGGACAAAAAAGGATATCTTAAAGAGCCTATTAGTCTATTTCTTATTTTCTTTAGCGAGAATATTTGTCTATCTTAGTTTGAGCCTCCTTATTTACTACTTGGGTGTTTTTGCCATGGAGAGATTTTTAGGCAATATTTCTAAATACATCCTTATTCTGGGCGGATTGTTTATCATTGCTATAGGCTCACTTATGATGTTAGGTAAAAGGCTAGAGTCTAAATCCTGTAGGTTCTTAGAAAAAAAGATGTTGGAACACGATAAAAAGACCATTATTGCGCTTGGATTAGCAGTTGGGATTATTCCCTGCGCGCCTCTTTTAGCCGTACTTTCTTACATAGGCCTGGTCTCTAAAGCCTGGGTGAATAGTTTATTATACGGCCTTTC
>JAPLLU010000113.1 GCA_026387385.1 Candidatus Omnitrophota bacterium
CGCGAACGTCAAGCCTACAAAATCAGGTATTATTGTTGAAGCCCTCGACCAGGTCTTGATTGCCTGACGCACTCCCAAGCGCCTTACGCTCTCAGCCTTTTTCAATAACTTTTCTTCGACAAACGGACCCTTCTTTAATGATCTAGGCATTTTCCAGTAGTTAGTAGTTAGCATGTAGGCCTAAGGGATAACCTAATCCCTACCTACTACATACTACCTACCTTCTCCTTTTTATAATAAACTTATCTGAATACTTACCTTTTTTTCTCGTTCTATAACCCTTAGTGGGTTTACCCCAGGGCGTCACAGGATGAGGATTGCCCTGGCCAGCTTTTCCTTCTCCACCTCCGTGAGGATGGTCCACCGGATTCATTGCCGAGCCTCTTACGGTAGGTTTTATACCCATCCAGCGCACTCTACCGGCTTTTCCTATACTAATTGCCTCATGCTCTATGTTACTGAGCTGGCCTATTGTGGCGTGGCAATCTAACCTTATAATTCTTACTTCTCCGGAAGGAAGTCTTACATGCGCAAATGGTTCTTCTTTTGCCATAACCTGAGCAGAAGTACCAGCGCCCCTTACAATCTGTCCGCCTTTTCCTTTAACTAATTCAATATTATGAATCATGGTTCCCGAAGGTATATGTTTAAGAGAAAGACAATTACCAATTTTTATATCTGCATTTTTCTGGTCAGATGCTATAATCTCATCTCCCACTTTTAAACCCTGCGGGCTTAAAATATATCTTTTTTCTCTGTTAGGATATTCTACCAGTGCAATACGGGCTGTCCGGTTAGGGTCATATTCAATAGCAATAACCTTTGCCGGAACCTCTAATAAGTCTCTTTTAAAATCAATGATGCGCAGCATCCTTTTATGGCCACCGCCGATATGTCTTGTAGTTATTCGACCATAAAAATTTCTGCCGCCAGATTTCTTAAGCGGAACGATTAACGACTTTTCAGGTTTATCTTTTGTAATCTCTGAAAAATCACTCCCGCTCATAAAACGCCTTGAGTGCGTTGTAGGTTTAAATTTTCTTAATCCCATGTCTTAGGTCTTTGGTCTTAGGTCTTTGGACTTAGGTCTTTTCAAGCATCGAAAACCTAAAACCCAGAACCTAACACCTATCTTAAACTACCTCTATCTTTTGCCCTTCTTTCAAAGTAACTACTGCCTTCTTTGAATCCGGGGTCCTGCCAAGTTGATACCTGACCTTTTTTAATTTACCTGGCGATATAAACGTATTTATATCTTTAACTTTTACTTTATATATCTCTTCTACTGCATGCTTTATCTGGATTTTATTTGCAGATTTAACAACCAAAAAAAGATATTTCCCTTTAGGTTCATTTAAAGTTGATTTTTCAGTCCTGAGCAAAGCCTTTATAATATCGTAGGAGGAAATCATTTATTCTTTAACCTCTCCATCAACTCTTTAATAGCCGATTCGGTGATGATTAATTTTTGATGCGCTAAAATCTCATATGTGCTGGTATCGGCTGCCCGGTTAACCGTCAGAAAACCTATATTGCGTAAAGCAAATTTTAAATTGTTATCAATTTTATCCAATAATAAAAGCGCACTACCTGAAGGATTAATCTTTAAGCTGGAAAATATCTTTAATGCCTCTTTCGTCTTGGAATTCTCTATTTTGAAGCTATCTAATATGATGAAATTATTCTCTTTTATTTTGGCATTGAGAGCAGATTTTAATGCTAAAGATTTTATCTTTTTAGGTACAGTATAAGAAAAATCCCTTGGATGCGGGCCAAATACTACGCCTCCGTGTCTCCATAAAGGCGAACGTATAGAACCTACCCTGGCGCGGCCCGTCCCTTTCTGTTTCCAGGGTTTACGGCCACCTCCGGATACCTCTCCTCTTGTCTTAGTTTGAGCTAATCCCTGTCTTTGATTAGCCCTATAGGCATTAACCACCTGATAGAGGCATGCCTCATTGATGGTATCACCAAAAATAGCCGAATCCAGCTTCATCGTATTTATCTCTTTGCCTTCTATATTATATATAGGTAATGTAATAGTTGTCATATTCTTGAAAATATTTGGGCTTCAGGCCTCATGCTGCATGCTTCAAGTTGACTTGCGTCTTGAGTCCTGCCTGCCGGCCGGTAGGCAGGCGGCCTCTAGCAACATTATTTCTTCTTCTTTGCCTTTCTGATAATCAAATAACCGTTCTTATGGCCCGGCACCGCGCCCTTAACCAACAACAGATTATTTTCTGAGTCCACCTTTACAACCTTTAAATTCTGGACCGTGACCCGATGCGCGCCCATATGTCCCGGAAGATGATGCCCCTTCAAGACTCTACCAGGAGAGGTACTAGAACCCAAAGAGCCGACTCTGCGATGAGACATCGAACCATGCGTCCTGGGTCCTCCTTGCCAATGCCAGCGCTTCACTCCGCCTTGGAAACCTTTACCTATAGAAGTACCGGATATGTCTACGTAGTCTCCCGGCTTAAACACATCTACCTTAAGCTCTTCACCTACCTTAAATTCCTTGGCAGGATCTTTAATGGATTCTTTGATTAGTTTACGCGGAGTGACGTTCAATTTTCTAAAATATCCTAGCATCGGTTTTTTTAGCTTCTTTTCACTAACAGCATCAAATCCTAGTTGGATATTTTTTTCTTTTACCGCTAATACGAGGCACGGCCCGGCCTCGATAACAGTAACGCTGATTCTCTTCGAATCTTCGCTAAAGACTTGCGTCATCCCAATTTTTTTCCCGAGTAATTCTGTCATGATAAATGAGCACATAACTTACGGAAACACTGTAAGTGTGACGTAAGTTATTGCGCGAATTGAGCACCTAAAGCTTTGGTTTGACGAAATCCCTGTGAGCCTAAGCGAATAGGGATAACCCCGCCTCTGGCGGGGTGTCCTCACTTACTTGATCTCCACATCTACCCCTGCAGGCAGATTTAACTTCCTTAACGCATCGATCGTTTTAGATGTCGGCTCAAGTATATCTATGAGTCGTTTATGTGTAGATAAACCGAATTGCTCGCGCGACTTCTTATCAATAACCGGAGAGCGTAAGACCGTATAAATCTCTTTTTTTGTAGGAAGAGGCACAGGGCCTGAAATTTTTGCACCAGTGCGCCTGGCAGTCTCTACGATTTCTCCTACCGCCTGATCCAAAAGGCGATGATCATATGCTCTTAATTTTATACGTATCTTCTGCATTTGTTTAATCAACCATTCCGTTCGTTTTAACTGATAAAACCAACTCTACGGACGTACGATATTAACGAACTAGGCAATAACCTCCGTTACTACGCCTGCGCCCACGGTATGCCCGCCTTCGCGTATAGCAAAACGGGACTCCTTCTCCATGGCAATTGGTGTAATAAGCTCTACTTCCAGGTTTATATTATCCCCGGGCATAACCATTTCTACACCCTGAGGAAGCACAACAGCTCCGGTAACATCGGTGGTCCTGAAGTAAAACTGCGGCCTATAACCTTTAAAAAACGGCGTATGCCTTCCGCCTTCTTCCTTGGTCAAGATATAAACCTGAGCTTTAAACTTTGTGTGAGGAGTAATGGACTTAGGCGCCGCTATAACCATACCGCGCTCTATTGCGTCCTTATCTACGCCTCTTAAAAGAAGGCCCACGTTATCTCCTGCCTGGCCTTCATCAAGAAGCTTACGGAACATTTCAATACCAGTAACGACTGTTTTTCTTACCTCAGGCCTTAACCCCACTAATTCCACCTCTTCGTTTATCTTGACTTTACCGCGCTCGATCCTTCCGGTACCTACGGTTCCTCTACCTTCAATACTAAAAACATCTTCCACGGCCATAAGTAAAGGCTTATCCATTTCTCTCACAGGAATCGGGATAAACTCATCCACGGCCTTCAACAAGTCTAAAATAGGCTTGCAATCTGGACTGGTGGTGGGGTCTGCTCCTGACTGTATTGCCTGCATTGCCTTTAGTGCGCTTCCTTTTATTACGGGGGTCTTATCTCCAGGGAAACCATACTTTGTGAGCAATTCTCTTACTTCCATCTCTACCAAATCAAGGAGTTCATTATCTTGAACTACATCAACTTTATTGAGAAACACTACCATTGCCGGAACATTAACCTGTTTTGCTAGAAGTATATGCTCGCGGGTTTGTGGCATCGGGCCGTCTGCTGCAGAAACCACCAATATTGCTCCATCCATCTGCGCTGCTCCGGTAATCATATTTTTGATGTAGTCTGCGTGGCCGGGGCAATCTATATGGGCGTAATGGCGAGCGTCAGTTTCATATTCAACGTGCGCAACAGAAATAGTGACTACTTTAGTTTCGTCCCTTACCGTACCTCCCTTGGCTATATCCGCATATTCCCTAGCTTGAGCCTTTCCTAATTTAGCCAATACATGTGTAATAGAAGAAGTCAAAAGTGTCTTACCGTGGTCTATATGACCTATTGTCCCGATGTTAACGTGTGGCTTTGTTCTTACAAATTTTTCTTTAGCCATTACTTCACCTCCTATTATAAAGTTCTTTCATTATTTTCTAGAATCCTCTTCTTGCATCAGACGAGACAAAACCTCCGATAATCTTTTCCGCTATATGTGAAGGCACCTCAGCGTAAAATGAGGGCTCCATTGTATAGGATGCGCGCCCTTGAGTCAAAGAACGTATTACCGTAGCGTAATTGAATATCTCGGCAAGCGGCACATGCGTCCTGATGATACGTGCATTTACCCGTGTTGACAGAGACACTATTTTGGCGCGCCGGGAACTTAAGTCCCCTATTACCGTGCCCATATATTCTTCCGGCACCACAATCTCCATATCCATAATCGGCTCTAATAAAATGGGGCTGGCCTTCTTAAGGCCTTCATTAAAAGCTATTGCTGCTGCCATCTTAAAAGCCAGTTCAGAAGAATCCACTTGGTGAAAAGAACCATCAATTAACGTTACCTTAATATCCGTAACAGGGTATCCTGATACAATTCCGCTCTTTGCCGAACCCATAATACCTTCTTTTACTGAAGGTATAAATTCACGCGGTATAGCCCCGCTTTTTATCTTATTCTCAAAGGTAATGCCTTTACCCGGCATATCCTGAGGCTCAATCTCTATAACTACATGGCCATATTGTCCGTGGCCGCCTGTCTGTTGAATGAACTTTCCGGTAGAAACAACCTTTTTAGTAACCGTCTCCCGATAAGCAACCTGCGGCTGGCCTATATGCGCCTCAAGATCAAACTCCCGCATTATTCGGTCGATTATTATATCTAAATGCAATTGCCCCATTCCAGAAATAATGGTCTGACCCGTCTCTTGATTGTAGGTCACGCGAAAAGAAGGGTCTTCTTCTTCCAATTTGTGCAGGGCAAGACCTAATTTTTCCTGGTCTTGTTTGGTCTTCGGTTCAATCGCCTGCTGAATTACCGGCTCAGGAAAATGTATAGCCTCAATTAAGATAGGATTAGTTTCATCGCAAAGCGTATCTCCGGTTTTCGTCTCCTTTAATCCTACCGCTGCCGCAATATCGCCGGTTGACACCTCATCAACAATCTCCTGAACATTGGCATGCATCTTCAATAATTTTGTAATGCGTTCCCTTTCTCTCTTACCGACATTATAGATATATTTTCCTGAGGCTACTTTCCCGGAATATACCCTGATGTAGTTTATTTTTCCCACATAAGGATCGCTCGTTACCTTAAAACACAACGCACAAAAAGGGGCATCATCCGAAGCAACAATTTCTTCGTATTCTCCGCTCGATGGTTCTATACCTTTAACGGGCGGCACATCAATAGGAGAAGGAAGATAATCACAAATCGCATCTAAGAGCAACTGTATGCCTTTATTCTTTAATGAAGCGCCGCACAAAACAGGAATAAGCTTATTCTTTATGGTTGCCTTCCTGATTGCCTCTTTTATTTCAGCAATACCAATAGCTTTATCATGTGTAAACTTCTCCATTAATTTTTCATCTTGCTCTATTACTTTCTCTAATAATATATCATGATATTTATCCGCTTCCTTCTTGAATTCAGCGGGAACATCATGAATATCAAAATCTATTCCTAAGTCATCCTTGTACATAATTAATTTTTTCTCAACCAGATCAATAATGCCAGAGAAAGTTTCGTTTTGAAAATACGGTAGCTGTATCGCTACGGCATTCGCTCCTAATTTTGCATGCATCTGCTGGAGGGTATCTAAGAAGTTGCTGGCTGTCCTATCCATTTTATTCACAAAGGCAATTCTGGGCACTTCATAGCGGTCAGCCTGACGCCAAACTGTCTCTGATTGCGGTTCAACCCCTCCTACGCCACAAAAAACAACTACTGCGCCGTCTAAGACCTTTAATGACCTTTCTACCTCAACGGTAAAGTCAACGTGTCCAGGCGTATCAATAACATTAACAGCCACATCTTTCCAGGTAAAAGTAGTGCAGGCAGCGGTTATAGTAATACCTCTTTCCTGCTCCTGAATCATCCAGTCCATTGTGGCAGTTCCTTCATCCACTTCTCCGATCTTATAAGTTTGACCGGTTTGGTAAAGTATGCGTTCGGTAGTAGTGGTTTTTCCGGCATCTATGTGCGCTATTATCCCTATATTCCTGATTTTGTCTAATGGTATTTTCCCCATGTTCATATATATATTATGGACGGCTTACCACCTAAAGTGCGCAAATGCTTTATTGGCGTCGGCCATCTTATGCGTATCGTCTTTTTTCTTTATCGCTGAACCTTCGCCTTTGTAGGCTGAAATCAATTCTTCAGCAATTTTCTCCCTCATGGACTTGCCTTTTTTCACCCGAGAAAAATCTATAATCCAGCGTAATGCAATGGATGTCCCGCGTTCCTGTCTTACCTCAATCGGCACCTGATAAGTTGCTCCTCCTACCCTTCTAGGCTTAACTTCCAGGCGCGGCCTGATATTATCTATTGCCTTATGAAAGACTTTAAGTGCATCCGGTTCATTGAGTTGCTGTTTTACTAGTTCAAATGCTCCGTAGACTATTTTTTCTGCAAGAGACTTCTTGCCTTCGCGCATTACCATATTAATAAATTTAGCTACAATCTTACTGTTAAATTTAGGGTCAGCTAGAATTGTTTTTTCTTGTGCTTTTCTTCTTCTCATTAGTCGCTATCCGCTCCTATTATTTTGGCCTTTTGGCTCCATATTTTGAACGAGACTTTTTGCGTTGATTAACACCTGAAGCATCAAGGGTCCCTCGAACAATATGATATCTAACGCCAGGCAGATCCTTTACACGGCCGCCTCTTACTAAAACTATGGAATGTTCCTGGAGATTATGCCCTTCTCCGGGAATATAAGATGTGACTTCTATTCCTGTAGTTAATCTGACTCTGGCAATTTTTCTTAAGGCAGAATTGGGTTTTTTCGGAGTCATGGTACGTACCTGAACACAGACTCCCCGCCTCTGAGGGCAACTTTTCAAAGCCGGTGATTTTGTCTTCTTCTTTTTAGAAATCCTACCGAATCTGATTAACTGCGCAATTGTCGGCATCTTATTCTTCCTCTATCCCTTCTTACCCGCCACTTCTTCAATTTTTGTTTCTTTTTTATCCTCTTTGTTAGCCTGGTTAAATTTGGTGATTTCAATATCATTATGAGCATGAAATCCTGTCCCAGCGGGTATCAGGTGCCCTACTATAACATTTTCTTTTAATCCAAATAACTCATCGCGCTTGCCGCTGGCGGCAGCTGCGGTAAGAACACGCGTAGTCTCCTGGAAGCTCGCGGCAGATATAAAACTTTCGGTGGTCAAAGATGCCTTGGTGATACCTAACAATAACGGTGTAGCCACAGCAGGCTTTCCGCCTTTCTTGATCACACGCATGTTCTCTTTCTGAAATCTCCATTTATCAACTTGCTGCGTGGCTAAAAACTCCGTATCTCCCGATTCTTCTATTCTTACCTTCTTTAACATCTGCTTGATAATCATCTCGATATGTTTATCATTTATACGCACGCCTTGAAGCCTGTAAACCTCCTGGACTTCATTAACTAAATATTCCTGCAATACCTTGTCTCCGCAGACTCTTAAAATATCCTGTAAAACCACTGGCCCGTCAGTCAATTGCTGGCCAGCTGCAACCTTATCGCCTTTATAAACATTAGGGTGTTTTCCGTGGGGAATGACATACTCAATCTGCATACCGGTAGAAGACTTCACAATAATTACGCGCTGGCCTTTCTTAGCTTCACCAAATTCCACAAAACCGTCTATCTCGCTTATCACTGCAGGATCTTTAGGCCTCCTCGCCTCAAATAATTCAGCGACTCTAGGTAATCCTCCTGTAATGTCTCTTGTCTTAACTACTAAACGTGGTATTTTTGCTAAGAGGTCTCCTCCGGATATTCTTTGGCCGTCCTTAACTAATATATGCGCTCCTACCGGAATAGGGTATATACCTAAAACTTCTTTCCTCTCGTCCAAAATTAATATCTGAGGATGATATTCCTGTTTATGCTCAACCACTACGCGCTCGGTCAATTTCGTAACCGGGTTTAACTCTTCTCTAACAGTAACGTCTTCGCGCAAATCTTCATATTTTACCTGGCCGCCGACCTCCGTAAGAATAGGTAGCGTATACGGATCCCAGCGCACAAATACTACGGCCATTGCTATTTCATCTCCGTCAGCAATGCTTATAAACGCACCTTGCGGAAGAAGATAGCGCTCCAATTCCCTGTCCTGCTTATCGTTAATACTTATTGAACCGTTCCTGTTTAAAACCACAAACTCTTTATTCTTAGAGACAACTCTCAAACTATGGTATTTAACCGTACCTTTATTCTTTGATTTGTTAAATGACTGTGCCACAATTCTTGAGGCTGTACCACCGATATGGAACGTCCTCATGGTTAACTGCGTGCCGGGCTCACCGATACTCTGTGCCGCGATTACTCCTACAGCCTCTCCCAACTCAACGATTCTTCCAGTAGCCAAATTCCTGCCATAGCATTTTGCACAGACGCCTCTGGCTGATTCACAGGTTAAAACACTGCGTATACGTATCTTTTCAATTCCGAGTTTCTCGATCATATCTGCTTTTTCTTCGGTAATCTCTAAGCCCTGTTCCACGACAACTTCATCAGTAATAATATCTACGATATTATCCAGTACCACCCTGCCTATGATACGGTCCCTTAGGCTAATCATTACCTCATCGCCTTCGATAATAGCTGATACTGTAATGCCATTAAGCGTACCACAGTCTAGTTCGTTAACGAGAATCTCTTGGCCAACATCTACGAGTCTGCGCGTCAGGTATCCTGCATCTGCAGTCTTAAGGGCTGTATCGGCAAGTCCTTTACGCGCGCCATGAGTTGAGATAAAATATTCCAGAACCGTTAATCCCTCCCGGAAATTAGCAGTTATGGGGCTTTCAATGATTTCTCCCGAAGGTTTTGCCATAAGGCCGCGCATACCTGCCAACTGCCTCACCTGTAACCGAGAGCCTCTTGCTCCTGAATCAGCCATCATAAATATAGGATTAAATGGTTCCATCTCTTTAAAAAGCAGGTCTGAAACTTTATCGGTAGCATGAGTCCAAATATCAATGACCTTGTTGTAACGCTCTTTGTCAGTAATAATACCTTTGTGATACTGATCCTCAACCTTAGCTACCTCTTGCCTTGCTTCTTTTAAGACTTCCTGCTTTGCCTGGGGAACCTTTAAATCATCTATGCCGATAGATATTCCGCCAATTGTGGCAAACTCAAAACCCAACCTTTTAATATCGTCTAGTAATTGAATGGACCTATCATGCCCAAAACGCTTAAAGCAATCCGCCACAATGGCTCCTACGACACCCTTATTTAGCTCTTTGTTTACAAAACCAAAACCTTCGGGTAATATCTCATTAAATATAATCCTGCCTACCGTAGTATTAATAATCTGTTTTTGAGTGATGATTTTCTTTTCCTCTAAATCCAACAGGA